>DATBEX010000029.1:0-12641 GCA_036558805.1 Candidatus Udaeobacter sp.
GCCACTTTTTCGCCGGTTTTCACCGGCACTGTGCTCTTGTCAACGATCACGCGGTATTCGGTTAAGACCCCGGCGATCTCACGAGCAACTTTCTCCAGAAAGCTCATATCGACGTCGCCATCCGGCTGCTGTGGCGTGGGAACAGCGATAAAGACGACCTGCGAATTCTCTACGCCCTCCTGTATGCTGCCGGTGAAATGAAGCCGGTGCGCCGACACATTGCGATGAATTATTTCGTCGAGGCCCGGCTCGTAGATTGGTACCTCGCCGGCTCGAAGCTGCTTGATTTTCTGCGCGTCGTTGTCAACACACATGACGTTATGCCCGACATCGGCGAAGCACGCGCCAGTCACAAGGCCAACGTAGCCGGAACCAATGATTGCAAGGTCCATGATTGAAGGAATCGCGCGAATTAGCCGCAGCACAAGTCGCCAAACATATCTAGACTGTCTTGCGTTATTCGTGCCCTTTTGCTCAATCTCCCTGGGAGTAAGGATCGAAGTTCAAATCGAATCCAAATTTCGGGAACGCCTTGAGCGTTATGGTGAAAAGAAGGCCGTATTCCTTTACGCCAGAGTTATCCCGTATCACTCCTCCGAACGAGGCCACCCAGGAAGTGAGATCGCGGTAAACAGAATAGCGCTGTTCCTCGAGGAGACCGGTTGTAGCTTCATATTGTTCCTGAACTCCAAGTCCCCAATTATCATTGAGGCGATAATACCCACCAACAACGAACAAACTACTGTCCTGGAAAAAGGGATTACCGTTTAGATAGCGATGCGCAACATTCAATTGCAAGTTGGCGAACGGTTGCAGGATCGCGATCGTATCGACTTCCGTAAATCCTTTGGCAAAAGCCGGCACCTGGGAGTTAACTTGAAGAGACATCCATGGCAGCGGGCTGAATCGGATATTATTGACGAGATTTGAGTAGTCTGTGGGCTGATAGGGATTATCGAATTGCACATCAACGAAGCTATCGACCTCCAGCCAGGTCATTGTCCTGTCGTCGCGTCGCGTTTCTAACTTGTTACGAACGCCAACGCGCCACACCGTCCAATCGTCGATCGAGTCAATTGTGGTGAACTGTGGAAAGTCGAGCGCACGCGGTTGGGTCGAAGGCAAAAATCGGTCGAACCCCAAGACTGCCGTCGGATTAGGCCCATCCTCTTTCACGTAAGAAAAGTCCGTGAACGGTTGAATAACGTGCATCAGTCCGTCCAGTCCAAATGCCCGGCTCTGCACGCCCTCCCATGTACGCGAGATCTTGAATGAAGCCTCGGCACCTGTGTCAAAGACCGAGCGAAATGTGTCCCCATCAAACTTGACTGGATTGGCAAGCGTTGGGGGAGGGAGAATGAAATTAGGCTCGAGCGGGTTTGAAGGTGGTACAAAGGTTGTCGACCCCAGGTCCCATGTCTTGCCGTAGTAAGTGCCGCGATACCCAACCCGCGGCACAATCGAGAGCCATCCAAAGTATGTGTTTGGATAACTTAGTTGATGGAATGTGTCGAAACGATAAGTGCCATAATTCTCGAAACCCGAACCCTCGGGAAACTGTAGTCTCAAATTAGCAAAGCCAGTTTCGCCCTCATAAAAGATAGGTCCGCCAAACAGGCCGTGGCGTTTGATGTCCAACACAACTTCAGGCGAACGCTCTGTTGTCGTAAAAAATTGATTTGCCTGAAAACGCTCAATGGCGGTCAGCGTATAAAATGAATCTGTCTTTGCCACGGCGAGGACATTATCCGGAACAGGATCGATGCGGAACTCACCCTGGAAGAAGTCCTGCATCACATATTGGTCGCTAAGCTTGGTCAGGTTGGCGATGCCGTAAATGTCATCGGTAAAATTAGTCACATTCTCCAGGCTGAGCCGGTATCGCCCGGTGGGAACGTCTTGTCGCGGGATAGCCGTTTGATTCAGGTTCGGGTTTTGATCCTGAATGTAAAAGCTCTTTATCTTCGCTCTACTGCTTTCGTCTTTCCCATAATCGATAATCGGCTCAAAGCCGATGGCGGGGCCACGGCGACCATAGTAATTGAGCCGGAGGCGCGCCTCGATGTTGTCCCTGATTGGGAACGTTACTTCGGTAAGAAGCGATGGTCCCCAGGTACTGTAGTACGCTGGTGAAATCGAGAAACTAAAAGTTTGGTCGAGCGACTGGTAAAGGTAAGGCCACCAAAAAATCGGCACTTTTCCGACGTATGCGGTCACATTCAGAAAAATCACACGATCGCCTTCGTAGACACGGATCTTCCGGGCGTGGAGATGGAAGTCTGTCTTTGGTGAATCGTGTGTTGTAAAGGTACCGTCCTCTATCAAATAGCCTTCGTCAGAAATTGAGCTTACATTTTTGCCGGTCAAAAAATACGGTTCGTCCTCTGTCCGCCCTTTTGTCGCGCGGATTTTCTTTGTCTCGGTATTATAAATGGCGCTTTCGCAGAGGTAGAGGCTCGTGTCCCGATAGATTCGCACGTGGCCTCTCAAGTCCACGTCGTGTGTTGTCGGGTTGTATTGTGCATAATCGGCGTAAATATCTGTAGTGCCTATGTGAATTACGACGTTATCGCGCGCCGTTGCCAGGCCGTTCTCGTACGTCGTTTCCCCCGAAGAGGTGATTTCAATCGGGGCATTCTCCGGGGTCTTGATCTCTCCCTTGATCAAACCGGCACTCGCCAAAAGGGTGGCGATCAACAAAACCAGCGTTCGCATGGCGCACGCCGAACGTACCGCGGCGGAGGCTCCCTGCAAAGCCAAAAGCACTATGCATGCTCAGGCACATACCGGGCATGAGCCAGGTTGAAGCCAAATCATCCGCCCGTTCTGCCTTGATTAACCTGCTAATTAACGGTTTTCTTCATCCGACATGAGCAAGTCAGCCGACCAAGTCTTCGTTACCGCAAAGCAATGGCTGCTGTCGTGGCTGACAGGTGCGCCCGTCTGGGCTGTTCAGATCGCCTCGAGTTTGCTCAATATTTTCGCGCTGCTGGCGGTATTCCTGACCCTGTTCGCGCTGATGTCAGTGCTCGAGCGGAAGATCCTTGGTCGAATTCAAAATCGTTATGGACCGAATCGGGTTGGGCCGTTCGGGCTTTTGCAGCCAGTGGCCGACGGTATCAAGATGTTGATAAAGGAAGACGTCGTCCCGGCGCGCGCAGACAAGCTCGTTCATTTCCTGGCGCCAATTCTCATTGCTGCCGCAGCGATTCTTGCCCTTGGTATCATTCCTTATGGCCGGAACATGACAGCATTTACAATCGACGGCGGCATCCTTTTTTTCTTTGCTGTCGGATCGACAACGGAGCTGGCGGTCTTCATGGCTGGTTGGGGAAGTAACAACAAGTTTTCGATGCTCGGAGCGATGCGTGCCATCGCGCAAATGATCAGCTACGAATTGCCGCTCATCATTACAGTGCTTCCGGTGGTGATGGTGGTCGGTTCGCTGAAACCTGACAGGATTGTTGCTGCGCAGGCTGGATACACATTTGGCTTGGTGCCCCGTTGGTTTGCTTTCACCCCGTGGGGCGCAACTGCGTTTCTTTTGTTCTTTGTATCGGGTCTCGTTGAATCGAATCGCACCCCATTCGATGTGCCGGAAGGCGAATCCGAAATTGTCGCCGGGCATATGACTGAATATTCAGGGTTCAAATACGCAACCTTCTTCATGGCGGAATACCTCGGAATGTTCGCCATCACTGGGCTGGCGGCGACCCTGTTTCTCGGTGGCTGGCATTCGCCTATGCAGGCTCTGCAATTTGTTCCCTCCTACGTCTGGTTTTTCGCAAAGCTGAGCACGCTGCTCTTTGTTTACATCTGGCTTCGCGGAACGTTGCCGCGAACGCGCGTTGATCAGATCATGAATTTTGCCTGGAAATTCATATTGCCTATGTCCTTTAGCTGTGTCATCGCGGCAGCGGTCTGGCATTATGCAGGTCGCGGTTTGCGTGGGTGGCTTTGGTCGCTGTTCGTGATCGTTTTTGTCTACGCCGCGCTATCGATCCTGCTCGACACGCGAAGAAAATTCGCTCCGCGCGTTTACCGTTTCGCCGAATGAGCAGCGCCGCGGTCGTCATTATCGCTATTCCGACACTGGCCGCTGCGCTGGCGGCCGCCACGCTGCGAAACCTTATGCACGCCACGCTGAGTTTTGCCGTGGCGCTTGTCGGCGTCGCGGCGCTTTTCTTTCTGCTGGGCGCGGAATTTGTCGGCTTGGTGCTGGTATTCGTCTACATCGGTGCGGTCGCGGTCCTAATTGTTTTTACGATTCTTCTAACCCGGCGTGATGTTGGAAAGAATCGCGGTGCTAACTGGGGTGGCGCGTTCCTGGCTGTTGCCGTATTCGGCGGTTTGACCTGGGCAATTTTTAAGACGCAATCAGTTGCCGTTGTCGCCCCGTACGTTCGAGCAATCACAGTTAAGCGAATTGGTGAAGCGCTGATGACCAGTTATGTCTGGCCATTACAATGCGTGGGGCTTCTTCTCACCGCTGCCTTAATCGGAGCACTGGTTCTTGTGATGGAGGAGAAGCGATGACGCCGACGCTCCAACTTTTTTTGTTCGTTTCTGTCGCCCTGTTTTCGGCAGGCTTGCTTGCGGCCCTGAGCCGTCGTCACGCCATCTTTATTCTGATTGGGATTGAGATGATGCTTGCCGCAGCAAACCTCAACTTCATTGCTTTCTGGCGCTTTAGCCCGCAATCACAGGCAGTGACTGGAGTACTGATCGCGATTTTTTCAATCGCCATAGCCGCCGCTGAAGCCGCAGTTGGCCTCGCGCTGGTGATCGCTGTCTATCGGCACTACCGCACAACAAACGTCGACCGCCTCGACCAGCTCAAAGGATGAGCCACTGGATCATCGATCATCTCTGGTTGATCTGCGCCGTGCCATTCGCGGCTTCCTTGGCAATCTTGAGCTTGCCAAACGGACGGCACAAAAGCGCAGCCGCGCTGGCGATTATTGGACAAATCGCCGCGCTCGTAATGTCATTCTTCGCGTTCCTCCCGACTTTGCAAATGCAGGGGCTACGTGCCGTTCAGAATTTTACCTGGTTCACCTTCGGCAGTTATGCGCTGCGTCTGGGATGGCTTCTCGATCCGCTCGCGGCCGTCATGCTGATCATGATCACGCTAGTCAGCCTATGCATCTTCGTTTTCAGCATCGGTTACATGGCTGAGGACAGAAATTTCGTCCGCTTTTTCGCTTATCTCTCATTCTTCTCCGGCGCGATGCTCGGGCTCGTTATTTCGAACAGCTTGCTTCTGTTGTTTATCTGCTGGGAGCTGGTTGGTCTGGCGTCCTATTTGCTCATTGGATTCTGGATTGATCGACCGAGCGCTGCCGCAGCCGCAAAAAAGGCTTTCATCACGACCCGCATCGGCGACATGGGATTCTTCCTCGGCTTGCTCTGGCTCTACAGCCGGAGCGGCACGCTACTTTTTTACGACGGCGGCAACGGTTGTCTCGAAAGCGCCGGTCTGGCCCTGCTGGGCGCGAGTGCCACTTTTATCGCCCTGCTGATTTTCTGTGGTGCCGTGGGCAAATCGGGGCAATTCCCGTTACACGTCTGGTTGCCGGATGCGATGGAAGGCCCTACCCCGGTCAGTGCGCTGATCCATGCCGCAACAATGGTTGCAGCCGGCGTTTTTCTCGTCGCACGCGTGTATCCAATCTTCTCATCAGGCGCGATCAACGGCGTGACGTCCTCGCTTACGGTAGTTGTGTGGATTGGAGTCGCTACGGCATTAATGGCCGCGCTCATCGCGATAGCACAAGCTGACATCAAACGCGTTCTCGCGTATTCGACTGTTTCCCAACTCGGTTTAATGATGGTTTCTCTCGGAGTGGGCGGCGTCGCGGCGGGCATGATGCACCTGCTGGCTCACGGTTTCTTCAAGGCGCTGCTGTTTCTCGGCGCGGGTTCAGTCATTCACGGCTGCCATGGCGAACAGGACATTCGGAAAATGGGCGGCTTGCGCCGGCTCATGCCGGTGACGTTTTCAACTTATGCAATCGGCACGATGGCTCTCAGCGGCGTGCCACTGTTCTTTTCCGGCGGTTGGACGAAGGAGGAAGTTCTACATGTGACCGCGCATTGGCCGGCTTCACGCTTGCCTTATTATTTTCTGCTGGCCGGTGTGGTCCTGACCGCACTCTACATGACCCGGCAAGTTATCTACGTCTTCTTTGGTGATCGGCGTGCAGCCTCTCAGCGCGCCCATGAAAGCCGGCGAGTCATGACGATGCCGCTAATCGTCCTCGCGAGTTGCGCGATCTTGTTCAGCGTTGTCCTGACGCCGGCATGGCCCTGGCTGCACGGTTACCTAACAGACGAACCTGCACGCTTTGAGATCGTACGGCTGATTCAACCGAGTCTCTTTCTATCGCTGATTCTCGTCGGGGCAGGCGTCGCCCTCGGTATTTGGTTGTATCGCAAAGCCGGCGTGCGAGATCGACAGCGTCCCGCAGACATTGATCCGCTCGAATTCGCGCAACCCCAATTGTTTCGATTCCTTGAAAACAAGATGTGGATCGACGAACTGTATGCTCGTACGGTTATCGCGTTTGGCTGGATGAGCGCGCGCCTGTCCGACTGGATGGACCGTCATCTCTGGGATCGCCTCGTGCGCGGATTCGGGAGGATAGGTCAACTCTTCGGGACTTTTACGGCAAGTGTCGACGAGCACGGCATCAATGCTGGAATCGATGAAACGACCGCTGGCACTCGGGGGCTGGGACGCCTTGTGTCTGCAGCGCACTCTGGACAAATCCAAACATACCTCGGCGTCATCGCGATCGGTGTGCTGGCGCTATTGCTTTTCTACGCATGGTTGGCTTGATCAGCGCGCTTATCTTAATTCCGCTGATCGGCGCGTTCGCCCTGTTTAGCGCGCCCGAAAGAAACGCGCGTCCGACCGCTCTTTTGTTTAATGCACTGACTGCGCTTGATGCGGTGGTGTCGTGGCGTCATTTCAATATTGAGGCCGCTGGCCTTCAGTTGGTCGAGCGGCACGCATGGATCCCCGCTATCGGCGCGGAATACCTGGTCGGCATCGACGGTTTGAGTCTGCTCCTCGTGCTGCTGACATCGCTCATTATTCCCTTCGCATTTCTGGCGCAGAAGATGGATCGCGGTTTTTACGCGCTCATGTTGATCATGCAATCCGCGCTCTACGGCACATTTACAGCGCAAAATTTTGTTCTCTGGTTTTTGTTTTACGAGATGAGCCTGATCCCGGCGTTCTTGCTCATCAAAATCTGGGGCACCGGGAATCGCGATCGCGCCGCCACGAAGTTTTTCCTGTACACGTTTCTCGGAAGTGTAGCAATGCTGCTGGGATTCCTGGCGATTTATCTTGCCACGGGTTCGTTCGACTTTGCCACGCTCGCTGGTCTTGGCAAAAACGGATTGCTCACAGGTAAAGTTGCCTGGCTCTCTTTCGCCGGAATCTTCCTTGGACTGGCTGTCAAAGTGCCGCTGTTCCCGTTTCACACGTGGTTGCCCGATGCATATGAAAGTGCGCCTACTAGTGTCTCGATGGTGTTGACCGGCGTCCTTTCGAAAATGGGGGTTTACGGTTTCGTCCGTCTGTTGCTTCCGCTTTTTCCAACTGAAATCCGAATTGTCGGACCCTGGCTCCTGGCGCTTGCGCTTTGCTCGATCGTTTTTGCCCCGCTGGCAGCGTGGGCCCAGTCCGATTTGAAACGAATGGTCGCCTACCTGTCAGTGAACCATCTTGGCTACTGCATGCTTGGTTTGTTCGCTGTCGCTGCCTCGTCCGTTGGCGCTGCGATCGACACACAAGCCGCGTTAAGCGGAGTGTTCATGCAGATCTTCAATCACGGGATTACTGCAGCTGCGCTATTTTATCTGGTTGGCCTTCTTGAACAACGTCGCGGACTCCGCGGGATTCATGACTTTGGCGGATTGATGCAGCGGACACCGCTTTTATGCGGCTGGATGAGTGTCGCCATGTTTTCGTCACTTGGATTGCCGGGGCTAAACGGTTTCATTGGCGAGTTCCTAATCTTCAAAGGTTCGTTTGCCATCGCGGCATCATTCACAGCCGTTGCAGTGATTGGGCTGCTTGTGACAGCGATCGTGTTTGTGCGCGCGATGCAAGCGCTCTTTAGCGGGCCACTGGTGGAGGATTGCAGTGGCTTCGCCGATCTTTTGCCGAGGGAAAGGATTACGATCATTCCCGTCACACTGCTCATGCTCGCCATCGGTCTCGCACCGCAATTCATGTTCAACATTTTCAACGCGACCGTCGTTCATATGGCGCGGCTGTTTGGTTGACGTTCATCGCAATGAGCAAAGAGATCATTCCCATTGAACGTGTAGTGCAATCAATTCGCTGGATTCGTGGCCAGAAAGTGCTGCTCGATTCTGATCTCGCGATCTTATATGCCGTGACGACCGGGAACCTGAATAAGGCTGTAAAGCGCAACTCGGATCGATTTCCATCCGATTTCATGTTTCAGATTAAGCCTGAAGAACTTGCAAAGTTGAAATTCCAACCCGGAATATCAAGCTGGGGCGGGCGGCGGCGCTCACGCCCTTATGCTTTCACAGAACAAGGCGTTGCGATGCTCTCCAGCGTATTGAGCAGCCAGCGCGCTGTGAAGGTCAATATCGCGATCATGCGCGCGTTTGTGACGCTTCGTCAGACGCTCGACACAAATCGCGAACTGGCTCAAAGATTTTCAGAGCTCGAAAGGCGGGTTGGAAAACACGATGAGGAAATCGTGGGAATTCTTGAAGCCATCCGGCAATTGATGGCGCCGTCGGAAAAACCGCGGCGGGAAATCGGATTTCATGTGCAAGAGAAACCGTCGCGCTATCGGGTGACCAAACCCGCATGATCGCCTGGACGATTTACCTCACGTTCGCGGGCGCGGTGATGCTGCTCCTTTTTCCTGGCGTTGCGGCACGCTGGCTGGCGCTACTTACAACCATCGCCGGTTTGGTTTTGGGCATCGTTGCATTTATTCGCACGCCCGTAGCGGACCTCGCTCACTTCAGGACGATCGTCAGCATGCCGTGGGTGCCACCGTTGGGGATAAATTACCATCTCGCTGTAGACGGTGTCAGTCTCACAATGGTTCTGGTCACTGGCATTTCCGCCGTGAGCACGGTGTTGTTTTCCTGGGACGTCGATCATCGCCAGCGCGAGTTTTTCTTCTGGTTACTGCTCGTTGTCGGAGGTTGCTACGGCGTTTTCCTTAGTGCCGATTTGTTTTTGCTCTTCGCATTCTACGAACTGGTGATCGTACCGAAATATTTTCTGATCGCCATCTTTGGTTCGACCAACAAGGAGTACGGCGCAATGAAGCTGACGCTCTATTCGTTTTTTGGCGGGATGTTCGTTTTTGCTGGAATCCTTGTCGCTTATGCGACTGCTGGTTCGCTGGACCTGAATCAACTGGCGCAATTTCACTTTAGTCCCCAGTTGCAGTCATGGGCATTTCCCGTGTTGTTTCTCGGGTTCGCTGTGCTTGCCGGCGTCTGGCCATTGCATACCTGGGCGCCGACCGGCCACGTGGCCGCGCCGACCGCCGGGTCGATGCTGCTCGCCGGTATTGTGATGAAACTTGGCGCTTACGCGGGTCTGCGCGTAGCGATGAATCTTTTTCCAGAGGGTTTCCATGCATGGAGCAAATGGATCGCCGTCCTCGCCGTGATCGGAATTGTTTACGCGGCGGCAGTAGCATTGCGTCAGCATGATCTGAAGTTCGTCATTGGTTATTCAAGTGTGAGCCACATGGGTTTCGTCCTGCTGGGTCTGGCTACGGCAAACTCACTCGGTGTTTCGGGAGCGGTTCTGCAAATGTTTTCTCACGGAGTCATTGCGGCGCTGCTTTTCGCTGTTGCCGGACGGATGCTTTATCGACGCACTCACACCCGCGAACTCGATGCTCTCTCTGAAATGAATCTAAGCCGTGCGCTGCCTTTCGCTGCGTTTACGTTCGTGATCGCGTGCGCCGCTTCGATGGGAATCCCCGGTTTCAGCGGGTTTGCAGCGGAAATCACGATTCTGATTGGCGCCTGGAAAACGTATCCGATGGCGGTTTGGATCACCGGCGTTGGCATGGTCCTTGTAGCGGCTTTCACCTTGCGCGCTCTAATAAAATCCTTTTTTGGTGAGGTGCGCGTGCAGACAGGTCGCGTTCCGACCGACGCCGACTGGAATGAGCAATCGATCACGGCCGCTGAGAAGTGTGGCGCTTGTCTGCTTATGTTTGCCACGCTCGCGGTCGGGCTTTATCCCAAAGTACTTCTCGATCGCATCATGCCGGCAGTGGAAGCGATGAGGTTTCTAAAATGAGATCTCTGGCCCCCAAGGTGTCGTATCTCGAGTTCCTCAAGCTTGCGTCGCCCGAAGCCATTGTCGTAATTAGCGCTCTTGTCGTGCTCGCCATTGGGTTAGCGAGCAGGCGAACCACCGTAGCGGGAGTCGTGTTGCCTGGCGAACGGCCCACGAGAACAGCCGCCGCACGGACTGCCGCAGGCTGGTGCTCCTTGGTTGCCGCATTTGGAATTATTATCGGAATAGGCGCGGTGCTGATGCTGCCGCGCGATGCGAGTCTTTTTGGTGGAATGCTTGTGATTACGCCGCTAACGTCGCTCTTCAAAATCATTTGCCTTGCGCTCGCCTTTTTCACGGTGTGTCTGGTGCGGTCAGAAAAATCGCTGCGTCACCCCGGCGAATATCTGGCGATTGTTCTTTTGGCGACGGTCGGTCTGATGCTGCTTGTTGGCAGTGAAGAGTTGCTTTTGATTTTCATCGGGCTCGAATTGTTGGGCCTCTCTCTTTACGTGATGGCTGCGTTCGACAAGGCGGACGTGCGATCTGCAGAAGCAGGTTTGAAATATTTTCTGTTCGGCAGCACGGCTAGCGCGTTCACGCTCTTTGGAATCAGTCTGATCTATGGCATGTCGGGGACCACCGGTCTTGCTGCGATCTCGGACAAACTAGCGACCGTGCCGGTGCAACCGTTGCTTGCGACAGGCATCATCATGACGCTTATCGGTTTCGCGTTCAAGATTGCTGCTGCGCCATTCCACTTGTGGGCGCCCGACGCCTATCAGGGAGCCCCCGTGCCGGGTGCAGCTTTCATCGCCTCCGGGTCAAAGGTTGCCTCCTTCGTCGTGCTTGGGAAAATCGTACTGATCGGCTTTGGCCCAGTGCATGGAAGTTCGGGATGGCACGGGATGACTGCTGGCTGGTCGCCGGTTCTCGCTGTGCTCGCTTCTTTGTCCATTTTAATCGGCAATCTCGTCGCGCTGGCGCAGACCAATGTTCGTCGGCTGCTTGCTTACTCGGCTGTCGCCCATGCTGGCTACACGCTCCTTGGTCTGATTGCCGGAAGTCGGGACGGATTTTCGGCGACGCTTTTTTACGTGACTGTCTACGCGATCACCCTGGTCGGTGCATTCGGTGTTGTCGCAGTCGTCCGTAGCGAGACTGGGGGGGACGATCTAAAAAATTTCTCTGGACTGGCCGGGCGCGCGCCGCTACTCGCCGGTTGCATGGCTGTTTTCATGCTCTCCCTGGCGGGCATACCTCCGTTAGCCGGATTTTTCGGAAAGTTTTATCTGTTCAGTGCCGCGCTGCGCGCCGGCGGAGATTATGGCCTGCTTTGGTTGGTTGGGCTGGCGCTCTTTGGAAGCTTTGTCTCGCTGTATTACTACCTGATTGTGCTCAAAGCGATTTTCGTTGATGCGCCTTATCCAACGGTATCTTCATTGCCCGATTTTCCGCCCTCCGATTTGCTGCAACGAATGACGGTGGCTGTGCTCGCTGGAGCAATTCTTTTTCTCGGCCTAATGCCAGACACGCTCGCGACACGAATTCTTGCTGCCATGCCGCGAGAGATTTCGAAAAAAGTGTGATTAACGCTTGACTATCGCCGTATAAGTTTTGCATCAAATCGGGAAGCACAGACTGGAAGAGTTGATGAAGTGAAAATGGGCAGCATCAGCCAGTTCATTGATCGGCATTTCCGTCACTTCAACGCGGCAGTCTTGAAGGATGCGGCAGACGCATACATCGCGCATCTGGATCACGGCGGTAAAATGATGATCACGCTCGCTGGAGCCATGAGCACTGCTGAACTAGGCGTTTCTCTGGCGGAAATGATTCGGCAGAACAAAGTGCATGCCATCACGTGTACGGGTGCGAACCTCGAAGAAGACCTCTTTAATCTTGTCGCACGTAGCCAGTACGAACGGATTCCCCATTACCGCGAATTAACAGGGAAGCAGGAGGAAGAACTTTTACAGCGTCATCTGAATCGAGTCACCGACACATGCATCCCGGAGGAGGAGGCGATGCGACGAATCGAGCACATCGTGCTAGAGGAATGGAGCAGCGCCTCGAAGAACAGGGAGCGAAGATTTCCTCACGAATTCTTCTATAAGATCTTGCGGGAATGCCGCCTTAAGAAGTTCTACGAGATCGACTCGGCTGACAGTTGGATGATTGCCGCTGCGCGCAAGGATCTCCCAATTTTTGTACCTGGCTGGGAAGATTCGACACTTGGTAACATTTACGCCGCCCGCTGCATCACAGGTGCGATCGCCGATGTGCATACCGTTCGCTCCGGCATCGAATATATGATCGCGCTGGCGGAGTG
>DATBEX010000030.1:0-3420 GCA_036558805.1 Candidatus Udaeobacter sp.
ACGCTATGAATTCGGTCGCGCACGCTGTCAGCCAGCGCCATCGCGTTCCCCTCCCCTCGCAGGAAAAGGCTCATCGTCGCCATGTCATGGTTCGTCTCATCCTGCAAATACGGTAAATAAATCGCCGGCGCCGGCGGCGCGTCGAGCGAATCGTGCCGAATATTGCCAACCACCCCAACGACCTCGCGCAGCCGTGGAGCGGCGTCGCTTCTTCTTCCCGGTCCGGTGTAATTGACTCCTACACGTTTGCCGATCGGACTCTCCCCGGGCCAAAATCGGCGCGCTGCTTCGTCATTAATGATCGCGACTGCGGGCGCGTTTTCGTCGTCGTGCTCGGTAAAGATTCTACCCGCCATTAATGGAGTGCCGACAGTTCGAAAGAAATCGTCGCTCACCCACGAACTTTCACCGGAAGGAAGGCGAGTTGGATCGTTCGGGCGATCCTCGAGAACGAAGGTAGCCGTCGCGGCGTCACGTCCCGGTCGCCAATCGGACAGAGCAACATGCCGTACGCCGGGCAATGACGCCGTTTCTGTAAGGACGCCTCTCCAAAACGGGCGACCTTTCTCCGTGTAATAATTCGTTCGCAAATAAACTCGCAACAGCGACTGCGGTTGAAAACCGGGATCCAGATGGATGACGCGCCAGAAACTATGCACCAGTAAGCACACACTCACCGTGAGCACGACGGAGCACGCAATCTCACCCATAACCAGGAGCGCGAGCGATAAACCGCGGCGCCCGGTTATTTCAAGACCATACGGACGCAATGCCGAAAACAGGTTCAAACGGGAAAAGCCGACCGACGAAATCCACCCAAAAACAACTGTCATCGCAGTCGCGATTACAATCGTCGCCAGCAAAGCCGGGCCATTTAAATGAACGCTGTCCATGCGCGGTAACGGCAGGTTCGGAACTCGCACCAGCAATCGGAGCACGCCCCAGGCAGTCAATAAGCCGACCGTGCAACCAATGGCACTTAACAACATCGATTCTGTCACGAGTTGTTGCGCGATCCGCGGCAGACCTGCGCCCAGGCTCAGCCGGACGGCGATTTCGGCTTCACGTTTCACCATTCGCGCAAGCAAAAGCGCAGCCACATTAATACAAGCAACCATAAGGATGAGCGCAGCTGCGCCCAGTGTCGCGTACAACGGCATCCGCACGTTTCCGACCAAGTCCTCTTTCAACGGAACCAAATGCACCTGCACATCTCGCGGTTCTTCGGGAACGCGCCGCAGGATGGCGGTGAGGTCCTCTTCCGCCATCGCTGGAGTGACGCCGGGACGCAACTCACCCATCACCCGCAAGAATTTATTCCCACGCCATTGCATGTATGGCCAGCTGGGACGGACAGTGTGCTTGGGCCAGACATCCGTGTCTGGAAAAAGATCCGACAGCGGCGGTAGCACACCGACAATTGTCTCACTGACACCTTCAAAGTGAATTACCCGTCCGATCACGTGCGGATCGCCGCCGAGCTGGTTCTTCCAGAAATTGTAGGAGACGATCAGCGTATCGTTTTCTAAATAAGTGTACTCGCGCGGTTCATACAGCCTTCCGAGAAACGGGCGAACGCCTAACATTGGAAAGAAGTCCTGCGAAACTGCAGTGCAGGTGACGAGTCTCGGTTCGCCATCACCAGTCCAGGTGAACGTAAAACGCGGGATGTATGCAGCCAGATGAGCGAAAGACCGGTTCTGATCGAGATAATCCAGGAAATCCGGACCAGACGCTGAAGCCTTCGTTTGCCCACTCGATTCGGAGCCGGCCCAAATCGCGTAGAGCCGATCGGAATGGGCATACGGCAGAGGGCGCAACAATACATCCCGCACCAGGCTCAACATTGCTGTGCTTGCCCCAATCCCGATGCCGATAGTCAGGATCGCGACAACCGCGAACCCCGGTTGCTTCCGCAACATTCGCAGACCAAATCGAATATCGTCCCAAAACCCGGCCAACCGCTGACGCGTTTTGTTCGCTCCGATCGCCAGCGACGGCGGGCGCGAAAGCATTTTCGCGCGTTTGAGCTCCGCGCCGAGTGAATCGGGCTGAGTCAGCTCTTCTAGTACAACTTGCTTCGCTTCTTCTTCAGACGCTCCCTGGCTCAGCGCCTTTTCAAATCGCTCCTCGAGATGTTGGGAAAGTTCTTCGACGATTTCCGACTCGCGTTCGGGCGGCAAGTTTAATTCAGCAATCGATCGTCGAATCTCGGTTTTGAACTCAGGCATACTCAATTCCTGTGATTCGCCCGACCGCTTCTACGAACTCGCGCCAGCCGTCGCGTTGGGCCGCAAGGATCTTTTTGCCCGCGCGCGTAAGTCGGTAGTATCGGCGCCGGCGTTGTCCCGACTTTTCCACCCACCGTCCCGTGATCCATCCCCGTGTTTCCAATCGGTAAAGCAGCGGATAAAACGAGGCGACATTGAATCGCAGCGCGCCTTGCGAGCGCACCTCGATCAGCTGCCCGATCTCGTAACCATGACGCGCCCGGTCCTCCAGCAGAGACAGGATCAACAGCTCGGCACTCCCCTTCTTCAGTTCGCGATCGGTGAGTGGAATTGCCATATGTTGTTATTACACATATCGGCCAAATTGCAAGTATCAAAAAAATCGCGGTGACGCCTTGACGGAAATCTCGATGGAGCAGCAGGCGAGTTACGAAGGCGGCGATGGCAATGATCTCACGCTTACTGTAGCGCGGTAGCGAAAACCGTGCTGTAGCTGCAGTCTCTGACCGCCGGACTCTGGAAGATCGACGCTCACAGAGCGCCGCTACAACAAATGATCACGGGCTCGTACTTCTTAATTCTTAATTTGTTGAAACCCACTCGCCACCTGCTTGCTCTTCACTGCATTCCGCACGTTCGCTTCGCTCGAGGAAACCAATTCGGCCCGCGCGCGGCGCAGCCCGCTGGTAAGTCCCATCTTGGAGAAACTCCAAATCAACCATTTCGTCGGGTCCCACTGCCACGGCTTCACTCCGTTGCGATAATCGTGCTGAAACTCGTGGTGATAATTGTGGTAGCCCTCTCCGAAGGTAAACAGCGCCATGAAAAACGAGTCACGCGCGCTGCACCGGGTCGAGTATGGCTGACGACCAATGGTGTGACAGGCTGAGTTAATCAGGAACGTGCCGTGTTGAAGCACGACCACTTTAGCAACGCCGCCGATGAGAAACCCACCGAGCGCACCGGTCCAGCCGTCCCACAGCGCGCCGAGCAACGTCGGCAGACCAAAACTCACCAGCACGGCGAGCAAATGGATATGTCGATGTTGCCACATCACCAACGGATCTCTTTTTAGATCCGCCACGTTATCGAACGGCGGTTCTGGCCGGAGCTTGAACAAAAGCCAGCCGATGTGCGCATGGAAAAATCCTTTGCTGATATCGTAGGGGTCTTCGTCGTGGTCGACATG
>DATBEX010000031.1:0-16496 GCA_036558805.1 Candidatus Udaeobacter sp.
ACGACGGTCTCGCTCGTGACCCAATTGAACTGAATGACGCGACGCGGGCCTGAAAACGGCTTGTGACCGTGCCAGGAGTTATGGCCGCGGCGAAACGCGAGCAACGTCCCTTCGGTTGGTGGAACTTCGAGAACGACGTCATCCAGATTCGTCCCGGATCGCAACAGTCTCAGCCGGCCACCGGATGATTCCCAAGCTGAATTCATATAAAGAAGAATTGTGATGATCTTGGTCTCTGAATCGGTGTGGATCTTGCCATCTTTCTCGCTACAACGCCCGCGTACGGTGATCATGTCCGGACGGTTAACGAGATCGATGCTGAATTTTTCTTCGAACGCTTTGCGAAACTCTGCACTGCGCATCTCTTCGATCAGCTTTGCAAACGCAGGGCCATAACTCACGTCGCGAAGCGGAAAGCTGCCTGCCCGACCAACCTCAGGGTAATCGTTATCGATTGCTGCACGCGCTTCGGTCCTTACAAACTCTGGAACAACCAGAAAATCAAACGGCTCACGGGTGAGCGGCGTGGTGCGAAATTTCTCAAGATCAAGCGTCGAAAGCATTGGGCGACGCTACACGAAAACGGGAGAACTGTCAGATGGAATCGACTATCCAAGCGCCACACGCACTAGTGTCACAACGATGCGAGCACCGGCAACGAATGTGCCGCGAAACGTGCCTGACACTTTTGATTTGCCCCCGCCACGCCGTCGATGATTTACAGGGATTTCGAGAATGCGCAGCCCATACCGCGCGGCTTTCATCTGCATCTCGAGATTCCAGCCGTAGGTCTGCTCGCGCATGTCGAGGCGTTCGAACAAATCACGCCGAATGGCGCGAAATGGCGACATATCCGTGTATCGAGCACCGTAAAGGAGTCGCAAGATCAATCCCGCAAGTTGCCCAGCGAGAATTTGCTGAAGATTCATGCTGCCTGGTTCGCGTTGTCCGCGGGTGCGCGAGCCGATCACGAAATCGTGCGTCCCGCATGCGACGGGTTCCACAAGCTGATTCATGAAGGCGGGAACGTCGCTGCCGTCGCCATCGAGAAAAACCGCAATGTCGCATTCAGTCGAAAGCGCACGAACGCCGGCGGCGCAAGCGCGCCCGTATCCACGTGGCGCCGTCACAACGCGCGCGCCTGCCTGGTGTGCACGCCTGGCCGTTCGATCCTTACTCTCGTTATCAACGACGATCACCTCGTCGGGTAATCCTGTCGCAAGGCATTCGCGCACGACGCCGGCGATCGTTTCCTCCTCGTCGAGCGCCGGGATAATGACCGAGACGCTGTTCATCGCAAAACCAGCCAAGCACCGGTGAAGTAAATCACGAGCGCAAAAAAGTCCGCCAATGCCAGCGTGATCGGTCCCGCTGCAATTTTTGGGTCCAGCTTGAACCGGTGAAGAAGCGAGGCCACGCCCAGGCCAAACCCGCATGCCGTGACGAGCGAAAGCGCGATGCTGCCGCCAATCACGAATGCCGCAGCGCCATCATTTCGCCACAGCCAAACAACCAAGCCGACAACCAGTCCGCACGCGGCGCCCAGCAGCAGCGCGGTGATCAGTTCGCGACGAAACGCTGTAGCCAGCCATTGCCACGTTACTTGAGCAGAGCGTAACGCGTGAATCGTAACACTCATCGATTGTATACTGACGCTTTCGTTTAGCCCGAGCACCATTGTGAGAAAGAACGCCAGTACCAAACTGTGGGCGAGTGTCGCTTCAAAGAAACCAGCGAGAATTGCGGAGAGCGTGCCCCCACCTACAGTCACCAGGAGCCACGGAAAGCGGAACCGGAAAATGCGCCAGGGCGACGCCCCACGGATTTGTTCGATGTGAAAACCCAACGCCTCAAAAAACTCCGAGCTCACTTGCGCGACAGGGCTCCCGGCCCGTCGCGATTCACTGTCGCCTGCCTCCAAAATTTCTTCTGCGAAAAGGTTTGCGTCGATAATGCCAATCACACGGCGTTGCTCATCCACAACGGGAAACGCCAGAAATTTGTAGAGCACAAAGAATTCACAGGCCTCGAGAATTGTTGCGGTCGCCGGAACGGCCACCACGCGAGGAACCATGATCTCGTGCAATGGCGTTTTCAGAGGCGCCGTCAGCAGCCGGCGTGTCGGAACCACACCAACCAGCCGCTCCTGTTCATCGATGGCGTAAAAATAAATGACGCGTTCACCGACGCCTTCGCGACGGATCCGCTCCAAGGCCTCTCCCACAGTCATGCCCGCACCGAGTAACGGAAAATCCCTGCGCGCATGATCGACAACCGGCGCATCAAAATCCGGAATGTTGGCAGCGATGTTCATCTTGCTACTCGATGAACGATGCCTTTGTTCTTTAAAATTTCGGTCGCTTCGCTGAAGTAATCGCGAATATCTGATTGCGAACGGATCCAACCGATGTAGCGACCGATGCCTTCGCTGAGATCGACGGTTGGTTTGTATCCCGCAGACTGAGCGAGGGTGGTGTCACTAATGAGATGGCGCATTTCGCCGGGACGAAATTCGCCTTTGATCTCAGGCGCGATGTCGACGTTCAGAATACCCGAAAGTTGCTCGGCGATTTCGCGAATCGGCGTGCCGTGGGCACTGCCAATGTTTACTGGCAGTCCGTCGAGCTTGTCCGTCTCCGCAGCAAGTAAATTCGCGCCGGCGATGTCTTCCACGAATGAAAAGTCGCGCGTTTGCTCTCCGTCTTCGTACAGCACTGGCGGCAAACTGTTCAGCAAGCGCGTGCAAAAAATCGCAATGATGCCGGTGTACGGATTAAAGATCGACTGGCGCGGGCCGTAGGTGCAGGAATAACGCAGCGCGATCGTGGGAATACCGACCTGTTTCCCCCAGAGGAGGACCAGGCGTTCTTGGTCAACCTTCGTCAGACCATAAACGGTTTCGCCACCGACCGGCGCATTTTCCGGAGTCGGAACGCTCGCGGTGGTTGCACCGCAGCGCGGGCAATGCACGTCCCAATCTCCTTTGCGTAATTGTTCCACCGGCCGCACCGCGGGGAAGACCAACCCATGTTTGGGGCAATCGGCAGCCCCTTCGCTGTAAACGGCCTGCGAACTGGCAACAACGATCTTTTTCACCGGGAGGTTTTTCTCCCGGATGACTTCCAGCATTTGCGCGGTGCCGAGCGAATTCACGTCCACAAATTTTGTGATCTCTGGCATGTAACCTCCGTAGGCCGCCTGGTGGAAAACGATCTCTATATGGTCGAGCGCGGCGGTAATCGTATCGCGGTCACGCAAATCGCCGTGAATGAATTCTGCCTTCTGGTTGATCCAAGCCGGCTTTCCGCGACGATGCGTTTGCGGTTCCAAATTATCAAGCGCTCGAACCTGCCAGCCCTCATTCACGAGAAGATCGACTACGTGGGAGCCGATTAAGCCCGCGCCCCCGGTAACTAATGCACGTCTTCCCATCCGAACATGAGGCTAGTCATGTAGCCGTTGCAGGGCAACCGCTTCAGTTGTTGTCAGATTTGGCGCATACGGCGCGCATTTTACAACGGCCAAACACGCCGGCGACCGTCGCGCGCGACTAATTTCTGCAGAAACTTTTGAGTCTGAGGCGCGACCCCGTCCCGCGCGTTTGTGCCCAGCAGTTCATCGCAAAGTCGATGTAATGTCGCCCGATCATCGACATCAAATCCACCAGGCAATTCGCGAACGTCGACGCCAATTTCGGTTGCGCGCTGTTTTGTCTGCTCTAGAACTCGATCGGTACTCCAATTGACCTCCTCAAAGACCTCCCGGTGTAACCGTTTTAATCCGATTAGATAATAACCGCCGTCATCGCAAGGGCCGAGCACGATATGGTCCCCTGGCAATGAAAGCAGTTCTACAGCATTGATAAAATTTTCAGCGGAAATTGTCGGGCTATCGGAATCAATCAAACAAACAGATTCGAAGCCGCACTGGAACAAATCCGCCGCCGCAAAATACAGGCGTTCACCGAAACTTTCGCCGCGCTGTGGCACTAAACTAAAATCGGCGGGTAAAATGTCTGCGTAGTCCCATTCGGCACCGATGGGTGTGTACACGGCAATTCCGCGCACGCTTGGCCGACCTGGATTGTGTGCCGTGAACCCCTTGCAACAAGCCGAAATCGTAGCGCCTGTGTCCTGCAAAAAACATCTGTTGAGCTGCGCCGCTTCCTCATTTGTAAGCGGAGGAACAAGGCGTGTTTTTACCTTCCCGGCACGTGGCGCTTTGGTCATCAATGCCAATGCAGAACAGCCCGTGAAACCTTTAGCCGCTCTATCCGGATCAACAACGCGATGACGCGCTCTCATTCGGTGTACTGCCGATTTCTACTCTTTCTCGCAAAGAGCGTACTGATAGCGCCCATCCCGCCAGATCTTAGTCTCTTTCCACGGTTGTGCGCCGAAAAGCTTTGCAAATCCCTCTGCCGAAAAAACCGTTGCCTTATATGGCTCCCGATAACCATTTCCGCAGGGAATAAGTCCCACGAGAAGCCACATCGCCAAGAGTGGTATTGATGCCCAAACGCTGTAACGCGGTTCGGCAACAAAACAGCGACCTCCTGGCTTCAAAACACGATACATCTCCGCGACGACACCCGCCTGCTCCGGCAAGATCGTGAGTAATCGCGAAGCCAGTACGACATCAAAAACAGCATTATTACACGACAACTTGAGGACGTTGATTCGTTTAAAGGAACAATTGGTCAGATGAAGCGCCGCGGCTCGCTCGCTAGCCCACTGCACTTGTTTTGCAGAACAATCCACTCCTGTAATCGACATCTCTGGAAAACGCTCTCCCAGTCGGCACGAGTAAAATCCCGGCCCGCAGCCAAGTTCGATCAGAGTTGTTCCTGGAGCAGGACGGTCATTTGGCCAAACAGCTGCGATAATCCGTTTGGTGTCGTCACGAAACAAATGTTCGCGACAGAACGCATAAGCCCAGGTGGCATGCTCGAAAAGACTGTCATGTTCAAAAGCATTATATTCATGTCTGCGTGGAATAGTCGTTGTCTTGTCGAGAAGAAACTGTTTTGGAGGCATCTTAAACGTTTTCCACTAGCACATTCGGTTCTCGTTCTGGTTTTCAGCGTCAAAAGTTTTCCACAGTTAGTAATGAATTGGATAGAAGTTTCATCTGGTTGGTCTTCTTCATCTGATTGGGAATAAGTAGTGTCTCTCAACGTCGTCTTTGCCTCGTGCTTCACTACGTGAATGAGCGGTTGATAAAATCAACATGAAACGTCGACAGGTTTTCTTTGTTCGAAGAGCGACAGACTTATTCAAAGTTATTCGAACATATTGGCCTCTTAACCCTAAATGCTTTAACAAGGCTGGATGCGCATTACCAAGACGTTGTTGTCAGGGCTCGCCGTGTTCATCGCGATATTTTCCTCTGCATGGAGTGCCGATGAACCATCCCTCTGGCGAATTCAGCAGATTCTTGCCCACAAACGATATGTGGACCTGACGCACGAGTTCGCACCGGGAATCCCGCGCTGGCCTGGATTTCCAGATGAGACTCGGAGAACAATTTACTGGTATGAGAAGCGTCCGGACGTAATGGGAACAGGTTTTTTCACGGAACTCTACACACACGTCGGTCAATGGGGGACTCATGTTGATCCACCTGCTCATTTCATTAAAGGCCTTCGAACCGTTGACCAGATCGACCCAAAAGAAATGATCTTGCCCCTGGTGGTTATTGATGTGCATGAAGAGTCCGCGAAAGATCCCGATTACATGTTATCGGTCGAACGTGTAAAGAAGTGGGAGAAAGATCACGGGCAGATACCGACTGGCGCGTTTGTAGCAATGCGCACGGACTGGTCGAAGCGTTGGCCGGACGTGGCAAAGATGGAAAACAAGGATACGAATGGCGTGGCGCATTACCCCGGGTGGAGTTTGCCGGTGCTCAAATATCTTTACGGAGAGCGCAAGATCACGGCGTCAGGTCACGAGACGACGGATACCGATCCAGGGATCGCCACCAGTAAGGATGATTATTCACTTGAAACGTACATTCTCAGTACAAACCACTTTCAAATCGAGCTGCTTACCAATCTGGACCAGGTTCCAGAAGCTGGTGCAATTGGCGTAGTCAGCTTTCCAAAACCAAAAGGCGGCTCAGGATTTCCCGCGAGAGTGTTCGCGATTCTCCCCTAAAATGGGCCACGCCCACGTGTTCGCGACGAATGACTTCGCAGAAAATTTGCTTTGGGTGAGTTGACCAAAAGTCGCGGGAGGAACGAAGGTATGCGCCGGGTCAATGCACATCAAAGAGATCATGCGGGGGGATTCTCCCACCTTTTCATTCGAATTCTTTCCTCCGAAATCTCCGGAGGCGGCCGAGACTCTTTACCGAACGATTCGCGACCTGGAAGCGTACCTGCCACACTTTGTCAGCGTTACTTACGGTGCCGGCGGCTCAACGCGTGATTTGACTCACGATCTGGTCGAGCGCATTCAACACACCACAAAGCTTGACCCTATCCCGCACCTTACATGTGTTTGTCATAACGAAGAGGAAATCGATGGGATCCTCCGCCGATACGCCAGGTCCGCGATTGGAAATATTCTCGCGCTGGGAGGCGATAGGCCGATTGGAATAGCTTACGATAAATCGCGCGACTCATTCAAACACGCAGTCGATTTAGTTAAGTTTATCCGCCGATTCAACGAGTCGGGAGCGCATCCGGACCGCCGCGGTTTCGGGATCGGCGTGGCCGGCTTTCCGGAAGGACATCCCACGACGCCAAATCGGTTGCTGGAAATGGATTACTTCAAAGCAAAAGTCGACGCCGGCGCCGACTACGTCGTCACCCAGTTATTTTTCGATAACCGCGACTTTCTCGATTTTCGCGAACGCTGCGGGCTTGCGGACATCCACATCCCAATTATCGCGGGGATCATGCCCATTACTTCCATTAACGGGTTCAAACGGATTGCCGAGTTAGCCGGCGGAGCGCGATTCCCAGCCAAACTTCTGCGCGCTCTACAGCGCTGCGAAAACAACCCTGAGATGGTGAAGCGTGTCGGCCTTCATTTCGCGATAGAACAATGCCACGATCTTCTGGACAACGATGTTGCCGGTATTCATTTTTACACTCTCAATCGCTCCGACGCCACGCGCGTAATCTTTGAAAGTCTTGGTATTCCGCGTCGTCGAAATCCGGAGCCTTCAAGTGTCTAGTTAGGCGGCCCGAATTTTTGCGCGCTGAAACGCAACTGGCGAGAATTTGCGCGAAGCCAGCGACACACGCAGAATTTCCGGATGTCGAAAGTCAGCCGCGTGATTTGCTGGCAAGTTGGGGGGCTCGCTATTGCAATTGTAATCGCGCTCGCGCTGTCACGCTTCGTTCCGGTCGTTAGTTTTATCGAGGCATCGCAACAGCGCGTGATGAGCTGGGGTGCATGGGGAGCTGTTTGCTACCCGCTGCTTTTCGCCGCTTGTAATATCCTTCTACTTCCCGGTGGCATTCTTGCCGTCGGCGGCGGTTTCTTTTTTGGATTGTGGTGGGGATTTTTGATCGTGTTGATGGGCAACCTTATTGCGACAGCTGTTTCCTTTGCCCTAAGCCGATGGATAGCCAACAGATGGTTTCGGCAAAAACTTTCATTTAACCCAACCCTGCGCGCATTGGGACCTGCGGTGGAGCGCGAGAGCTGGAAGATTATTTTCTTGAGTCAATTGCATCCGCTTTTTCCAACCAGCTTACTGAATTATTTTTATGGTTTAACCCGAATCCGATTTGGCACCTACATGCTTTGGGCATCTATCGGCCGTGCTCCCGGTCTTTTCTTGTATGTTTACCTTGGTACCCTGGGTCAGCTTGCGATGCGAATAATGCGCGGCAAGAATTACCCTCGACTAGTTGAATATTGGATATGGGGGGGCGCCTTTGTGACCACAGCGTTGCTTCTGGTGGTTCTCGGGCGCATCGCATATCGGGCGATACAGACATCGCAGGGGTCGACAACGTCTCAACCAGAGGAAAGAGCAAAAGGTTCTGTAGTCATAAATAGTTGATTAACAATATATTATATTATTCATAATGTTTAGGATACCTACAGAATACGAGGTGTTGGTAGTTGGCAGCGGGCATGCCGGGATCGAAGCGGCCTTGGCGGCAGCGCGAATTGGATGTCGCACGTTAATGTTAACTCAAAATCTGGACACAATAGGACAAATGTCCTGTAACCCGGCAATTGGGGGCTTGGCCAAGGGACATATCGTGCGCGAGATAGACGCCATGGGCGGAGCAATGGGCTTAAATGCAGATGCTACAGGCATTCAGTTTCGGATGCTTAACCGAGCAAAAGGTCCGTCAGTCCAGGCACCGCGTGTGCAATGTGATAAGAAGGCGTACCAATTCCGCATGAAGTCCGTTTTAGAGTCCGCAGATAACCTGGACCTTAAACAGGGAACCGCCTCTCGCGTCGTTATTGAGTACGGCAAGGTCGTTGGAGTTGAAACGGATCTGGGGCTGACAGTCGCTGCTCGAAGTGTGGTAATCACGTCAGGGACATTTCTGCGGGGCCTGCTCCATGTTGGCGAAGCCACAAAGCCAGGCGGACGAATGGCCGATGCCAGTTCGAGCCTGAGCGACAGTCTTCGACACTTAGGGTTTGAGGTCGGGCGATTTAAAACGGGCACGCCGTGTCGGCTAAACGCGCGGTCGATCGACTTTTCGCAGTGCGCCATCCAGCTTGGGGATCAACCCCCGCCAACGTTCTCCTTCTATGGGGAGGAAATTGGCGATTACGGCACCGAAATATTTACGCTGAACAAAGTTCGCGGAAGAACGTTCCACGTGGAACAAATGCCGTGCTGGATAACTCACACCACCGAACGGACCCATGAAATCATTCGCGGCAACCTTAGCCGATCCCCACTCTATGCTGGTCGGATCAAGGGCACTGGACCTCGATATTGTCCATCTATCGAAGATAAGGTCGTAAAATTCTCGGAAAAGTTATCGCATCAACTGTTCCTCGAGCCTGAGGGTCGGCACACCAAGGAATATTACGTGAACGGCGTCTCGACCAGTTTGCCATATGATGTCCAACTGGAATTCATACATTCAATACCTGCGCTGGAGCGAGCTGAAATAATGCGGTCAGGATATGCGGTAGAGTACGATTACTTTCCACCAACCCAGCTTCTTCCGACGCTAGAAACCAAGTTAGTGGATGGACTGTATTTTGCAGGCCAGGTCAACGGTACGTCGGGATATGAGGAAGCGGCGGCTCAGGGGTTGATTGCTGGAGCTAATGCTGCATTGAAGATTCAAAATCGCTCGCCACTACTGCTACGTCGAGGCGAATCATACATAGGAGTTCTTATCGATGACCTCGTTACCAAAGGCACCGAAGAGCCCTACCGTATGTTTACCAGCCGGGCCGAGGACCGTTTGTTTTTGCGGCACGACAACGCCGATCAGCGGCTCACCGGCCGTGCATTTGATGTGGGACTGGTGGATTCCGGGCGTTGGGCTCGTCACGAGAAAAAAACGCGGCTTTTAAGCCAGGCCCGCCTGCTGGCCACGGAAACCAAGATCAATGGTGTTCCCATTTCTCAATTGTTCAAACGACCCGATTTTGCTGCCGCCAAGCTGCCGTCCGAACTTCTCAGTCTGCTGCCAATCACGATTTGGCAGCTGGTTGAAACAGATTTCAAATACGAGGGCTATGCCACCCGACAATCAGACCAAAATCGCCAGCTTGAGCGCAAGCAACAACAGGTGCTTCCAGATTGGCTGGACTACGACAACATCCCTGGTCTTCGCTCGGAAACCAGGCATAAACTAGCGACGAGTCGTCCCACCTCGTTAGGGCAGGCAGCCCGCATAAGTGGTATCACACCAACCGATATTGCAATAATTTCTATCTGGCTATCTAAGAATCACTTACATAGAGATTTAGCTGCAAATACGGCGGCTAATTCCGAGTAGTCTTGCGATGCTCAACCTCGCTGCAGTAGTAATCGGGAGCTACCTGTTGGGATCGATTCCGTTCGGCTATCTCGCGGGCCGAATTGCAGGGATTGACATCCGGAAATGTGGCAGCGGCAACGTCGGCGCTACCAATGTTACCCGTTCACTGGGAAAAAGTTATGGCTACGCCGTTTTCGCTGCTGATTTTTTGAAGGGCTTCGCCGCTGTGAAGATGTCGATCTTGATTGCCGCACGAGCCCAGCCCGAATGGATCTCGTCAGAAATGTTTGGAATCGTTGCCGCGGCGTCCAGTGTGCTTGGGCATTCTTTTCCTGTATGGCTACGGTTCAAGGGCGGAAAAGGTGTCGCCACGTCAGCTGGGGCTCTTTTCGGATTGGCTCCGGTCGCTGCCTTGGTCGGCATAGCAATTTGGGGGCTGACCTTTTTGCTCACGCGTTATGTTTCAGTAGCCTCAGTTATTGCTGCAGCCGCGTTGCCTCCCATAATCTTGCTTACAACCTGGCTAAGCCACGCTCCCGGGAGAACGTTATTCTATTCTTCGCTTTTTCTCGCGGCAGTTGTGATTTGGCGCCATCGCTCGAATCTTTCACGCCTCATGTGTGGAACGGAGCCACGCTTTACTCGAAAGTGAAAATCCAGAAAACAGCGATTCTCGGCGCGGGCAGTTGGGGAACGGCTTTGGCGTGGCTATGGGGCCAGGATGGGCGTCAGATTTCGCTTTGGGGTCACGATGGTGATCGCATGACGCGCATGCAGGAAACGCGCGAAAGCAGTGACTATCTTTCAGGGCTCAAATTACCTGCATCGGTCCGTGTCACGTCTGAGCTTGGTGATTGCGCCGATGCGGATCTGATTGTTTTCGCGATGCCGTCTACGGCTTTGCGAAAAGTTGCAGCCCACGTACGAGAAACGATCGGCGATGTTCGCGCTGTGCTGCTGAGTTGCGTGAAAGGGATTGAGCACCACACCGGAATGCGGATGAGCCAGATCCTATGCGAACTTTTTCCACGGCAAAAGATTGCGGTTTTGTCCGGGCCGAATCTCGCAGCAGAGGTCGTACAAACCTTTCCTACCGCGACTGTGATTGGCTGTAATGACGCTGAGTGCGCAACGAATTTGCAAAGCGTCTTGGGAAGTCCACGCTTTCGTGTTTACACCAGCGAGGAAGTCGCATCCATTGAATTGGGCGGCGCTTTGAAAAATGTGTTCGCTGTGGCAGCTGGGATCAGCGATGGGCTCGGTTTAGGCGACAATTCAAAGGCGGCGTTAGTGACGCGATCGTTAGCGGAGCTGGTGCGCCTGGGAGTTGCCATGGGAGGAACTGCGCAAACTTTCTATGGATTAAGCGGCGCCGGCGACTTGATTGTGACTTGTTACAGCGAGCGAAGCCGCAATCATACCGTCGGCAAACGTCTCGGAAACGGTGAATCACTGGCGCAGATCACCCAATCGATGAGGATGGTGGCTGAAGGAATTCCCACCGCACAGAGCGCTTTTGAGTGTGCGCGCGAGTTGAATATCGACACGCCGATTATTGATCAGGTTTATGCTGTGCTGTACGAACAGAAAAAACCGACCAAG
The DNA here is from genome assembly GCA_036558805.1 of Candidatus Udaeobacter sp. Classification (GTDB taxonomy): domain Bacteria; phylum Verrucomicrobiota; class Verrucomicrobiia; order Chthoniobacterales; family UBA10450; genus Udaeobacter. The sequence continues at coordinate 11,531 of DATBEX010000031.1, forward strand.
GCTTTAGAAGAAGTGCTAAGCCGGGAACAAAAAGCAGAACAGCTTTAGACGCACAATGAATTGCTGGCGAGCGATCTCCGGGATCCCAGACTACAAACTCGGCACCCGGTGTCTTTGGCAAAATTCGGCGATTACAGCCGGGTATAAATCGCGCTCGGCAATTTGAATCCGTGCATGGACACTTTCGGGTGTGTCGTCGGGCAGGATCCGTACTTCACGCTGAGCGATGATCTTACCATGATCGATTTTTTCATCCACGTAATGCACGGTGCAACCAGTCACCTGATCGCCCGCAGCAAGCGCCTGTTTCCACGCTTCAAGTCCGGGAAATTTTGGCAGAAGCGATGGATGGATATTAATGATGCGCCCCGAGAAGGCTTCAAGCATCGGTGCGCGTAACACGCGCATAAATCCAGCGAGCACTACGAGATCAACACCGGACTCCCGTAACATGGTTACGAGCTGATTTTCCGCTTCAGGCTCTAACCGCGTGCGAAATTGGCCAGGCGGCAGATATGCGTTAGTAACCGAATACTCTCGGGCGATATCGAGGATCGGCGCATCAAACACATCCGAAATTACAATGCGCGCGTCTGCTGCCAGGTCACCTGAGCGGATACGCTCAAGAATTGCCCTGCAGTTGCTTCCTTTTCCCGACCCAAGAATTCCAATTGGCAGTCGTTTCAATTTTTCGTCCTGTCGCTAATGATGTACGCACATTGATAGCGGAACGCGCGCCACAATTTTCAGCTCGTTTTCTTGCATATTTGTTCGAGCAGGCGCGAAGTCGAATAGCCAGCCTCAAATGGAATGATCCGAATCTCAGCGCCGATTTTCTCCAAAACTGCGCGCTCTTCTTCATTGAGCGTTTCGGAACTGTAATCGCCACCTTTCACATAAATGGCGGGACGGCTGGCAGCAATAAACTGCGTCGCTCGCATTTCTGGAAAAATTGCTACCAGGTCTACACATCGTAGAGCTGCAAGAATCTCCGCGCGATCCCGCCCAGCGACAACGGGACGTCCCTTTCCCTTTAATTCGCGGACCGAGCTATCGCCATTCAAGCCGACTGCCAGCAAATCACCGAGCGCACGCGCAGCCTGCAGGTAGCGCACGTGCCCAACATGCAGCAAATCAAAGCAGCCGTTCGTCGCGACCAGCTTTTTCCCGGCAGCGCGCAACTGCCTGCTGCGTTCCGAAAGTTCTTCAAGACCGACGATTGTTGCGCTCATTCGTTTCTCAAAATAAACGAGAACTATGCGTTAAACGCATGAAAAGGCGCGAAAAAATTCCAAAAAGGATTCGAGACGAAAAATTTGAATAATCGCCGCGTCGGTCACCAAAATCTGTGGTTGGCCTTTTGTCGATTTGGGTCAACTTGTGAAAGATGCACGAGGGAAAGACATTTCGCATTTCCAGGAAACCGGTTGTGCCTCTCTCGAGAAACGAGGGGTCACCCGAGTTGGGCAATGGTTTGGAAGTTCCGCGCTCATCTGGTCCGCCGCGTCTTCTCGCAATCGCGCGCGACCCGTGGATCGTCTTCGCACATTGGAACGTTGACTGGCCATCGATCTTCAAAAACGACCGGCCTGTGGATCGACAGGTTCATCTCCGGATTCATTGTGCAGACGGTCTGGAAGAAAGAGAGACGGCTGCTGAACCAATGGCGGGAATGCATTACATTACAATGTCGCAACGGCATCGTTCTTGTCGCGTGGAGATCGGATATTACCAGCCGGCCGACGTTTGGCATTCAGTGTCGACCTCGAACGAGATTACGATGCCACCAACAGAAGTGTCCGAAGCTGAGCAGGTGGATCTTGCTGCGATTCCGTTCCACCTCAGTTTTCAACAGCTTGTCGATTTGTACGGATTAGGTGACGATGGACTTGCCATCGTTATCTCGCGACTTCAAACGCGGGCCTTAAGCAGCGCAAAGTCCGAGACGTTAAGTTCCAAAGAGGAGAAAGTTCTTCGCCGGGCGGGCATTGCTCGTTCGGAAATCGCTGATGCAAGACGTGCTTTCAATCAGATCGACAGCGAAAAGTTTAGGAGACGCGCGGAAGAGCTTATCGGCCCCGGCGCGACGAGTCCGTCGCGCGGATTTGAGGGCGGCTGGACTTCAGGCGGATCTTAGAACTCTGAAATTTATCGTCGGACCTTCTACCGCCGCTAACGCGACTATTTGTCGTCTGGTGTTTCCATCATCAAGTGGCGCGCATGCGTGTGATCGGAAACTTGTGCAACCAAATTTAGGAGGGCACCCAGACTCCAGGCGAGAACAAATCCTGCCAGCCCGACCACGATGCCCATCGGTCCCGGAATGTATTCGACGCGGTAACGTGCCAGCCATAGGATTGAGCCTAGCGAGCCGAACACAATCCAGATCACGCCGGCGATTTTCAAAGCGCGCGACCACGCGGTCTCGCCGGCGACTTTGCGCGCACCAAGTTTGGAGTTGTAAACACCGTAGCCGAAGTAAATCACGAGGCCAAACGCAAACCAGTAGATCAGCCGTTCCCATGTTAACCACGGCAATGATGCCATCAGATACAGAGCTGATATCGCCCCCATTGGAGCGACGAACCAGACGATCGGCGTTTTAAATCGGCGCGGAAGATCCGGTTCGCGCACGCGCAGAAAAAGGACGCCAATTGAAACGATCACAAAGGCAAGCAGTGTGCCGATGGAAACAAGACTCGCTGCATCTCGGATCGGTAAAATCGCAGCGAAAAACGCCACGACCACACCAGTGACGATCGTCGTGATCCACGGGGTACGGAATTTTGGATGCACCCTGCTCACGAACTTTGGCATCAACCCGTCATCCGCCATGGTCCAGAAAATCCGCGACTGGCCGAGCAACATCACCAGGATGACTGAGCTCAGTCCGGCGATAGCGCCAAGCTTGATTAGTGATGACATCCAGCCAAGGCCGACATGATCCGCCGCGACGGCGATCGGATCGGGAACGTTCAAATCGTGGTACGACATCACGCCTGTGGCGATGCCTGAGACAAGGATGTAAAGCACAGTGCAGATCAACAGCGACCCGATGATACTAATCGGCATATCACGCTGCGGGTTCTTAGCTTCTTGCGCTGCCGTGCTTACAGCATCGAATCCAATGTATGCGAAGAACACAATCCCTGCGCCCTGCATGACTCCGCTCCAGCCGTACTGCCCGCGCGCACCTGTGCTGGGCGGGATGAATGGATGCCAGTTCGCCGAATTAATCGCGTGCGCGGCGCCAAAGATGAAAATCAGGACTACGGCGACTTTAACGAACACAATGACGTTGTTGACTGTTGCGGATTCGCGAATGCCGATCACCAACAGCAATGTGACAACAGCAATGATGATCACTGCCGGCAGATTAAATACTGCCACGACTTCCGTTCCGTTCGCCAGCGGGACGAGTGTGCCGCGCGCGGCAGATAGTTCTGGCGGAATATTGATCCCGATGTCCTTCAGAAAAGAAACAACGTAACCCGACCAGCCGATCGACACCGTCACAGCGCCCAAAGCATATTCGATAATCAAATCCCAGCCGATGATCCATGCGAAAACTTCCCCTAGCGTGGCGTAGCCGTAAGTGTACGCGCTGCCAGCCATCGGTACCAGTGAAGCGAACTCGCTGTAACAAAGCGCCGCGAAAATTGACGCAACACCGGCCAAGATGAACGATAAGACCACCGCCGGACCTGCGTTCTGTGCGGCTACCGTGCCTGTAAGCACGAAAATCCCCGTGCCGATGATCGCACCGATGCCAAGTGCCGTCAGGTTGGTCGCTCCAAGCGCCCGTTTCAAGCGATCATCCGTCAGCGCTTCGGCTTGTAGTTGCGTGACACTTTTTCGTCGGAGTACGTTCATGGGCGCAGTTCCTTATGTTTGTGCTAATCGGGATGGGCGGAGCGAATTAAACTGACGGTGATTTCTTGCCTAAAAATTTCCAAAGAAAATAAATCGGCACTCCAGTAAGTACGATTACCAAGCCAGGCCATGTTGTTTGCACTCTATAAGCGAGCAGGACAAGCATGATCGCCGTTGCGCCGACCATGTAGAGCGCCGGGAGAATTGGATAACCAAGTGCGCGGTAGGGGCGTTCCGCTTCCGGACGCGTTCGACGGAGCACGAATACGCCCGCAATAGTCAACACGTAGAAGATCAACGCCGCAAAAATAATGTAGTCGAGCAGGTTACTGTAGAGATTCCCGTAAGTAACAGCGCCGCTGGTTGGATCAACGTTTCGCGTGCGCGGCAGAACGAGCAATGCCGTCCAGATTCCCTGGAGGACGAGTGCGATAGCCGGGACGTGTTTTGAATTCAGACGGGCCGTCGCTTTAAAAAACAAACCGTCCAGCGCCATGGCGTAGTAAACACGCGCGCCGGCGAGGATGAGTCCGTTACAACAACCGAAGGTGGAAATCATGATGGCGACTGCCATGATCCCGGCGCCCGCGCCGCCGAACATCACCTGCATCGCCGCGGTGCCGACGCGGTCATCCGGTGCATGCTGGATCTTGTCCAACGGCAGGACGCAGAGATACGCTACATTCGCCAGTAGATATAAGCTGATTACCAACCCCGTTCCGAACAAAAGTGACAGTGGAATATTCCGCCGCGGTTCGCGCACCTCGCCCGCGGTAAACGTAATGTTGTTCCAGGCGTCCGCGGAAAACAGTGAACCGACCTGCGCAACGCAAATCGCGATCACCATTCCGAGCGCCGTGGCAGTTGCCGAGACCGCGCCGACGAACGGCAGATCTGAAGTAATCGGAGACACAGCGTTCGGCGTCCAGAAATTCGCCAAGTTGGCGTGAAGCGCGTCCGCGTTGCGTCCGATAAAAATGCCAAGCACCACCAACGCGAAAAGCGCCAGCGTCTTCGCGGAAGTGAAAACATTCTGGATAAGTTTCCCAAGCCGCAGTCCGCGCGTATTTACCATCGTCAAGAATATGATGAG
>DATBEX010000032.1:0-3857 GCA_036558805.1 Candidatus Udaeobacter sp.
GCGGCAAATCGAGCAACGCGTGCATGCGCCGCAATCACTGCACTTGATTTTCAAAGATGTCACTGCAAAAGAAGCCCGTGAATAAACAACGACGAATGGATGTCGAAGTTCCATTGACGACAAAGGCCTCGTGATTCGTGATTCGTTATATCGTTACGTCGTTTCATCAGAACTACGGTTCAACCATTTAGCGCGGCGCAGGCGTTCGTCCTTCGACTGGCGCGCCGTGGGCCGGGGCGAAACCGGGTGTTTTGTCATTTCTACAGGAATTTAAATGCTCCCAAGACGTCGATTTCTCCTCGTGAGTCTGCTTTTGGTGCTCGCGGTGTTCCTATCGGTTTGGTTTACGCCCTTTACTGTTGCCCACGGCGTTCGTTGGTGGATTTGGTGGAGAGCCAGGCAGGAAGGCTTCACTGTCAACATCGACAAGGTGGATGCGCCGTTCCTGCGTCCCGTTGTGATCCGCCAGCTTGTATTGAGAAACACCCATGACGACGCGCTCCACGCTGATCTCACGGTCACGGATGCAACGTTCGAATTGAATTTCAAACATATCCTCCTGCACCGGGGAGGCCGGGCCATTCGCAACCTTTCGATCCGGGAATTGCATGGGGAACTGCGTCGAAAAAATCCAACCGTCCGGGCGATTACCCGGCGAGGCTGGGCAACATTGCACCGAATGCTTCCAGAGAATCTGACTATCACCGACTCGGAGCTGCGAATCGAAAACGGGCCGACGCTTGTTTTGCTGCGAGAGGGAACTCTATCCGCGAGTCAAACCGAAGCGGGTCGCTTTACGGCTGCCGAGGTCATGATCGCATCGCCGTGGTTTCACCAGACGTTTTCGCAATTACACGGTGCAACGCATTGGGAAGCCGATCATCTGACAATCGCCGGGGTCACCTTGAGCCGCGGTCTCGACCTGCAGTCCGCTACGGCAGACTTGTCGCGCCTGGGAAACCAACGCGTGGGCTTGCAGTTCGACGCCGATGCATTTGGTGGAAAGATTCGCGGAAACTTTTCGCACGAATGGCATTCTCAACATTACAACTGGAAAATTGCCGGCGGCGCCACGGATATTTCTCTCGAGCAAACGTCAGAGGCGTTCGGATTTGCCGATCGCATCAGTGGATTGCTCCACGCGGGTAACTTTACTTTTCGCGGAAATCTTGCCGAGCCAGACAGGGTCACCGCATCGCTCTGGAGCGAACTGACCGGACTTACGTGGCGCAATCGCACCGCCGAAGCAATCATGCTCGGCGCGGCGCTCTACAACCGGCGAATTCAACTGCAGCAGCTCTACATAAAACAACAGGCAAACCAGTTCACTTTGAGCGGTGAAGCCGCATTTCCCACCAGCGCATCCGGCTGGCTGAGTCCGGATTTTCGCGGCAACATTTCCGCGTCAATCGATCAACTGGGCGATTTCGCCGCGCTGTTTGGCGCGAACGCTGGCGATTTCGCAGGCAAAATCACGATTGATGGAGCTATGGACACTCGGGACCGCAAATTTGGCGGTCATCTCGTGGTCGAGGGCGCGTCACTCACATTTTTCAGGACTGCAATCGATAACCTGAGCGCGAAACTGAATTTGAAAACGACGGAGCTGGAGATTGAACAATTGGCGATGACACACAAGAACGATTCGCTCAGCGGACAGGGTAAAATCGATCTGTCGCACGAGCACGACTATTCTGGGTCGCTCGAAGCCAGGTTGAATAACCTGGCCGATTACCTGTCCCCTTCACGCGGAGCGACTGAAAAAGCAAGCCCGGTCCCGGCCGATATTCAGGCAACCATCGATAACAGCAAGTGGGACGTACGCGGTGTCGTCCATTTGCCCAATTCCAGTCCGATGAGCTTCACAGCCAATTTCCCGTTGCGAATCGGCACTGACTGGAACGCTTTTCAGATGTCCCCGCTGAGCATCACGATGAATTTTCCATCGATTTTTCTCGCAAAAGCTCCTCAGCTCTTTCACCCGCAAATCTTCAGCGACGGCATTCTGAGCGGAAACATTTCACTCTCCGAAACGTTGCAACATCCCCGCATCGATGGAGACGTCCAACTGATGAACGGAAAGCTGTCCGGCGACGGAGGAGGTTTTATCAATCTCACCGAAGCAAGCGCACAAATCGCTTTTGGAGGAAATCGCGCATCGATAGAATTTCTCAACGTCGGAACAAAGGACACAGATCTTTCACTTCGTGGGGAGATCGATTTTCAGGATACAAACAATGTCACCGTGAGGATTAATGGAGCGATGCCGATCTTTGATCTGACGTCCCATCCAATCGGTTGCATGAGCAAGATAGAATTTGCGCCGGTGCCATTCACTCTTGCGCCCACTGTGGCAGAATTGCAGTTCTGCGGAGCGCTCTTTCAACCCAATTGGACCATCAGTCTAAAAGAGGGAACGATCGCGCAAGCCCCGGACATTTCAGGTCTGGACGGCGTTACCCGGGAATTTCCGATATGTTTTCCAAGCAGTCCGTTGGAAAGATCGACACTCTTGCTGGGATCGCTTCCGCGGTCTCAAGCGCAAGCCGCGGCAACGCCTCGGCCAAAAAAACGAGCGACGGAACGCGAGTGATGTTGCGTTCGGCAGATATCGAAATCGAGAACCGCTCTGCTACGCCTTCTCGGTTACCAGCCAGCGCGAAAGTTTTTCCTCGAGCTCGCGCGTGAGATTTACGCTAAACTCTGCGCCTGCGTCCAGGCGCAGCGCGTTGCCATTTCCGCGATCGAACAGCAATCGAACGGGTTGCCGGCCTGGCGAACTTGCCAGGATCCTGCGTACCTCTCGCAATTCATCCCCGGTTGTGGCGGAAGAAAATTGCAAGAGCACCGCTGCTTCCTGCTTTGAGTCCGGTGAGACTTCGGCGGCGCCATTAGGCTTATGAGCCGAAATCGTCCTGATCTCCTGTGCCACCGCGCGCGGAATCTCGTCTCGCTTATCCAGCGTTCCTTTTATTTCAATGACGCGCCCCGCTTCCAGCATGCTTGCCGTTTTCAGGTAAACCTCGTTCCACACCACCACTTCCAGCATATCCGCTCGATCTTCGATCCAAACCACCGCGAATGGTTTGCCCTCTTTCCTTGTGAACTTTTTCTCAACCTGCACAATTGCACCGGCGATCCTGAACGGCGCGCGGTCGGGCAGCCCGCCTAACGAAGCTATCGATCGATAATTCTTCGCCGCGAAAACATCCGCATACGCATCGAGTGGATGCCCGCTGACATAGAAACCGAGTAGCTCTTTCTCATAGGAGAGTTTTTGATGTTCGCTCCAGGGTGTCGCCTGCCTTTTTCTGGACCCAGTCGGAGCAGTGGCTTCATCAAAGAGCGAAACCTGACCCGCCATCCGGTCGCGTTGCGCGGCAGCGGATGCCAGTACCGCGTCATCTATACAGTCAAAAAGTTCTGAACGGTCCCGGCCGAGAAAATCGAACGCACCTGCCTTGATAAGACTTTCAAGCATTTTGCGATTGGCAACCCGCGAGTCCAACCGCGCGCAAAACTCCTCCAGTGTAGTGAAATCACCTCGTTGTTCGCGCTCGCGAATTGCCGTTTTCATGGCCACCTCGCCGACGTGTTTGATGGCGGCAAGACCGTAGCGAATGGCGTTGGACGCGCCACTGTAGCCGGGGTCGCTGACCCCGGTTTGTGATTTTTGCACCCGCCCACCGGCATCACCGATGCCGGCTACAGTTTCGGGAATAAACTTCAAGCCGCTCTTGTTGATGTCCGGCGGAAGAATGGGAATGCCCATCCTTCTGCATTCGCCGACGAAAACCGATATTTTGTCCGTGTTATTGATTTCATTGCTCAGCAGGCCCGCCATGAATTCCACCGGA
>DATBEX010000033.1:0-9248 GCA_036558805.1 Candidatus Udaeobacter sp.
GCTGGTGGTTGATGTCAGCGCATCGGGAAGTTTCGGCAGCACAACACAGTCGAAGCGCGAACTGGCTGCAGAGGTCGCGTGCTTGCTGGCCTTCAGCGCGATCAGGAACAACGACAAGGTTGGGCTCATTCTTTTCACTGACCGTGTCGAACTTTTCATTCCTCCAAAAAAAGGCCGGTCGCATACCCTGCGATTAATCCGAGAGATTCTCTTTTTCGAACCAAAAGGACGCGGGACGGAGCCGGCGCTGGCGCTAGATTACCTGAACAAGATCGTTACTCGACGCGCCGTTGTTTTCTTTATTTCGGATTTTCAGGCACCGGATTTTTCGCGCTCGCTGGCCGTTAGCGGGCGACGGCACGATTTCGTGGCGATTCACATTCATGACGAACGCGAACGGGCGCTGCCGAATATTGGCATCATCACGCTGGAAGACGCCGAGACCGGCGATCAAATCGAGATCAACACAGCCGACCGCATGACGCGAGTGCGTTTCAGCGATCTTGTGAATGAACGCGAGCAGGAGCTCGCTCATGTGCTTCGCCGTAACAATGTCGATGCGATCGCGCTGCAAACAGGCAAAGACTATTTGCCGCAACTGCGTTCGTTCTTCAAACAACGCGAGCGCCGCATTGGTGTTCGATAAACGGGGTCGGAGTAATGAAATGAATCTGAACGTCGCGACTCCATTATCCCAATACTCCATTATTCCACTGCTGCTCGCCGAGGAGTTCCACGATATTGCGCCGCCGATTGATTATTCGCTGCTTTCGCCGTGGATGATTTTCCTGGGAGTGTTCGTCCTGCTCACCGTGATCGGACTGATTGTATGGTTTGCGGCGAAGTCTCTTCGGCGGCCGACACCGCCCCAACTGCCACGTGAACGCGCCCTTGCCTTGCTTGAGCAAATTCGAGCGCAGATTACGTCGATGAATCCATATCGCTTCAGTATTCGCGTGTCCGATATCCTGAGACGCTACGTAACCGAACAATTCGGATTGCCGGTCACCCGACAGACATCCGTCGAGTTCTTGAATGGGTTACGAGGTTCGTCACCGTTTTCCGAAGACGAAAAATCGCTGCTCGAAGATTTCCTGAACCGCTGCGACCTGATCAAGTTCGCACGGTACGACGCAACAACATCTGATAGCGAACTGTTACTGGAAGAAGCCATCCGCTTCGTGAAAGGAGGTCAACCGTGTTTGATTGGTTCACAAGAAACGGCGCACTGACCTTCGCACATCCGTGGCTGTTGCTGCTGCTGTTGGCGGTTCCATTGCTCGCCTACTTGCGGGGTAAACGAGGACCGGTGGCAGCACTCACCTATTCATCCACGGCGACCCTTCGGGCCATAGGTAAACGGAGCGCCGCGCGCGCGGGCAAGATTTTGCGGACGCTGCTCCTGGCTTCGATGGCGGTCTTCGTAGTGGCGCTGGCGCGTCCGCAACTTGGTAAGAGCCTGACGCAGATCGAGGCCAGCGGGATCGACATCATTCTCGCGCTGGACGTCTCCGGATCGATGCTGACCAAGGATTTCACAATCGGCGGACAAGAAGCGACGCGCGTTGACGCGATCCGGGAAGTCACGCGCAAGTTCATCGAGGGCCGGCCAAATGATCGTATCGGCATCATCGCCTTCGCGGGGCGCCCGTACGTCGTCAGCCCGATGACGCTGGATCATGACTGGCTGCTGCAAAATCTGGATCGGGTGCGAATCGGTCTCGTTGAAGACGGTACTGCGATTGGCTCGGCTATGGCAGCAGCAGCCAACCGGTTAAACGACAAACGCTCCAAAAGTCATGTGCTGGTGCTCTTAACCGATGGCGAAAATAATGCTGGCAAAATTCCGCCGAACACTGCGGCCGAAGCAATCAAAGCATTAAAGATTCATTTGTATGCAATCGGTGCCGGAATCAATGGAATTGCGCCGGCGCCCGTATTTACGGCCAAGGGACCGTTAACCGACGCTTTAGGCAATATTCTTTATGAGAACCAGCGCGTGGAGTTCAACGAGGCAGGTCTGCGGGACGTTGCGAAGATTGCGGATGGCAAATTTTTCCGGGCGACGGATACCCAATCGCTGGAACAAATCTACAACGACATCGACAAGCTGGAGAAATCGACAGTGAGCGTTAAGAAATATCAACAGTACCGCGACTTGTTTCCATTGTGTCTCATGAGCGGCGGCGGGCTGTTGTTGGCGCAGATTTTGTTGTCGCAAACCATCTGGAAGAAGCTGCCGTGAATTCGAAGAACTCACATTCTCATTCGTGGCGACACGATGCTGGATACCGGATACTGGATACTCGATGCGCGCATCCAGCATCTGGCATCGAGTATCAAGCATCATTTCCGCTATGACTTTCGGTGTGCCACAATGGCTTTGGGGATTGCTTCTGGTCCCGTTGTTGATTGCGTTATTCGTTCGCTCTGAACAGCGCGGTCTCAAGCGATTGCAGGAATTCGTTTCTGCACGGCTTCTGCCGCAGCTTGCAGCAACAGTGAATCGGCCTCGGCGACGACTAAGGTTTGCGTTGCAGGTGCTAGGTTTTGCCCTGGCCATTGTCAGTCTGGCACAGCCGCGCTGGGGTTACACGTTTGAAGATGTAAAACGTAAAGGCCTCGATTTGCTGATCGCGGTAGACACATCGCGCAGCATGCTTTCCAACGATGTCCAGCCGGACCGGCTCGATCGCGTCAGGCTTGCGATCCAGGACTTGATTAACCAATTACAGGGCGATCGTGTAGGTCTGATCGCTTTCGCCGGCCGCGCATTTTTGCAAGCGCCTCTTACGATTGATTACGATGCTGTTGTTGAGGCGGTGAACGATCTGGACACGAAGACGATTCCCGAGGGTGGGACCAATATTTCCAGCGCCATCACTCTTGCCACTCAGAGCTTCGGTAAAAGCGCCATGGGCAATCGCGCGTTGGTCATCTTCACCGATGGCGAAGAATTGAGCGGTGACGCCGTTAAAACGGCAAAAGAAGCTGCCGATGCCGGCGTGCGAATTTTCACCGTGGGCGTTGGAACACCACAAGGCTCACTCATTCCAGTGACAGGCGATGATGGTCAAACTGGCTTCGTTAAGGATTCGGCCGGGCAGGTCGTCAAATCAAAACTCGATGATAAGCGTTTGCGCGAAATTGCTCAGGCCACCGGTGGATTTTATCTTCATTTTGAAAATGGGCCTCGCACGATGCAGCAAATTCAAAACGAAGGTCTGGCAAAAATGCAGGCCGCCGAAATGGATGTGCGTTTGTCTCGCCGACCGATTGAACGTTACGAATGGCCGCTTGGCCTAGCGTTAATCGCTCTTGCGTTGTCGATCCTGATTCCCGAACGAAAATCCGCCACCGGACGGATTCGCCATGGTGAACGCGCGAGGCAACGAGCGTATGCTGGCGCGCCTGCCGGTGCTACAGCTGCCGCGGCGCTCTTGGTAACGTTTGTCTTCTCGTCGTTTACGCTCGCCACTACCCCGGGGCTCGATGCTTATCGAAGCGGAAAATTCGAGGATGCCTACAGCGAGTTTCAACAAACGCTAAAATCCCATCCGCAATCGCGCGCTGAGGACAAGCTCCAGTTCGATTCGGGCGCAGCTGCCTACAAACTCAAGGACTACACCAAGGCGATGGAATCGTTTAGCCAGGCGTTACTCTCGCGGGATACCGGTTTGCAAAGCAAGGGGCATTACAATCTCGGAAACACACTTTATGAGCGCGGCGAATCGCAAAAGAGCGATGACAAGAAGCTCAGCGACTGGACCAATGCGCTCGAGCATTACGAACAAACGCTCAAGCTCGAACCGCAAAACAAGGAAGCGAAAGACAATTACGATTACGTTAAGAGAAAGATTGACGAGCTAAAAAATAAGAAACAACAGCAGCCCTCTCCCTCCCCGTCGCCGCAGCAGAAGAATCAACAAGACAAACAGAATAAACAGAATCAGCAGAACCAGCAACAACAGCAGCAACAACAACAACAGAACCAGCAGCAACAAGGCCAGGGCCAACAGCAGCAGAAAGATCAAAACCAATCAAAAGATCAGCAGTCACAGTCGCAGGAGCAGTCCGGGAATCAGAAGGACCAGCAGCAAAAGAACGACCACGCCCAGGCCAAGAATGAGCCGCAAAAGAAACAGCAGCAACCTGGCGAGTCCCCTTCTCCTTCTCCAAACTCTCAAAACCAGCAAGGTCAACAGCCTTCCCCTTCACCGAGCGAACAGCGACCTGAAGAATCACCGCGCCCGGGCGAAGGAGAGAATGAAACACCCTCCCCGTCGCCGGGAGAAGGCGAAGACGAGAACGCAAACCCATCCCCAACTCCCGCGCAATCTCCGCAAAAGAAATTTGCCGGAGACGTAAAGGGAGCCGGAGAGAACAAATCGCAGAAGCCGCCCGATAAGAACGCGCAGGTCGCGGAAGCCGAGCCGGAAAAGGAGGGGCAAATGAGCGAACGTCAAGCCGAGGCCCTTTTGGAATCCATGAAAGACGAGGAGGCGCGAGTTCAACTTGATGAACGCAGAGCAACACGTCGTGTCTATAAGGACTGGTGAGGGCGCTGAAAGTTGATGGTTGAGTGTTGATAGTCGATAGGAATACGCATGTACTGCTGGAGGTTATTTGCAGTCCTGGGTTTAATCGTCGGTGCGCAGCTTGCGCATGCCGATTCGCCGAGTGTGACGGCTGTTTTGAATAGCTCCGAGGCCACGCCCGGCGAGACAGTGCATCTCGAAATCCGTATCACCGGAGCGCGCTCAGCGGAGCCCCCCGAAGAGATCATCGTAGACGGACTCGAAATTCATCGAACGGGAACGTCACAGCGCATCGAAATGAACAATCTCAAACTAACTTCGAGCGTGGTGTACGATTACACCGTGATGCCGCTGAGGGGGGGCGCGTTCACGATTCCGCCTCAAACAATTCGAATCGGCAACAGTGCCTTGCGTACGCCTGCGCTAACATTAAATGTCGCGGACACGCCTGGCAGTTCCTCTGGCGCTAGGCCTCGTCGCGACGCACAGCCAGCCAATGCAAATAATCTGGCTTTCGCCGAGCTGATCGTGCCAAGCAAAACCGCCTACGTGGGCCAGATCGTGCCTGTTCAGATTCGAATGGGATTTGACCCTCGTGTTCGTCCACAATTGATCGAGCCGCCGGAAATCACGGGCCAGGGATTTACCGCGCAAAAGTTACAGCAGTCGTCGGAAAATACGGAGACGATCGGCGGCAGAATGTATGAAGTGGTGACATATAAGACTGCGATTGCCGCGGCGCGCGCGGGCAAATTTGAGATCGGACCGGTCAAGGCCAAGGCGCAGATAGTCGTTCCGCGCAGACCGAGCGCGCCACGCTCGCGCCAACGTTCGCCTTTCGACTTATTCGATATGGACGATCCATTCTCCGATCCCTTTTTCTCGAATCCATTCAGCCAGTTTGGCGAGCGCCGAACCGTGGAGATCAAGAGCGAACCTGTGGCACTTGAGGTAAGACCATTGCCCCCCAAGGCGCCGCCCAGTTTTTCAGGCGCGATTGGAAGTTTCACAATGACGACCGAGGCGAAGCCAAAGAGTGTACAAGTGGGCGATCCTATTACGGTCTCGACCACAATCTCGGGACGCGGGAACTTTGACCGCGTCAATGCGCCGGTCCTTGAAGACGAGCGCGGCTGGCACAAATATCCGCCTTCTTCCAAGTTCACACAGGACGATGAGGTCGGCATCAGCGGCACGAAAACCTTCGAGATGGTGCTTTCGCCGAATGAGAAAAAGCAGACACTCCCACTGCTCGCGTTTTCGTATTTCGATCCAGTTAAAGAGCAATACCTGACCCTGCACAGCGAGCCAATTTCAATCGATGTGCAGGGAGGCGCAGCGATTGCGCAAAATTCGGGCGCAAACCAGCCTCAGTCAGCGAGCCCGGCTACTGCGGCACGCGCCGGCGCGCCGGCGGCGCACCCCGCGGCGAAGCCGCAAGACATTCTCTATCAACTCACCGAGCGACCCCGCGCAGCGGAATCGTTTGCACCGATTTACACGCGAAACATTTTCTGGTTTGCGCAGGTGATTCCCGCGCTCGCGCTGATTGGGTTTGCGGGGTGGAAAATTCGCCGGGCCAGAATTGATAATCGCGAGGCTCAACGCACTGCCGCGTTGCATCATGAAGCAAGCGAGTTGATGCACAGATTGCATCGCAGTGACGTACCGCCACGCGAATACTATGCCGAAGCATCCAGGGTCGTTCGTGTAAAAGCAGCTCTGGCGTCGGGCAAGCGCAGCATCGATCCAAACATGGTGGACGCAGAGACCGCGGCGGAGACTTTCAAGCTCAATAGCGATTCTCGCGATCGGCTACGGCGATTATTCGAGCAGAGCGACGAATGGCAATACAGCGGAGCGCATAACGGGCCGGGGCGAATTTCCCCGGAAAACCGCCGGGAAGTGTTGGAGTTGATTGAAAACTTAAGATGAAAAGTTTCGCATGCATCGTCGCATTTCTTGTGCGTGGGGCTGCATCGTCGCTGGCGCAGGGAGACTCTGAATTTGCAAAAGCAAATCAGGAATACGCCCAGAGCCATTTCGCGGAGGCAATCTCCGGGTACCAGGCACTCGTTAGGTCCGGGCAATGGAGCGCAAATCTGTTTTACGATCTCGGCAATGCTTATTTCAGGACTGGCGATTTTGGCCGTGCGATTTTGAATTACGAGCGGGCGCTCGCATTGGAGCGACATCATCCGGAAGCCAGCGCCAATTTGCAGATCGCGCGTGATGAATCACGCGCGCTTGAACTACAGCCAAGCTGGCTGGAGCGCTACTTGCAATTCGCCAGCGTGGACCAGTACAGCATCGCAGGGGCGATCGCCTTTTGGCTGGCGGCGTTTACGGTTGTCATGCTGATCTTTGTGCGTCGCAGAGCGGCTGCATTGATCGCTACGTCGGTTTTTAGCCTGTTGATCGGCGCCGTTGCAATTTACGCTATGTATACACTTGAGCGCGGCAGCAAAGGCGACGCGCTTGCCATCGTGACGGGGAAGAATGTCCAGGCTCGTCTCGCGACCGCGGACACTGCAAATAGCGTGCTGGCGTTGCCGCCCGGCAGTGAAATCAAAGTGTTGAGCACTCGCGGGGACTGGATCTACGCTGCGCTCCCGAATGATTTGCGCGGTTGGATTCCGGCCAAAGATGCTCAGCAGGTGCGCTTGTAATCAAGCGCGCGAACGCGGATTCTGGGGAACGCACACGCCTCGCGTGCTGTTTGTCGCGTCCTCGCGGCAAACACTTCCCCAGCGCAAAATGAGAACAGGGAGCCTTGCAGCCTTCCCGACGATCGGCGAGGGCGCCAATCGCAGCACGCGAGGCGCGTGCGCTCCCCAGAAAGGCGTGGTTGAAATCCGGGATACGATTGCGCCAGTGACGTTCGCCGTCGAAAGTCGGTTGCAGAAATCCATATGAAAGTCGCGGCGGCTCAGATTTCTTGTTCGCTTGGTGATCCAAAAGCGAATCTGCTCAAGGTCCGCGACTTTTCTCACCGGGCCAAAGACACCGGTGCTCAGTTGGTCGTTTTTCCAGAGATGACCGACACGGGCTACTCAATATCTGTAATCCGAGCGCACGCCGGTTCATGGAGCAGCGGTTTCGTGCCCGGGTTGCAGGAAATCGCGGCAAAGCTCTCCATTGCCATCGTGTGCGGCGTGTCGGAGCACGACGGCACATCGGTTTACAATTCGTTGGTCTTTGTCGATCAGCAGGGGCGAATCGCGTCGAAATATCGAAAAACTCATCTCTATGCGGTGGCGCCGGTTGAAGAACAGAAGTGTTTCGCTTCCGGCGATGCGTTCGCGAGCTTTACTCTGGGCGATCTGCGCTTTGGTTTCAGTATCTGCTACGATCTTCGGTTTCCCGAGATTTACCGAAAACTGGTGGTCGATCAGAACGTTGGCGCGTTTGTCGTCTCTTCTGCGTGGCCGTTCCCGCGGTTGGAGCATTTTCGTACGCTTTCCCTTGCACGCGCGATCGAAAATCAAAGTTACCTGATCGCGTCGAACCGTGTCGGCAAAGACGATGAGCTGTGGTTTTGCGGCAGTTCGGCAATCATCGATCCTCGCGGAGTCGTAATTGCATGTGCGTCGGCGGACCGCGAAGAACTTATTGAGGCTGATTTATCTGAAGAGCTTGTACTTTCAGTCCGGCGTCGCGTCGAGTCGCTCGCTCATCGCCGCCAGGATTTATACGGATAACGGCGGAGATACCGCGCTAAGGGGAACAAACTCGCTCTCGTGCAGAACGACGCGCTTCGTTCCGCGTAATAATTGCCACCATTGGCTGGCTGATCCCAGAACGATTAGCAGCACGAGCACGAGAAAGAAAACGGCCACAAACGCATCAGATCGCCAGATAGCTGCCTGCCGGGCCAGATTAGCGGCCTTTACTGGATCAAGAATCGTTGCCGACTGAGTTAACAGCGACTGCGCGCCGCTCAAGAAACCAAGCCTTGGATCCGACGAGAATACCTTCAGATAACCAGCTGAAAACGTGACCGCGCACATGAATAAAAGCGGCACCAGAGTCACAAATAGATATTTGCTCTTTTGCATTTTGATCAGAAGCGTTGTGCCGAGGCAGAGCGCGACGACCGAGAGTAATTGATTGGCAAGACCGAACAGCGGCCACAGCGAATTAATGCCGCCAAGTGGGTCGATCACACCCTGATATAAAAACCACCCCCACGCTGCGACGAGCAAGGCGCTGGAGAGAAAATTTGCACCCCACGAACGCGTGTTTCCAAGGGGTCGCCACAGGTTTCCCAAAAAATCCTGAAGTAAGAATCGGCCCACACGTGTCCCAGCATCGATCGTTGTAAGAATAAATAAGGCTTCGAACATGATGGCAAAGTGATACCAGAGCGCCAGAGCAGTGGGCTTGGAAGAGACTTGCGCAAACATGTGGGCCATGCCGACAGCGAAAGTGGGCGCTCCCCCTGCCCGATTAAACATCGTGGATTCGCCGAGATTCGTGGCGAGCTTCTGCATTTCCGCCTCGGTGACTGGAAAACCAGCAGCAGAAACTCGTGCAACAACTTCGGTCGGCGCGCCTTTTGTATTAATCGCAAAATATTCTCCGGGTTGAAGCACGCACGCTGCGATCATTGCCATCAACGCGACCATCATTTCGGTCACCATCGCGCCATAACCTATGCTGCGTATTCGCGACTCGCGCGTGATCATTTTCGGTGTCGTGCCGGAAGCG
>DATBEX010000034.1:0-12689 GCA_036558805.1 Candidatus Udaeobacter sp.
GCATCGACGGAGTCAAAACAGGTCGCACCGCGCGATCCGGTGATTGTTTGATCCTGTATGCCAATCGCCAGGCGGAAGTTGTTCGCCAGGGCCAGATGGAAACAGTATATCCGCGTCATTTGATGGTCGTGCTTCTGGGCAGCACAAATCGATTTGGCGAAGGCACAGCCCTCTTGCAACGTGGCTGGCAACTGTACGACCAATGGGCTGCCGGTGGGCGCATGGCCGATTCAAAGAAAATGCTTTGATTGAGCGCTTGCGCACATGAGCGATGGATTGGTGTTTCTACCGCGTCGGACAGCGGATCAGAGACCGCCGTCCTTGAGATTGCAACAATGAAGCCACGGGTCGGTGTCCTAGCGGATGGTCACCTCTCCCTTGTCGAGGGAGAGGGGGAGGGTGTTTACCGTACGACGCTGCCGGGTCGAACCCCTCACCATTGTCCTCTCCCTTCGCCAAGGGGAGAGGCGGGAAAGAACGAGCAACTCTTGCCCACTGTAAAATGAAACCGCGAATCGGTGTCCTCACCAGCGGTGGCGATTGCCCGGGGCTTAACGCTGTCTTGCGGGGCGTTGTGCTTGCATCCGAGAAACTCGGCTGGGAAGTAGTTGGTTTTCGTGACGGTTTCGAAGGGCTTCTTCCTCCTGGCGATCACGTCGTTCTCGATCGCCAAAGCATCAACGGCATCATGGCGCTTGGCGGCACCATCATCGGCACGACGAACCGCGGCCATTTTGTTGCCAAAGTCGGCGCCGGGAATCGGACCATTGTGCCTGCGAACATCATTGCAGACGCCAGGAAAATCCTGGACGAACTTCAGGTGAGAGCGTTGATCATCGTTGGCGGCGATGGCTCTATGGTCACTGCGCAGCAATTGCAGGAATCTGGTATTAACTGCATCGGCGTTCCGAAAACCATCGACAACGATCTTGAAGCCACAGCAACAACGTTTGGATTCGACTCCGCTGTCGCCGTTGTGATGGATGCGCTCGATCGGGTGCACACTACAGCAACCAGTCACAGGCGAGTCATGGTGGTCGAAGTCATGGGACGCCACGCGGGCTGGATCGCATTGTATGGCGGGATCGCCGGCGGCGCCGACATTATTTTGATTCCAGAAATCCCATTCGATTTCGACAAGATCGCCGAGGTAGTCAAAGCGCGCCAGGCGGCGGGATATCTGGGAACCGTCGTCGTAGTCGCAGAGGGCGCACGACCCAAACATGGCGAACAGGTAAAACGCGACGTCGAAGGCGGCGAGTTTCGTCTGGGCGGAGTTGGCGCAATTGTGGCGCACGAAATTGCGAAACGCACTGGCAAAGAAACGCGGTGCGTCGTTCTCGGCCATCTGCAACGTGGCGGCGCGCCAACGGAATTGGATCGAATTCTGGGAACCCGCTTCGGTGTGAAAGCTGTCCAACTCGCTAACGAGGGCCACTTTGGTTCGATGGTTAGTTACCAAAACTACCAGGTGCGTCAGGTGCCGATCACGGAAGCGGTCAATCGTCTTAAGCTGGTCCCGCCTAACGGCGAGGTGGTACAAACGGCGCGCGACGTGGACATTTCCTTCGGAGATTGAGTGCTTCCGAATCGACTCCTCACCTTGGTCCTCTCCTCGTTCGGGGAGGAGAGGAAAGGATGCAAGTCATGCGCGTGTGTCGTGTGTTAAGCCCTCCGCCTCTCCCTTTGCCGAAGGGAGAGGATTGAGGTGAGGGATTGCGATTAGACATCAAACATCGAACATGAAACCCCGTGAAAATTGTTCTCGCATTTTCCGCGGATTCGACGCCCGGTAATTCTTCACCGGCTCATGCGACATCCAGACAGGTAGGGTAATATGCAGGTGCAATGACGCAGAACGCTGCGCTAACGCAAAGCACTAACTCAGTGCTGCTGGTGCGGCCCTGCCATTTCTATCCGAACCCGGAGACCGCAGCCGACAACGCGTTTCAGGTCCGAGTGGATTGCGCGGCTGATGCGCTCAGCGCAATGGCACGAAAAGAATTCGACGCTGCGGTGCAAACGCTCCGTGCGGTTGGCGTAACAGCGCATGTGTTTGAGGACACCGCCGAACCGGAAAAGCCGGACGCAGTTTTCCCTAACAACTGGATCTCCACGCACCACGATGGGCGCATCGCGCTGTTCCCGATGTACTCAGCGCTGCGGCGCCGGGAGCGGCGCCAGGACATCATTAGTAAATTGCGCAAACACTATCGCGTCACCGAGGTGATCGACTACTCGGCATTCGAGAAGAAAGGCTGCTGGCTCGAAGGCACAGGTAGTCTGGTGCTCGATCACCCAAACCGAATTGCGTACGTCTCGCTCTCAAATCGCTCCAACCCGAAGGTGATCAGCCGCTTTGCCGAGGATTTCAGTTACGAGCCGGTTATTTTCACCAGCATCGGCTCCGACGGCCAGCCAATCTATCACACCAACGTAATGATGTGCGTTGGGACTGCGTTCGCGCTGGTTGGTTTGGAAATGATTCGGACCAAAGCTGAGCGGCAACGGGTGCGCGCGCGATTGGAACGGAGTGGCAAAGACATTGTCGAGTTGTCGCCAGATCAAGTTGCCAACTTCGCGGGTAACGCAATTGAGTTACATGATAGGGATGGTGAGAGACTGCTGGTGTTGTCTCAGCGCGCCATCAAAGCCTTGACTGACGAACAGCGCACACGATTAAACCGCTACGCACGGTTGGTGCCGCTAGAACTTCCCACCATTGAACTTGGTGGTGGCAGCGCTCGCTGCATGATCGCCACGATTCATCTGGTGCCGCGGTCATAAAGGCGAACAACACTCCCCGTCACACAACCTTGCGACCCGTGATCGTCGATCCTATATTTGAGACAGCGCGCTGAGCGCGAATAACACGGAGGTCCCTATGCCAACGACAATTGCTGCTCCAAGAGCCAAAAAAACAGCCGTAATCGAGGAAGATTTTTTGCCACTGCACGGTACGGATTACGTCGAGTTTTACGTTGGCAACGCAAAGCAGGCGGCCCACTTCTATAAAACGGCGTTTGGGTTTCAAAGCCTCGCATATTCCGGCCCGGAAACGGGAATGAAGGATCGGGCGAGCTACGCGATTCGCCAGAATAAATTAACGCTTGTGCTGACAACGCCAATCCGGTCGAATGACCCGATCGCCAGTCATGTTCATAAACATGGCGACGGCGTCAAAGCGCTCGCTCTTACCGTGGAAGACGCTACCTCAGCATGGGAGGAGACTACGAAGCGCGGGGGTAAGAGTTATCTAAAACCGACGACGCTGTCGGACAAAGATGGCGAGTTGGTGATGAGTGGAATTCATACTTACGGCGAGGTCGTTCATCTGTTCATCGAACGTCAGAATTATCACGGGCCATTCATGCCTGGTTTTCGCAAGTGGGAATCGAGTTACAATCCGCCCCAGGCTGGATTGCAATATGTCGATCATTGTGTCGGCAACGTTGCGTTGGGCCAGATGAATCCCCGGGTGAAATTTTATGAAGATGTGATGGGGTTTCGAAACATCCTGAGTTTCGACGACAAGGATATCTCCACCGAATACTCAGCTCTCATGAGCAAAGTGATGAGCAATGGCAATGGTTTCGTGAAGTTTCCGATTAACGAGCCGGCGGAAGGTAAAAAGAAGTCGCAGGTCGATGAATACCTCGAGTTTTACGATGGCGAAGGCGTACAACACGTCGCCATGGCTACCAAAAACATCATTGAAACAGTAACGGACCTGCAAAAGCGCGGCGTCGAATTTTTGAACATACCTTCGAACTATTACGACACGCTGCTGGATCGCGTTGGTCACATCGATGAAGAGCTGAACGCGTTGAAGAAGCTGGGCATCCTGGTCGATCGCGACGATGAAGGTTATCTGCTCCAGATTTTCACGAGACCAGTCGAGGACCGACCGACGTTGTTTTTCGAAATTATTCAGCGGAAAGGCGCAAAAAGCTTTGGCAAGGGGAATTTCAAGGCCCTGTTCGAAGCCATTGAGCGCGAACAAGCCGCAAGGGGCAATCTGTAAGAGAGGGATCGACCATGCCATATTACCAAAGACTGGGAGAAATCCCGAGGAAACATCACATCTGGTTCCATCGCAATGGATCGACGCCAACGTACAAGAACGAAGGCATCGCCTATGAGCACGTCTTTACCACTCAAGGATTCGATGAAGCCTACTCGATCATGTATCACCTGCGCCCGCCAACACGCGTGCGCAACGTCGAGTTAATCAAGAATTGGCAGCCTAAAAAGGTGACCGATAGCCCGCTGCGGCATCATCATTTGAAGACTGCGAATATTCCACGACGGGGCGATCTCTATACCGGGCGCATCCCGATGTTGTTTAATCAAGACGTGATCGCATATCGCGCCAAGCCGGCGAAGGCGTACGATAAATTTCAATATTACAAGAATGGCGGCGCCGATGAGATCATTTTCGTTTTTCACGGCAGCGGCGTGATGGAATCCGTTTTCGGCAAGCTGCCGTATCGCGCCGAGGATTACATCGTCATTCCGCGTGGAATCACATACCGAATGGTCCCGGACAAGATTGAAGAAGAGGATTATCTCATTCTGGAATCGGTCGGCCCTGTG
This sequence comes from Candidatus Udaeobacter sp., assembly GCA_036558805.1. Classification (GTDB taxonomy): domain Bacteria; phylum Verrucomicrobiota; class Verrucomicrobiia; order Chthoniobacterales; family UBA10450; genus Udaeobacter. Next base: position 4,597 of record DATBEX010000034.1, read on the forward strand.
CGGATCCCGCAGCGGTATTTGAACCACGAGGGGCAAATCAAAATGGGTGCGCCGTACTCCGAGCGTGACCTTCACGGTCCTCGCGACCTAATCACGATCGACAAGGAGGAAGATGTCGATATTCTCGTGAAAGATGGAGCCAGGCTGACGCGTGTGACACTGGCGCATCATCCGTTCGACGCGATGGGCTGGGATGGCTATCTTTACCCGTTCACTTTCAATGCGCAGGATTTCGAGCCAATCACCGGCACGGTCCATCAACCGCCGCCCATTCATCAGACATTCGAAATCCGCGGATATGTTGTGTGCACCTTCGCGCCGCGCATGCTGGATACGCACCCGGACGCTGTGAAAATCCCGTGGGTGCACGACAACGTCGAGGCTGATGAAGTCCTTTTTTATGTGCGCGGGAATTTTGGTTCGCGGCGCGGGATCGAGAGCGGTTCGATTACATTGCATCCACGCGGAATTCCTCATGGGCCGCATCCGGGTACCATCATGGCAAGCAAGAACGCAACCCGTACCGAAGAGCTCGCGGTGATGTTCGACACACAACACACGCTTGAACTCACCGAGGAATCACTCGCGCTTGACGATCCGAAATATCCGCAAAGCTGGCTCGATTAAGTTGAATCGGGCCGTCCAAGCGCGATGGCGAAAGCGTAACATATCCTTTAAACACGTCCATGATTCAGCGTCGTAACTCCGATCTTGATGTTGAGGAACCCTTTACCCGAGAGACCGATCGGCTTCCGGAAAAGGACCTCAATAAAATCGCGAAAGCATATCGCGAACTACTTCAGGGCATTGGCGAGGATATCAATCGTGAAGGCCTGCGCCGGACTCCGGATAGGGCGGCGCGTGCCCTGGAATTTCTCACCCAGGGTTATCGGCAGAATCTCGATGAGATTATTAACGGAGCAGTTTTCAAATCAAGCGCGAGCGAGATCATCCTCGTCAAAGACATCGAGCTTTATTCGTTATGCGAGCATCATTTGCTACCCTTCATTGGCCGGGCACATGTAGCTTATCTGCCGAGTGGGAAAGTGATCGGCCTCTCGAAGGTAGCGCGGATTGTCGACGTTTTTGCCCGCCGTCTGCAGATCCAGGAAAATCTTACCACTCAAATTGCCGAGTCACTGATGCATTGTCTCGAGCCGTCGGGAGTGGCGGTCGTCGTAGAAGCGAAACATCTTTGCATGATGATGCGAGGCGTTGAAAAACAAAACTCGGTCATGAAAACCTCCTGCCTGCTCGGCGCTTTCAAAGAAGACGCCAGAACACGCTCAGAATTTCTCTCCTTGTTGAAGGATTAGGCAGGATGACGCTTTCTGGGGCGCTGCTACGCGCGGGCGAATTGCTGGCTTAAACGACCCAGCGCGAGAGCGGCAAGGAACAGTCCGAAATCACGAAGCGCGACATCGAAATAACCCGGGATTAATAACAGGTTTATTATGATCACGGCCAGCCACGCGGCGACAACGTAGGCGAAAATGCGCGGCTTAAGCGCGACCCCAATTCCAGCCACGATCTCGATGACGCCGACGACAAGCATGAGCGTGTGTGCGGGGATGGGCGAAACCCTGGCTACGGTTTCGGGGAGGTATTGGTCCCAGTTGACCAGCAGGTGCAAGAACTTATCCAAACCTGCGAGGATAGGCGCAACAGAGAATCCAAACTGGAGGATCCGGTACGCTTGATGTGCGGGCGAGGTTTCCGCCGTGTTAACGATGGTCTGCGATTGATCAATGCTTGTGTTCATGGCCGCCAATCTGGCGCCTTCGTTATAATAAGTCAATAAATTATTTGACTATTTAACCCAAGCTGGGTTCCTTGTATCTTTATGAACACCACGTTCCATTCCTGTCCCAACCGCAACGGGACTGCGTACGCGCATAACGGACACAACGGCGCCGATCATCTTTGCGACTATGACGAAATCATTTCGCCCGATCGTCTTGAACCGTCGACACTCGCACACGTTAATTCCGAGGCGCTTCTCCGCGAGCTTTTGCGTCGGATCGGCGAAAATCCCGACCGCGATGGGCTCCAACAAACGCCGGCGCGGATCATCCGATCCTGGAACGAATTATTCAGCGGATACCGTAAACGGGCTGAGGACGTGCTGATCACCCAATTTCACGCCGAGCAATACGATGAGATCGTACTCCTTCGCGATGTCGAATTCTACTCGACCTGCGAACATCATATGCTCCCTTTTTGTGGGCACGCGCATATCGCCTACATTCCTGACCAGAAAATCGCGGGTTTATCGAAGCTGGCGCGCTTACTCGACGTCTTCGCCCGCAGACTCCAGGTCCAGGAGCGGCTGACACAGCAGATTGCCAGCGAGTTGCAGCGCGTGCTCAAGCCAAAGGGCGTGGCCGTGATGATCGAAGGCAAACATCAGTGCATGTCTTGCCGCGGAGTGCGCAAACAGGAAGGACGAATGATCACCAGTTGCCTGCTCGGGGTGTTCAAGGAGAACCTGGCCACGCGAACAGAATTCTTCTCGTTGCTAGCGAACTAACGCCTCCGTGAACTTACTTCACCTCAAAGCGACAGGAAGGCGTCGGGCCGGTAATGCAATGCGCTTTGACTGGCGTGCCAATGACCTCCGTAAGCAACGATTCCGCCAGCAGACATGCTTCGGGATGGTTCGCGGTCGCGGCGGCGATTGGACAACCGTTGCCGCAAATGAAGTGTTTTCCATTTTCTTCGCGAAAGCTGGCCATGCCTCCCAGTTCCTTGAGAATACCAAGCGCCGCATCAATTCTTTGCTGGCGAGTTTTACCCTTCAACTCGCGTAGATGTTCCTGTGCCACAGACCGCCCAGCGGCCCGCATTCCGGCGCGCAAGGTTTTTGGCTTAAGCCGCCGGGAAAACATCGACATGAGAAGCGAGACCAAACGCCCGTATGCTTTCGGAAAAACCTGTTCGGATTCGGGTCCGAGAACATATGTAGTGTGTGGTTTTCGAATTCCCGGCTTCATGCCTGATTGGACCACGAGTCCGTCGCGCTCGAGGCTGGCAAGGTGCGCTCGCACCGCGTTATCGGTGAGGCGCAGCGCGTCCGCGAGTTCGTTCACAGTGCACTCTCGAGCCCGAAGGAGTTCAAGGATTTTTCCCCGGGTGGTTTTGAACAGGCGGCCCCGCCAGCCTATATGTTTCATTGATTCAAAGATCATGTGTATTCTGATTAAGTCAAAAGAATGTTTGACTAATGTTCGGCTGCTGATGCAGTGGGCGGCTCGATGAGGAGGTTAGGCTAATGCTTTTAACGGTGAGCAAACGTCTCGAATTCTCCGCGTCTCGCCGTCTCCATGTGGACAGTTGGAGCGAGCACGAAAACCTGGCGATCTTTGGTCCCGAAACGAATGCGCGCTACGGGAGCGGTCGTAATTATGTTGCGTATTTCGTTTTCACCGGCCCCATCGATCCTGCTACGGGAATGCTGATTAACATCAGCGAAATCAAAGAGCGCGCTGGCGAAATTGTGCGGCACCGTTTTGATCACAAATTTCTCAATGAGGACAATCCTTCCTTCCTTGCCGTTTCGCCAACTGCAGAAAATATTGCCCGACAACTCTTCCTTGATGTTGCGCCGCTGTTTTCTGACAACGCCGCAAAGCTTGTGGCTTGTCATCTGACGGAGTCACCTGAGCGAAGCGCGACTTTTTATTCCAATGGCGTCTCCGAGGGGAACTACTGGTTCGAGTTTTCAGCTGCTCGCATGACCATGTCGCCGCGGTTAAGCCCAGAGGAAAATGCGCGGTTGTTTGGAGCGGCTACTTCAATTCACGGACATAATTACCGTGTCCGTCTAACGTATCGCTCTCCGAAAGTCTTCAAGGTCCCGGATCTGCCGTTAGTTCGGTACGATGTAATCGAACCTTGCCTGCATGCTCTTCGCGAAGAGCTCGATCACAGGTATCTCAATCAAGACATCCCCGGCCTGGCGAATCGTCCTATCACCACAGAGAGCCTGGCAGCTTACATCTATCAACGGGCAGACTCGATGGTGCCCCTGGATCGCGTCCGCTTACATGAACGCGCGGATTTTTTTGCCGAAGTATGGAAAAACAAAGCCGTCTTCCTCGGGATGCGTATGGCTTTTCATGCCGCGCACCGGTTACGTGCGGCTACTTTCTCCGACGCCGAAAACATGAAGCTCTACGGCAAATGCAATAACCCGCTTGGACACGGCCACGGCTATCTAACGGAAACAACCATTGGCGGCGATTACGACAAGCGCAGTGGAACGCTCTACGACTTCGTTGCATTCAAAAAAGCCATTCAGGAATCGCTGGAACCATGGCGCGACCGGCATCTCGATCTGGAAACAGAGGATTTTCACAGAACGCCGTCAACGGGAGAAAATATTGTACGTGCTCTCTGGCCGAAGATCGATAGTCGACTGAATCAACAAGTCGTTAGGTTGCGCTTATGGGAAACCGCGAACAACCGGTTCACCTTAAGGCGAACGTAAAGCACTGATGAGGACGGCTCACCCCAGACAACGCGCGCTACCAATGTTCAATTCGACATCGGAAGTGAGTGCATGTGTGGTCGTCGCCTTGCGAGGTCGGGTTGGGTGTCCGACGTTTTCAGATACAACAAATGAAACGATATCTAATCACCGGTGCGAGCCGCGGAATTGGACGCGCGATTGCCGAGAAACTCGCGGGGGCAGAAGTTGAGTTGCTTCTGCACGGACGTGATACAGTCGCACTCGCAGAGGCGTGCGATTCCATCAAGCATCAATGTGCGCGAGTAGTTCGTCTGGTCCACGATCTTGCTGTACCGGACGGTGTTGCCGATCTCATCGACCAAGTTGAAAAGAAGCCGCTGGATCTTCTCGTGAACAACGCAGGAATCGCAATCGTAAAACCTTTTTGCGAAATCACACCGATTGAATGGGAGCAAACGGTCGGGGTTAATATCACTGCCCCATTCTTGTTAATGCAGCACTTTGCGCCTCACATGCGCCCAGGTTCCAGCATCGTCAATATTCTTTCCATCGCTGCGAAGACCGGATTTGCGAATTGGAGCGCATACTGCATGAGCAAGTTCGCGCTCGAAGGTTTCTCGCAATGCGTGCGCGAGGAATTGCGTGTCCACAAGGTCCGGGTCATTAACATTTATCCCTCCGCCACCGATACCAACATCTGGACTCAGATCGAGGGAAAATGGCCCCGCCACAAAATGATCTCCCCGGAAGAGGTGGCCAGCGCGGTGGCATACGCGCTATCTCGTCCCGCAAATGTAGCGCTGGAGAACATTACTATCTCGAACCTGACTGGAAATCTATGATCCGTCAGGCAATCTTTGGACCAGTAGACCGTTCTGGCCATGGGCCTGAAACCCATCCTCCAGGGAATATGTTCTCAATGACACCGAGGCGCAGGCGCACAACTGGGGCGACAAAGAAGATGTTTGTCCAATGATCCAAGCTCTTCAGAGCGAGCTCAGCGTCAACGTCATCGCGTCGATCATTGTGTCACTGGTATTTCTGGTGACAGGATTTCTTTGGGGCAAATACAAGGAGCGGCGCCGCAAATTCGGAAAGACTCTGGAAGAATACGATTTCTATCCCTTCACCGTCACTCGGGAAAACTTTGGTGAGTTCAGTCTAAAGGATTTTCGCCTTGGGATGCATTACTTCCTCAAGAATGAAGATCACACCGCCGCGCGGCAGCTTATCTTCATCGGCGAGCAAAATAATGTGCGTGCTCAACTCGAACCCGCAGAGCAGAAAGTTTATGCGCAGTTATTTGAAAAATATAACGGCCAGACAATCGCCGACGACACCCACGAGTTTCTCGAAAACTACGAGCGAATTGTGCGTCTGATTGGAAAGTCCTTTCCGAATACAGGAATCGAGATTTTGCTGCACAACCTGGCCGATCCCGCGCATTCGCTTATTACGCTCGAAAACAATGTCACCAGCCGCCACCTGCGTGACGGCACAACAAATCTGTTAATTGACCTCAAACGGCGGCAACTCCTGAACGAAGACAAACTGAATTACGAGCTCAACATTGGTTCGCGAAAATTTAAATGCACGACAATTCCTATTAAACGAAAGGAATTCGGAATCGTTGGTGCGATCTGCATCAATATCGATTCGAATTACATCACCGACGAAGTGCTACGCGATCAACAACGAATCGAAACGTGGTTCGGAAACTTTCTTCGAACCGACATGCAGCTGGATGAAAATATCCTGAGCAAAGACGAATATGCGAAAGCTTTAAAAGGCAAACGGCACTTCAAGGACGAGAAGACTTAAAGTTCGCTGATTCTGTCATTCCGAGCGGAGCAAAGCCCAGTCGAGGAATCTCAGACTGACGACTTCGCTCGACATCACAAAGCCCTGAGACGAATACGTCAGGACGATAAAGGGCAAACACTATTTTGAGAACAAATGCTTTTAAACTCCAGCTGCCGGGCTCTTGGGCGGCGAGGCGATGCCTGCAAGCCAATTTACCACTGCCGCGCTTCGCACGGCGAAGCGACTACAGCTCCCGCGACGCGTGCAGCGTTGCCTGATACTCCGGTTTCTTGTGATACTCGACCAGGCGGAATCCCCAGCCGATCAGAGTCGAGAGGTCTTTGGTTTTCGCCTTCTTTTCGTTTAGGAACTTTTCAACTCTGCCTTTCAGTTCAGGCTGTTGGTCCGTCGCGTCGAGGATTTCAAAGATTTCCATCGACAGTAGCCAGTCTTCCGGGTGTTCGGCCTGCTGTGTCTCCCAAATCTCGCCGAGTCGTTCATAACCGGCTTTATTTTCTCGGATCTTGCGCACCTGCGCGTAGAGATTCTCCAAGCGCCTGCGTTTTGCGTCCGAAGGAACCTTAATTGTCCGTTCCTTGGGAACCAGCGCCACCTGGTTGTAGGCGTCCTTATCTGCAGCCCCGTTAAAGACCGAGCTGATTCGTTCGCCGACGGCCATGTCGTAAAAGCCCCAATCAGGCTCGAACAGAACATGGTCGCGGTATTTCACGCTGCAGCTTACGAACGTGATCAACAGCAATTTCCCGTCGCGACGCAGGATCTTCTCAACCTTTCCTGAAACGGCTATACCGCTGACGAACTCGATCTTCGCCTTCTTACTCTCGACAATTCCGAGCGCGTGTAGTTGATCATTCGTGAGCAACTCCGGCGCCGTTGACGTTTGTCTCCATTTGCCGATCGGTGAACCGAAACCCTCCTTATGATATTCGACACCATGGTGTTCGAGTTCTCTCCCCTGAAAGGCAAGCGCAGTCTTGCCAGTTGTCCGCAGATAAATCGGCGAATTGTCGTCATCCGTGATTACCTCGGTAAAGATTCCGCTCACTTGGAGGCCGGATGAATACTCGCAAGTCGCACTATTATTGCATTCGATGGCTTTATTGATTCCTTTCAGTCCGCCGACTTTGAACGCCATCTTGCTGGCAAATTCTTCAAGCACGTCTTTGAGATGCTGAAAATCGCTGCAGACGAACAGTTGCGGTTGTTTGGTTGTGATGTCGAACGCGCAATTCTGAGCGTCGATAGAATAGGGGATCTTCCTTACCTCAGCCTCAAGGCACGACACCGATTCACCGATCGATGAAAGCAATCCGGCTCCGTAGATTTTTGGGGTCTCAACAGCGCCGATAAGTCCGTATTCGACCGTCCACCAATGCAAACGCGAGAGCAGCGCCATTTCGGAGGGCTCGCCGAGATTTTTCTGACGATGTTCCACCACCTTAGTTGCTTCTTCGACTTCTTTGGAGTCCACATCCGGGCGCTCTTTCAAGATCGATAGGTGCCGGATCGCTTGATACAACTCGAAATCTTTTTTCGACGACATTGCTTTTGCGCCGACTTCTCCGAACCGCTGCAAATAATTTGAGTATTCGCGATCGACAATGATCGGTGCATGACCTGCAGCCTCGTGGACGATGTCCGGCGCAGGCGTGTATTCGATATGATGGATCTGACGCATGTCGCACGCAATCACCAGTACTTTGTAGGCTTGAAACTCCATGAATGCCGCCGGTGGAATGAAACCGTCCACTGCCACGGCGCCCCAGCCGATCTTCGCCAGAATATCGTTCATCTCTTC
>DATBEX010000035.1:0-37159 GCA_036558805.1 Candidatus Udaeobacter sp.
CTTCACACGCCCAAGGGCAGGCACGGATCGAACTAACAGACGCTCTTGGCCTAACCACAAGCCGCTTCATCGATGATCTCGCACCTGCCTCCCTTTTGCACCAAATCAAGGGCGCTTTAAAGAAGATAGAGGCTTCATCGAATGGTTAGGCCAGCGTTGTTCTAGCTCTCTGTTTGTTACTAACGAAGGTTCACTTCACCTTCTCAATATCCGGCAGTGACCATGTCTTGTCGAACAGTGGTTTCTCCGGGCCATAGAAACGAAAGATCGCTTCGAATTCCCTGCCGGGCATGGTTGGCACCCAGTTCGCCTCCTTGTCAGTAGGCGCTCGTGGCCCGAAGTAGACGTCAACTGAACCATCTGCGTTCTTCTGCAAGCCTTGGCTTTGTGACGAGCGGCTGGGCCGAGACAGGTCTCGGATCAGCGCGTGAGTTTCGCGGTCGTAGAGAACAACAGACCAGAACTGCCGGACCGGCGCGTTCGCGGGCACGGTGATGCGGTAGTTGCTGGCGCCATCCAAGGGTTGAGCGTTCCTGTCTCTATCTGAGAGCAAATAGAACTGTCCCTCGCCGAGATGCTTAACGGAGCTGAACAAGTAGGTATCGGCAAGACCACGGGCGTCGAGCGCGTAGCCATTCGGCTTTTCAAATGAGGTTCCCATCGTCTCGATGAACTCCGCCGGAGTCGGGAGCGTCCAATGACCCCCTTCATAATACGCGGGAAGGCTCGTCTCATACCGAGCGTCGAGCCATGCGCGAGCCTCGCGGCCAGCCGCGTTGAGAGATGCCTGCATCTTCGCGTCAGGATTGAAAGACTTTCCCTTCTCGACGCCGATCGACTTCAGCATGTCGATCATCGCCTTGTCTCGGGACAACCACGGCTCGACCTGCACCATACGGTTCAAAGATTGGAAGAAGCGCAGGTCGTAGGGGATAGTTGCGTCGAACACGACGTCGATTGCGTCGTTAAATTTCGTCGGTGGCGGATTGGCCGCCTTCGACAGCGGATAAAGCTTGATACGTTTCGCGTAGGCGGACGCCTTTGCAACATCTGCGTCGCTGCCGCTCTTGAGAATGGAGCGCAACAGTGCGTAGCCCTGATAGTATGGCGATCGTAGGACGATGTAGCCGCTTGGCGTTCTGTCCTTAGAGCCGGGTGGCAAAATGAGATACTTGCCACCCTTTCCCTTATCGACCCCTGCGGGTCCTACGTCCTCCAGCGCCGCCTGTGATGCGTCCATGATCGTGCCGGTGATTGACCCGTCCGCGCCCGCTGGCGGAATTTCCAATACCATTGGCCCGACATCCCGTGTGTCAAAAAAAGGCATGACGTAGATGACCTCGGGGTTGGGCGTGAGTGTCTGGTTCTTCCAATCCGGCAATCGCGACCAGTAAACGATCTGATTCGGCGCACCCTTGGTGTCGCGGATCATCGCCTGAAGCATCATGTCGTAGTTGACGAATGCCATGCCCCAGTTGACCGCTTCGACAGCGCGGCGCTCGATGGCGCGACGGTCCAGCTCCTCAGTGGAGTAGTTTTGCGCCACTGCAGGGCCGGCAACGGCAAGCACCCCAGCAAACATCGCCAATGCGGATTTCTTCATAGCTTTCTCCTGCCGGTTGATTGATCAGTTTCCCTTCACGATGTGCGGAAGCGGCCAGCTTCCATCAAGTCACTTCATCTGCTCGACATCCGGCAGCGACCAACTTTTGTCAAAGAACGCCGAGCGCGGTCAAGTGGTTTCGCCTATGCGTGGTGTTCATCGGAGTTTCCTTTCTGTCTTCGAGCGTGGAAGAGATGAAAATTAGACTGCAACCTGCAATCTATTTCTGCCTCCATAGAGGGCAGTCTGCCGACAAACACTGCAAGTTGGCAAGTCTTGATCCCAGGGCGTGAACGCCCCCGCTAGTTAATTTTTACTGAGCAGTTTCCAGCGTGCGCGGGCGGAGACGTCGCCTTATTTTTTTAGGAACTGGGCACCGCAAACACCACTCCGCTTGCGCCTTCGCCTATGAAAAACGGGGTTGAAAGCGAAACTCCTAACGAGTGGCACTCCCGTTTTGACCGAGAAAGGTCACCGGTCTGCCTTCTCGTCCATTTCGCTCGGCGGCACGAACTCCAGATTCATCCGCCACCGGAACCTGATCAGCGCCCAACCACTGGACGAACTTCGATCTCGCTTCGGCACATACGCGAAGTCTTTGTCCACCTGAATCATCTCGGCCTGTTCATCGGTCAGCTTTTCATTGCGCTGGATGGCGTTGCGAATGACCTGGTAGAGTTCGGGGCATTGCTCAGGCTCGGTGAAGTAGCCGCCGTCTGAACCGACAATCAATAGCTGGCGCCCGTCCTTGCGATACGGTTTCATGATTGATTGCAGCCAGCGATTTTCTTGGAAGCTAATGCTCTCCTGCAAGTGCTCGGCGAAGATCACCACGACAATCCGCTCCGGGTATTCGTAAATGGTCACTTCGAAAGGTTCGTGCCCCGGCTGAGTGAACTGGTGAATCGTTCTGCGATTACTCATTGCCGTGCCACGTGCATTTTACCCCTACGGCCATGAAGCCGGAGCAGCAAACCCAAATCGCAGTAACACGCCTCTCTCAAACATTCGCTCGATTTGTTCAAGCGGTAAGGTGATCGCCCTGTCCAGATGCCGCGCAGAAATCGTTTTCACTCCGCTTAGTTCAACAATTATCCGTGCTTCGTGCACGAATTTTGACCGAATGTCGTAAAGCAACCGTGCCAATTGCTCGATAGCAAGCGATTGACCTTTGACCTTGATCCACGATTCAATTTCTCGCTTGCTTGAATCGTCGAGCCGCAGGAAGAAGGAAACCATCTTGTGCCGGACGCCAAACTCCCCTTTGTATTGCTCATAAAGCACGTCGAGACCTTGTTGATCTTGAATCGGGAACGCGCCCAACTTGCTTAACCAAGTGTATAAATCCTTGAAGGACGCGCTCGACTCAACACACTCAATGAGCGCGACCAGACCCACGAAGCGGTAAGTTTCGTCGAAATCCTTCGCTTCCTCATACCCGGGGACAGAGAACCTTCCGTCTTTGACCAGAAACTTGTAGTGAGACGCCACTTTCAAGAACAGGCTTTTCTCTTCGTTCGCGGCAATTGAGGTCAGAAAGCCGTCAAAAGCCGAGCGGCTGCTGAAATACTCCTGAAACACTTGGAAGGCCATGGCAGGAAAGTAGTCCCCGTGTTGCAAGTATCTGAGATCCTTCATCGCTGTTCCGGTGAGGCGGTATACGCTTCCTCAGAGCATCTCAGTCTGCGCGTGCTCTGGTGACTCGCGCCCAGCTTTGGTAAAGGGATTCTCTTGAGGTGGAGCATTTGGGCGTTCAGTTCCGTTGAGCAATCTAAGTATTTAGGGCCCGAACCCACCTGTAGAACTGATGGAACTCACCTCCCCTGAGTCGAACCGTTCGGAATCTTAACGGCAGAAAAAACTTTTCGTGCTTCAATTCCAGCGATTCCAGTGCGGCGACGCATTCCTTGAGCACGGTGATGGCCGTGCCGCGATGGATGCGGGTCGGGAAAACGTCCAGCTTAAGCTTGCGGGTTATTCGAGAATCCAGATCGACGAGTCTCTTGAACTTTTCATCGCCATAGCCTGGCAACTGCACTGGTAGCTGCGTGAATCGTAGGTCATTCTCGGTCCACGCAGTTTTGCCCTTCCACAAGTGCGCGCGCGCTATCGCGTCCCGCACCACAAATATTTCTTCGATCTTCTCGGCCAGATCGTTCTCCTTGAACTCGCGAAGCGTCGCCGCTGCCGACCATCGTTTTGCTTCTTCGTCCAAGCCAGCGCAATAGCGGGCGCGACCACACGCACCTTCAAGTAGAAAGGCGGCCAGAGCGATGATTGACATGGCGTATCCATTTTTGATCACCGATGTTTGGACTTCGTTCGGATCACCGCCGGGCAGCGAAAGCATGGCGTCGCACAGGACCGCAATCGGCTCAAGAAAGTTAGGGAAAACCGCGCTGATGTAATCAGATTCCTCTGTCGTCGGCATCTGCGAAGTTAGCTCGTTAAGGTCAGCCATGGGAGATTCTTTCATCGTTCCCGCCGCTGATCAGGCACCTGACGTTTGCTCTGCTCATTCTCTCGGCTTGGCCGCCAGAAGACAGCAGTGGCATTCCGATCACCATCACAACAAACAGAAAGATCACGCCAGCGTATACGAAAAGCGCGGCGATGCCCGCGCCCGTCACAGGGCGTTGGAGCAGCGTCCAAATCTTCTGAATCACATTCATCGCCTACGGCACACGTTTGACCGGCGGCAGGATGTATTCGCCGCGATACATCCGTTCCTCTGGTTGATAGAGCCGCATATTGAGGAAGAATCCTTCTGCTGGCGCGGGCAGCCAATTCGGTTCCTTGTCTTTACCCGGCGAATCATGCTGGATCGTGATGGTCAAGCCACCGTCGGGATCGGGCTGGAGTTTCTCCGCCATATTACCGATGCCATAGCGATTAATCGGGTTGTTGGTGAAGAAGCCTTCCAGGTCATACATGCTGACGCGCCAGTAGCGCCCCGGCGGAAGCTGACCAGGGGAAAAATGTAGCACGTAGCGATTCTTGCCGTTGAATGGCTGTCCGTCGGCGTCGATTCGCGCCGTTGGATAGAGAATCTCAGTCGCAAGGTCGCCCCACACATAGCCAAATCCAGTGCCGGCCCGGTTCAGCCAGTCGTCGAGACTGGTGAGGTCATAACTTACCGACCACGTGCCGCCAGGCTGCAGCGGAGCGACGTTACGTGCCTTGTGCGCCGCCAGAGTTTGGCCGTCGAGCACGGCACGTTTCAGGCCAGCGACCCTGGCCGCGTCGAGTTTCTCGAACTGAAAGCCATCCTTGAGCGTGATGCCGATGTCTTGAAGCTGGCGTGCGAACCCGAGTTCGTCGTCGCGGATGGTGATGTCCTTCAGCGTTTCGCCCAGTTCTTCAAAGAACATCAGTTCATTTGGGGTCTTGATATCGGGACGGCGGATCGGACGCATCGCCTCACCGGGTTGCAGTTCCGCGTTCGATTTGCCCCAATCTTTGAGCGCGATCAGCTTGTGATCCTTTTGTAGCGCGTAAACATTGGGTAGGTCAGTGTCGCCATAGACCGCGATGTGTGGAATGAGGACGACATAGCGGCTGCGCACCGTAATCGTCTTCAGGCCTTGCGGGATTTTGCCTTGCCATCCGACGGGGACAATCGCGTAAGGTGGCGGGTGGCGGCCATCCTTCTTCTGGCTGATCGTGTGTGTGTCACCGTGTAGCTCCCAGACGCTAGTCCTGAAATAGCGGTCGCCGTAGTCAGGATGAACCACGACGATCGGACCATCCTTGAGGTCAAGCAGTGCTGTCGAATAAAGCGTCTCCGTGTTCGGCGTCTCAATGGTTCGGAAATCCGCATTGAGCAGCTTTTTGGCGTGACCCCAGATGTTGATGCCGTGCGGATTCTGATCGTAGGGCGAGCGTTCCTGTCCGGCGGGAAGCGGACGGCTGAACAGGCGGAACGTCTCGCCTGCCTTCACCCACTGCGTGCCCCACAGCACGGCCTGCACGCCGAGCGTGTAGGCTTCGGTCTCGCGTGCCTGGTTCTCGGTCATGCGGGCGAAGGCCTCCGGAGCCTTCATTAACGTGGGCGGCGGTGAGGGCGACGAAGATTGCCCGTAACTTTGGATCACAAAAACCGCGATACCTAACGAACAGTTGAGGAGTCTTGTTTTCATGAATCCATTAACCTGAGCAGCGCAGCCGTTGCGCAAATCCAGAATATCGCTGCTGAGGCTGGCTTGTTCGTCACGCGAATGGTCGCGGTGTCACCATCAGATGGCACGGCTTTACATGAACTTCCGACGCTTAAACGCCTTCACATCTTCTGGCGAGAGGGCAAACCATTCCCCATTCAATCGCTTGTCCGCGAACCTTCGATGCCAATACGACTCGATTCCATAAGGGTCGTCAGTCTTGACTCTGTGCACCACGTCGGCGGCCTGTGGCAGTTGAATCTTTAGTTGTCGGTGTCGCGCTTCGACGGAGTCGGCCTTACCAATCTTGTAGTGGCGACCAGATTTAATCAGATAGACGAAGCCATCGGACAGCGGTCTTCCACTGCGGTTGTCAGCATGCGCGCTCGCGGCCGTCTCTGCTTCTTGATTGGGTAGGACTGCAACAATGTCGGCAAGTCCGCGCTCGGCCGCGAATTCCTGGAGTCGTGTTCGTAGCTCGCCCAAACCGCCAAATCGACGGAAAGTGTTGTGGCTCGGCAGGGCGGGATCAGCGTTGCACTCAAAACGACTCTCTGCAGCGGTCGGGAAACGACCGAGCTTGCGAACAATCCTGACGGCGGCATCAAGGACGATCTCGTCATCTAAGCGCGGATTCATTCGCTGTGGTTCTAGACCTGCTTCGCGCACTGCAGCGCCCCAAGTCGTCCACCAGCGCCCGCACCAGTCCGACTCCCGAATTCCGGTGGCCTCCAAGAAGGCGATCTTTCCGAGCGGCACGCCGCCATTCTCGTCGGCCGTTCGTCGAATCTCACGCAGAACATCGTCCTTGGTCAACGTGTCCATCGAAGTGGAAGCGCGCATTGTGTCGGAAAGCGCCGCGCACTGCAAGCGCAACCCGGAGCCGAAAACGCAGTGAACAATTCTCACATCGTTTTCTCACATTCTCACATCGAATCTCACATCGTTTCGGTGAAATTAGCGCATTCCCTGACGACGTGATTTAGCACGGCATCGCCTAACGCAATCAAGCGGTTGCATCGTTTTCAGAGGCGTAAACGAGTTGCTCCGAAAATCGGTGGAATTTGCTCCCGAACCAGGCGCTCTACCAAGCTGAGCCACAGCCCGAAAAGATTCGCTCAGATACCACCTCGAGCGTCCCTTCCTTCGCGCATTTTGCAGTGGATGGCAAGAAAATCGCAGGCCCGCACACAGTTTCATTCAATTTTTCGATATTCAGATTTGTCCTGAGATTCGCCTGCCACGCCATGGCAGCGCGACGGCGGGAATTGTGGATTTCGGATTTCAGAATCGCGCGGTGTAGCAGTGCTTGTATCAAGCACCGGGATCAAATACAAAGGCGTTCGCTGGAACGAACGCCTCAATAACATGGCCATCCAAAATCCTTTTCCGCCGATGCACTTCTCCGTTGGAATTGTTGGCGCGCTGATCGGCGCCGTAGTTTTGTTATTTGGCCGAAGGTTGTTTTGGTTATGTGTTGGGGCGGTCGGGTTCGCGGCAGGCGTGGAAATTGCCCCGCACCTTGTTCATGAACCATCATCTGTTTTGGCGTTAACTGTTGCCCTGGTTCTCGGTGTAATTGGAGCGCTGCTTGCGCTGTTCCTGCAGAAAATTGCGATTGCTGTTCTTGGTTTTCTCGCCGGAGGCAAAGTTGCCGGCGCGATCGCTGCCGCGTTTTTTGTTCAGTATTCGCAGTATTCCACCGTCATCTTCGTAGTGGGAGGGATTATCGGCGCGATTCTCCTGCTCGTTTTGTTTAATTGGGCGCTTATCGTTGTCTCTTCGTTAATCGGCGCGCATTTAATTGTGTTTCAAGGCGCAATTACACTTCCCCCGGCAGGATCAACCATACTATTTCTGGCTCTTGCTATTGTTGGCATCTTCGTCCAAGGAGCGTCGCTACGAAGAAGTAAGGCGTAACCGCGTATTTTTGCTGACAAACCAAAGCGCAATCATAAGAATGGAATCATGAACCCAGAAAAAACTGGATTACGTGTCGCGAGTGTCCTTTTCGGTCTCTTTGCAATTGGTCATCTGATCCGATTGATCAAACAGATTCCGGTGCAGGTGGGCACTCACCAGATTCCGATGGGATTAAGCTGGGTGGCGCTCATTATTGCAGCCATCCTGTGCGTCTGGCTGTGGCGACTGGCTTCGCTACGTTGAATCGTTAAAGCGTCGAATCGTTGACTCGGAAGTCCGATGTAACGTTGTAACGATTTAACTAATCACGTCAGCGGTTCATTGCCTCGTCACTTCTGATCGTGTCCGCCAGCACATCGACGTAGGATCGATCGAGATCAGCGACTGAAGAACAGCCAAGCAGTTTGAGAGTGCGAATAAGGTCAGCGCGAAAGATTTCAATTGCTCGAGCAACACCCGCACCGCCAGCCGCGCCAAGTCCATACGCGTAAGCGCGGCCAATCAATACGGCGCGCGCACCCAGGCATAGCGCTTTGACAATGTCGCTCCCACGACGAATACCACCATCCAAAAGGATCTCGATTTGATCACCTACACCAGCCACAACTTCGGGCAGAACGCGCAGAGTCGGCGCAACAGTGTCGAGTTGGCGGCCGCCGTGATTGGAAACGACCAGCGCCTTTGCTCCCGCGTCCACTGCGCGACGCGCATCGTCTCCTGTGTGTATTCCTTTAATAACAATGGGACCGCCCCATGCCCGCTGAATCCACTTGAGATCGTCCCAGGTCACAACCGAATCCTCGAGCGCGGCCGTAACATCGGCGTACAACATCGGCCCTTTACCCGGAATGACGACATTCTGGAATTTCATCAGTCCGCCATCGGTTAGAAACTGACCAAGCCAACGAGGCTTGATCAACAGTTGACTAACAAATGGCAGCTTCGATCTAAGGTTGCCCCCCAGAAGTTCTTTGGCGCCGTTTCGAAGATCGCGTTCCCGCATGCCAGCCACAGCCGTATCGACTGTTACAACCAGCGCCGAAAATCCGGCGGCTTTGGCGCGTTCGATGGCAGAAAGCGCACAATCGCGTCCACCGACAAGATAAAGCTGATACCAAAGCGGTCCCTTTGACGCTGCAGCAACATCCTCCAAGCGACAACCGGAGAGTGTCGACAGCGCATACGCTATTCCGGCAGCTCCAGCAGCGCTTGCGGCAGCTTCTTCACCACGCGGATACATGAGACGACTGCTACCGACGGGCGCAAGGATCAGCGGCATGGATAGTGTTTTGCCCAGCACAGACACACCGAGATCACATGTTGGCGTGGCGACGGCGCAGCGCGGCCGAAATGTCACTTCCTCAAAGGCGCGACAATTAGCGCGTAAGCTGCGTTCGTCCTCCGCGCCACCGTCTATGTAATCGAATACCACTCGCGGAAGGCGACGTTTCGCCGCGCGTCGCAAATCTTCGATGTTAACGACGCGCGGCGACTGGACGAACCGAGCGTTGTCATGTTGAGCGAAGCGAAACATCTCTGGCTATTAATTTAACGAAGCGGGCAATAACCTGAGATTCCTCGCGCCGCGCAGAATAACAAGAGCAATGCTGCGCTAGTGGCGAAAATGACGGACGCCAGTGAAGACCATCGCCATGTTGCGCTCGTTCGCGGCAGCAATGACTTCATTGTCACGGACTGATCCGCCCGGTTGAATCGCACACGTTGCGCCCGCCTCCGCAGCCACGATCAAGCCATCTGGAAACGGGAAAAACGCGTCGCTCGCGACCGAGCTGCCCTTAAGCGAGAGGCCCGCCTCCTTCGCTTTCCAAATCGCAATCCGTGAAGAATCGATGCGCGACATCTGCCCGGCGCCAATTCCAAGCGTTCGGTCAGCTTTGGCGTATACAATCGCATTGGATTTCACGTGTTTGACGACTCGCCAGCCGAACAACATCGCTTTCAGCTCCGTTTTAGTCGGTCGCCTCTTTGTGACGACTTTGCGCGTTACTTCCTCAGTGACATCCGCGTCTTGAACCAGGATTCCGCCGCAGACTGAACGAACGTCAACCGCAGGTCTCGCATCTGACGCAGGTGTCGCCAAACGAATCAAACGCAGGTTCTTTTTCTTCTGCAAAATGCTGCGGGCTTCGGGCTCGAAATCTGGCGCTATGATTACCTCGCTGAAGATCTCGCTGATCACCTTTGCCAGCGCTTCGGTCAACGGCCGGTTGCATATGATAATCCCGCCGAACGGCGCCTGTTTATCCGTGGCAAACGCCTTGTTCCACGCCTTGCGAAGATCGGGGTCCGAGCCCACCCCACACGGGTTTGTATGCTTCAGGATCGCGACAGTTGGTTCTTCGAATTCGGCGATCAAATTCGTCGCAGCGCTGATGTCGAGAATGTTGTTAAACGAAAGTTCTTTCCCGTGAAGTTTTTCGAAATGCTTCTCGAGATCGCCGTAAAGCGCTGCGGTTTGATGTGGATTTTCTCCGTAACGCAACCGCATCGTCAGTGGAAGCGAAAGTGAAAACGACGCATCTGTTGTCTGCTCCCTGTTCAGGAAGTTGCCAATCGCGCGATCGTATTCACCGGTCCTGATGAACGCCTTGATAGCGAGACGCTCGCGCAATTTAAGCGTCGTTTCGCCCTTATTGTCGCGCATGTTTTCGAGCACCGCTCCGTAATCTCCCGGATCGACCACCACCGTGACCGATTCATAGTTTTTTGCCGCACTGCGAATCATCGACGGGCCGCCGATGTCGATATTCTCAATCGCTTCCGCAAGGGTGACGTCCGGTTTGGCAATGGTGGCCTCAAACGGATAAAGGTTCACTGCGACAAGATCAATCGGTTCGAATCCACATTCACGGGCTTCGGCTTCGTGTTTCTCGTTGCCACGCTTGTAGAGGAGACCGCCGTGCACGCGCGGATGCAAAGTCTTCACACGTCCTTCCAGTACCTCTGGAAATGCTGTGAAACTCGAAATCTCGCGCACGGGAATTTTTTCTTTTTTCAGCAACTTCGCTGTCCCGCCGGTGGAAATAATGTCCACACCCTGTCGCTCGAGTTCGCGGGCAAACGCGGCAATGCCGGTTTTGTCGGAAACGGAGATTAGAGCGCGGGTGATTTTCATGGTTCGTAATTCGAAACTCGAGAACCGTTACATCGATCGATTTCGAGTCACGAATCTCGATTCACGAATAACGCGTTGCGTCAGCGATCAAGAATGACATTCTTTGCCACTGGATAAAGCACCGGGCAGCAACCGATCGTTTCGCAAAATGCCTTACTGAAATGGCTCAGGCTTGAATAACCAACTTCGGTCGCGGCCTCTGTTACGTTGTAACGCCCCGAGCGCAAGAGCTCGGCAGCGCGTTCCATTCGCAGGTTGCGCAGATATTGCGGAATCGTCAGGCCCACTTCGCGCGAAAAAATTCTGCTTAGATAGAACGGACTGCAGCCCACTTCCTGACCAATCATTTCGAGCGTCGGCGGATTAGTGAGGTCGCGAGCCAGAAGTTCCTTCGTGCGTTCCACGCGTTCGCGCGCGACCCGCTTTTGGCGCATGCAGAAAAATTCCGGGTCCTTTGGCGCGAAAAGAAAATGCGCCATGAGCTCCAGCGCCTTGGCTTGATACCAGAGAATCTGCGCTGCTTTTGCTATCGGAGGCTCCGCCAAACCAGCAACCACGCTGCGTTGCTGCATTGTCATCGGACGCGCGGGCGCGACCACGTTTTCCTCTTTGTTGCCAAAAACAATCCGGCGAATCTCCGGCTCGAGGTCAGCTTCGTTGCGGACAAATTGTTTTTGCAAATGTTCCCGTGAAAATTCCAGCGTCACGAACTGATGATGATCGTGCGCGCGCCGCGACGCCTGCAGCGGTTCATCGGCGAGCGCGTAATAGCCACAGTTCCCCGGAGCATAATCGCTTCGTGCGCGACGTTCAGTGCCGACCGCTCCGTGGCCATCGAGATTCAAACAAAACTCCAGGCTGTTCGGATGGAAGGTGCGTCCCCAGTTAAAGGGATATTCGGTGCGAAAATCGTGCCACTCAACGGCGACGCCGATCTTGTCCACATCCCCGTACAGAGGACGCCATCCATCTTTCACTTCACGCCAGGCATGTTGCTCGGCTGCACAACCGGGATTCATCTTCCTTAATTACGAATGTTGCGAAGCAGAATGCAAGGCTGGCTTCTTTTCCTCCAGCGCGGCGCGATCCCACTTCGCCAGCTTAGAGGCGGCGTCGTAGGCGCTCTGGGCGAAGTCGAGCAGGGCTTGATCTGGCTTTTCGGCGGCGCACACCGCGTCGTAAGGCAGGATGAATTCGCGCAACTTGGCCTCGTAGAAGGCCGTGTCTGGTTGAATTTTTGCCTGAGCAAATCCGGCCGGTTCTGGATACGCGTAAGAATAAAAGACTGGCCTCGGCGCAGTCGCGTTTCCAGGCCAAAAACCCAGACTGCTTACCTCCTGCGAGTAGGCCTCGCGCGTGATCGCGTCCGGCAAATGGGGGACTCCACCTGGATGCGGCGGTGCTTGCCGTCCGGAAAACCGCGTCACCGCCAGATCAAAACTGCCCCAGAAAAAATGCACCGGACTGCATTTGCCGCAGAAACGCGAGCGAAATTCCTTAAATACGCGATCGCTTTGCACGAGCACGCGCCAGAACCGGTTCGCATGTTCACGGTCATAGGAGTGATGTTCTTCATCACGATCGAACGGGATCGGATTTTCGATCTCGTTAGGCAACAGGTTAATCTTGACCGGCAGTTCCAAATCATTCAGAGCCTTCATGACAGTTTCGTAGAACTTCGCGACTGATTGCGGTTGTAACTTCAGCATTCGCGTTGCCCCGTCGCTTTTTAGAATGCGCAATTCGTGATCGATAAAATCAAAACGAATCTCGAAGGTGTGAGAACGGTACGGAATGGGCGACGTCGTCAGGCCGCGTGAAGTGACGTAGAGCGTGACGTGCCAGGAATGGTTTATCCATGGACTGAGCGTCAGCCGAATCTTGCCGACTATCTGCGTCCACATGTGCAGGGTGATGGCAGTATCCTTCCATTCTGCAAAAGGCAGAATGGGCCATTGGTTAGATGCGCCTTTCACTTTGTGTTTCTACCTGCGGTTAATGAAGTCGGAAAACGAGCGCTTCACCCTGTCAAACATGTCTCGCGCTTCCTCCTGTGTTCGGTGAAAAGTATCCTTGATGCGATGTTTAACGCCGCTGAAGGGGCCGCTTTCTTCATCGTCGTCGGAATCGTTCTCCGCATCTTGCATTGTCGCACCCGCAAACATTCCTTCGGTTCGCTTCACCGTACCCCCCTGCGCTCCGATATGAATCGTGCCAATCGGACGCGACGATCTACTTAAAAGAGTAACGATCCAGGTTGGTTCGCCACGCTCATCGGTACGCAAGGTATAATCGACCGTTGCAAAATTGGCGTGCGACAGGTCGGCGGTGTGGCTTGCCACTTCATAGGCCCCACTCGAATCCAGGTTCAAACGCGACGTATCGATCGTAGCGTCCTCAGTTGAACCCGCAAGTGAACGACTCGGCTGATGGTCCGAATCAATCCTTCCATCGGCAACTTCCAGTTCGCGCACAGCGCCACCATCAGGACCCTCCAAAATAATCTTCCACTTTTCTGGCTGCGGGTTGCCATTCACGCCGGTAATCGAGACGACGTGATCGAGAGCGCCGCTTCCTAATTCGGAGCCGACCACGCGCAACGCCTCATACGCCGTGGCGTTCTCCTGCGCGAACGCGGGCGCAGCTAAAAGCAAAAGCGCAACGAACCATCGCCACATACTGCTCGAAATTGAACAGCGGTTTGGACGAGTGTCCATCGTGTTTTTACGCAAGCCCACAGTTCATACAAGCCATGGACAGATCAATCCCGCCAGGTCGACCTTGACCGGCGATTGCTTGGGAGTTGAATGAAGTCCGTGAATCTGCTCAGATTCTATAGCGGTTAAATGAAGAAACAGACGGTCGAATTCAGCAGTCACACAGCCAACCTGGCGTTGATGCGCAGCTGCGTGCGCAAGTTTCTCAACGGTTATCCGTTCTCTGAGAAAGAACGCCTGCTAATGGTGCTCGGTGTGGATGAAGCGTGCACGAATGTTATTCGATACGCTTACCGGCTGCGCGACGATCAACTCATCTCATTACATATGGAAGGACTGCGCAAATGCGTGCGCGTGCGACTGCGCGACTACGGCGAACAGGTGTTGCCCCGGGAAATGAAAGGCCGCTCTCACGATATGATCAAACCAGGCGGGCTCGGTCTGTTCCTCATTCGCAACGCTTTTGATGAAGTCGATTATGTACATAAGCGCCGCGGCACCGAGCTCGTACTGACCAAAAAACTGGAGTAATGGAATGATGGAGTCTTGATCTTTTCGCCCCATCGCTCCACTACTTCCCTACTCCTTGAGTCGTGAAACCGCCGGAACCAGATGCTGCCTTTGAAATTTCGCTGCGGCCGCCAGCCTTCAGCGAATTCACCGGCCAGGTTAAGGTGCGCGAGCGACTCGAACTGATGGTAGAGGCTGCGAAGAAGCGGGGTGACGTCCTCGAACACATTTTGCTGAGCGGTCCATCCGGTCTTGGCAAGACCACACTGGCTTACATCATCGCCAACGCGATGAACGTGAACATTAAGAACACCAGCGGACCGGTCATTGAAAAGGCGGGCGAACTCGCCGGGCTTCTCACAAGCCTGGAAAAAGGGGACGTTCTTTTTATCGATGAGATCCATCGGCTCCAACCGACCATTGAAGAATATCTCTATCCAGCGATGGAAGATTATCGCCTCGACATCATCATCGACCAGGGACCGCAGGCGCGCAGCCTCCGTCTGAATCTGCCGAAGTTCACGTTAATCGGCGCTACTACGCGCGCCGGCATGGTAAGCGCGCCGCTCCGCTCGCGGTTCGGAATGACCGCCCGGCTTGATTATTATCACGCAGAGGAGATGCAGAAGATCATTATGCGCAGCGCGCATTTGCTGGGTGTGGAGATTGATTCAGCTGGCGCAGCCGAGATCGCCACGCGTACACGCGGCACACCGCGAACGGCCAATAATCTGCTGCGCTGGGTGCGCGATTATGTGCAGGTAAAAGCGGAGGGAAAAATCACCGCCGAACTGGCCGACCGCGCACTAACGATGCTGGAGATCGATCGCGACGGTTTCGATCAATGGGACAAGCGCATCGTCGAAACGTTAATTCACAAATTCAACGGCGGGCCGGTTGGTTTGAATTCGCTCGCGGTCGCAGTCGGCGAAGAAGCGGGCACGATTGAAGAAGTGAACGAGCCATATTTGATCATGGAAGGCTACATCAAGCGCACTCCACAAGGCCGCGTCGCCACCGCGAACGCCTACCGCAAGCTCGGACTGAAACCGCCCGTGAGCGCCCAAGCAGAGCTCCTGTAGCTGCCTCCGCTGTGTCAAGGCTCTTCCAGGTGTCTTACTCTTCCCAAAGCACGGCGACGCAGCGCCCTCTATAACGCCCGTTCTAACTGTGAGAATTGAGCGTTGGACGTTGGACGCTGTGTGTTGAACATTTTCTCAATGCAGCCGCCCACCGATTTCTTTCCGCAGATAGCAAAGGTTTTCACCGTAGGCGAGCTAACACGACAAATCCGCGGCACGCTCGAGACAAAATTTCGGGCGGTGTGGGTCCAGGGAGAAATTTCAAATTACAAACTGCATCCCAGCGGCCATCAATATTTCACGCTCAAGGATCAGCGCGCCCAGATCGCCTGTGTAATCTGGCGCGACACCATCGCACCGCCGCGACAGCCTCTCGTCGATGGGACGCAGGTGCAGGTTTACGCCATCGTCACTGTTTTTGAGGCGCGCGGACAGTACCAGCTCAACGTCCAGATTCTTCAGCTCCGCGGAGTCGGACTGCTCCAGGCCAAGTTCGAGGCGCTCAAACGCAAACTCGAAGCCGAAGGATTGTTCGCGCCGGAGCGTAAACGGCCATTGCCCGAATTTCCGCGCCGGATCGGAATCGTGACGTCACCAAGCGGTGCAGCGATTCGCGATATGCTAAACGTGCTACGCCGGCGCGGACCCTGGTTGCAGGTTCTGGTCGACCCCGTCCGCGTCCAGGGGACTGGGGCCGCCCAAGAGATCGCCGTCGCCATCCGCGAACTCGCTTCGCCTAACGAGGCGTTTGCCCCTCTCGACCTCATCGTGATTACCCGTGGCGGCGGCAGCATTGAGGACTTGTGGGAATTCAATGAAGAGATTGTCGCGCGGGCCATATTCAATTCGACGGTGCCAATCGTCTCAGCGGTTGGTCACGAGATCGATTTTACCATCTGCGATTTCGTCGCCGATTTGCGCGCGCCGACGCCGAGCGCCGCGGCAGAATTGATTGTTCCTGATGTCGCCGATCTTCAACGACGCCTTGAGGGTTGCATGCGCGCGCTTTCGCGTCAGTTGCTCAACCGGGTGCATGACGCGCAACAACGTCTGGATCACGCTTGTGAAATTTTGCAGCGTTGCCTTGCCCACAAGATCGACGGTTACAAACGCAGTCTGCTTCACATCGGGCGTGCGTTGCAGGCGCGCCGTCCGGCGCGTGAGCTCATGTTGCGCCGGAACCGTTTAGCCGATTTACACCGGCGAATAGTTGCGTCCCCAAGCCGAGTGCTCGAAAGCGCAAATCAGCGTTTCCGTCACATCGAAGGAATTCTCCGCGTGCTCGGACCAGACGCAACCTTGCGGCGCGGATACAGCATCACAACGAACGAACGCGGGAAAATCATCCGCACGATCACGGCAATCCGGCCAAAGATGAAAATTCGCACCCGAGTCAGCGACGGCGAATTTAGCTCGGAAATACCGTAGGCGTGTCAAGCGATCATATCTTCGGCAGCCCGGAGCTAAAAGTGTTCTCCAAGTCCGACCGTGTCGCTGTTTCCTCCCGGAGTATATATCGGTCTGTTGTATACCGGTGTTTCGGGCAGTCCTCTTTCCTGGGTATGCTTGGTAGTATCGACCACCGTTTCCGAATAGGGAGTGTTGGCAGCGCAACCACAAAGTAGTCCCGACAGGAATAACCCCAGCATTAAATGCACCTTCATCGTAGGCTAGTGGATACCTTAGCCTAACCTCAGAATCAAGCGTGGCGCGCTCGAATGAATGGCGAGCCTCAAAAGAGAAACGTGCACTAGCGGACTTGAACAAGAACCAGACTCACCGCTCGCGCTTGAACGCGAGCGTCGCCAGCGGAGGCAAGTGGATTAGGATCGAATGTTCCCGGGCCATCCAGGGAACATCCTGAGTTTGAACGCCACCGAAATTTCCGACGTTGCTCCCGCCGTACGTTTCGCCATCCGTGTTGATAAGCTCACGATAGAAACCGGGCTCGGGAACCCCGAGGCGGTAATTGTAGCGGACCATGGGTGTTGCGTTGACGACAAACACGACGACGTCGCCTTCGCGCGATCTTCTCAGGAACGAGACCACACTGTTATCGGCGTCGTGCAAATCGATCCAATCAAATCCTTCATAAGTATCGTCGAGCTGCCAAAGGGCTGGCTGGCTTTTGTAAATGTAATTCAGATGCTGTACCAACCGGCGCAGGCCATCGTTTCGCGGAAGACTAACGAGTTGCCAGTCAAGACTCGTGTCGTGGTTCCATTCGTTTTGTTGACCGAATTCGCCTCCCATGAAAAGGAGCTTTTTGCCCGGATGGCCGTACATCCACGCAAGAAACATGCGAAGATTAGCAAACTTCTGCCACTCGTCGCCCGGCATCTTGGATAGCAATGAGCGCTTGCCGTACACAACTTCATCGTGGCTGAGCACCAGAACGAAATTTTCGTGGAACGCATACAGCAATGAGAACGTGATATTGCCGTGATGATACCGCCGGTAGATCGGGTCGATGCTCACGTATTGCAGGAAATCGTGCATCCAACCCATGTTCCATTTGAAACCGAATCCGAGCCCGCCCAGGTAAGTCGGACGGGACACTCCGGGCCATGCGGTTGATTCTTCAGCGATCGTCATGATTCCGGGGAAACGTTCGTAACAAACTTCGTTGAAACGCTTCAAAAAATAGATGGCATCGAGGTTCTCGCGCCCACCGTAAACATTCGGGATCCATTGCCCGGGCTTCCGCGAATAATCGAGATAAAGCATTGACGCCACCGCATCCACGCGCAGCCCGTCGATGTGGTACTTGTCGAGCCAGAAGAGCGCGTTGCCGATTAGAAAATTGCGCACTTCGTTTCGGCCATAATTGAAAATGAGCGTACCCCAATCCTGGTGCTCGCCCTGGCGAGGGTCCATGTGCTCGTAAAGATCGGTGCCGTCGAATTCGGCCAGTGCGTGGGCATCCTTTGGAAAGTGAGCAGGGACCCAGTCCATGATCACGCCGATGCCAGCCTGATGGCATTTGTCGATGAAATGACGGAATTCATCAGGCGCGCCAAACCGGCTGGTAGGCGCGTAATAGTTTGTGACTTGGTAACCCCAGGAACCCTCAAAGGGATGTTCGGCAACCGGCAATAATTCGATATGCGTATAACCCATCTCCAGCACGTATGGCAGCAACGTTTCGACCAACTCGAGATAACTTAACTGGCGATTTCCGTCCTCTGCTTTGCGTCGCCACGAACCCAGGTGGACTTCGTAGATGCTGACGGGACTTTTCGACCAGTCTCGCGTCCGGCGCGATTCCATCCATGATCCATCGTTCCAAGCGTAACGTTCCAGATCGTAGACGAGCGAAGCGGTCGATTTTCCATGCTGGTTGAAAAATGCGAATGGATCGCTCTTGAGAAGCAAAACCCCGGTCTGGCTACGGAGTTCGAACTTGTAGTGCGCGCCTTGTTTGATGCCGGGCAGGAATAATTCCCAGACACCGCTGCCGATGAGTTTGCGCATTGGATTGACTCGGCCATCCCAATCGTTGAAATCGCTAACTACGCTGACCCGTTGCGCGTTCGGGGCCCATACCGCGAAATAAACGCCTGTCGCATCGCCAATCGTGCGAACATGCGCACCGAACTTTTCGTAAATCTTCCAATGTTGTCCCTCGGCGAAAAGATGCAGATCGACTTCGCCCATGATTGGTCCGTATTGATAAGGATCCCGTGTCAGGTAATGCGACCCGTCCCACGCAGTGATTCGAAGATGGTATGGAATGTCCCGCGTTGCGTCCCGAACCGTTGCGCAAAAGAACCCGTCCTGCTGAATTTTTTGCGCTGTGATCGGCTCTTCCGGGTGCTGATCCAGGACGACTTCGATCTTTCGCGCATCCGGCCGAAACACCCGAATCTCCAAATCGTCCCCGATCCGATGCGGACCCAAAACTCGAAAGGGATCGGAATGTTCCCCGTTCACGAAGCGGTTTACTTCGTCGGGCGGCAACCCGGAAATCTCGAAAGCTTTCATGGATCAGGTTGAAAGATTACAAACTTAAAACAGTTACAAAAGTAGTCTCTCCCATTGTAACGATGTAGCTCTTGTACCCGTTTGAATGCTTCATCGCTTCAATCGGTCATCGTTTCAACGAATCGTTTTGCTCGTGCTCTTCAACGCTTTCCCGAAAAACGCACAACTCCCGCCTCCTCTACGGATATTGCACTGTTGCGCCGGCTCTCGTATCAAGAGCTACGCAGCACCTGAGGCCCCTAACGAGAAAAACAACCGCCTGCTCCCAGACTATTTTTTCGGTCTCAGCAACGGGAACAAGATCACGTCCCGAATCGACTCCGCGCCAGTGAGAAGCATGGTAAGCCGATCGATTCCAATGCCGAAGCCGCCGGCAGGCGGCATACCGTGCTCAAGTGCCAGTAGAAATTCCTCGTCGATCTTTTGTCTCTCTTCGCCGGCTTGTTCAAGCAGACGCTGGCGCTGCACAAGAGGGTCGTTCAACTCACTGTAACCCGGAGCAATCTCGGCCCCGTTAATAATCAATTCGAAAACATCGACCAGCGAGGCATCCGCCGGGTTTTGCTTTGCCAATGGAACCAACTCTTTCGGACAGTGCGTGACAAACAGCGGATCGATCGTCTTCTCTTCGATCAGTTTTTCAAATACGTGCTGCGTCACTTCGAAATCGGCCAGTTGCGGGAGGACTTCGAGTTTGAACTCGTTGATAGCACGATCGCGACGTTGTTCGCCGGAAAGATTGAACCAATCCTTGCCAGCAACTTCTCGAACCAAATCGTGGTAGCGCGCCCGGCGCCAGGGCCGTTTCAAATTGATAGTGCGAACAACCTTTCCATCGGCATCCCGATGCTCAATTGTCAGTGAGCCGCAGATTTTCTCGCCGAGAAAACAAATCAGCTCTTCAACCAGATTTGCTATCTTTTCCCAGTCGGCATACGCCCAGTACGCCTCGAGCATTGTGAATTCGGGATTGTGCTTTCGAGAGATGCCTTCGTTACGAAAGTTACGATTGATCTCGAATACTTTGTTGAAGCCGCCCACCAGCAACCGCTTCAAGTAAAGTTCGGGCGCGATCCGCAAATAAAGGTCCAGGCCCAGGGCCTTATGACGAGTGCTGAACGGTTCCGCTGCCGCGCCACCGGCGATGGTTTGTAACATCGGCGTCTCGACTTCCAAAAAGCCGCGCTCCTGAAAAAAGCCCCGGGTCTCACTGATGATCGCGATGCGTTTCACGAACACCATGCGCGAACGCTCGTTCGTAAGAAGGTCCAGGTACCGTTGTCGATACCGGGCTTCGACATCCTGCAATCCATGCCATTTCTCTGGAAGCGGCCGTAAAGATTTGGCGAGTAATTGAAACGTCCGGACTTTCAATGTCGGTTCCCCGCTTTTGGTGACAAAGCACGTGCCTTCAACCCCGATGAAATCGCCAAGGTCGAGCAACCTAAAAAGGTCTATCAGCTCTGCGCCGACTTCTTTCGCGTGAATATAAACCTGGATACGCCCTGTAGCGTCTCGCAGATCGATGAAATGACTTTTGCCCATGTCCCGATGCGCAGTGATGCGGCCCGCTGCAGAAAGGGTCTCGCCTTCCTTAAACTTTTCACGCACCTCGGCGATGGATCCGCTAACCTCAAAACCGCCACCGAATGGCTCAACACCTTTCGCACGGAGCGCGTCGAGTTTCTTGCGTCGCAGGGCGATTAACTCATTTTCTTCGTCCATCGAGTGAACCTGAGCGTTTCTAAGTTTGAGACTAAAGTTTCGCCTTTTCTCAAGTTGAACGCATTTCAATCATCATAGAATGAGTGGATTTGAAGAAGGTACGATCGCCTTCGGGGTCCTTGCTGTAGCGAAGAAAATGCACGCCCGCAATCATTGCGACAGTATATTGACGTCGCGTGAAATGAACAGCCTCAATACGGCGCTTTGGAGAATTGAAATATATTGGGTTTGCCAATGAAAATGAGATAGTTTGGATCACGCGCCTTGGAATGTTTCAGAAGGGCGCTATCGAAATGACTGCGAATTTACCGGAAACAACATCGAAAATAGAGGGGCCATTGGTGAAGCAATTCTCCGTTTTTCTGCCTAACAAGGTGGGAGCGATGCTGGATGTCGTGAAACTGCTCACTACGCAAAGCACACATGTCGTGGCGTTGAGCGTATCAGAATCAACCGATTCGGCTATTGCTCGAATCATCGCGAGTGATCCCGCGCGAGTGGAAAAACTGTTCCGGGAAAAAACCGTGCCATTTGGCGTTTGTGAGGTCGTGGTCGTGGAAATTCGAGAAGTCGCCACGCAACTGGTGAAACTGCTTGCTGCACTCGTAATGGCTGAAGTGAATGTCCATTTCGCTTATCCCCTGCTTATCCGACCCCGTGGTTTTGCGGCGATTGCTTTGCACGTGGACGACACCGAATGCGCCTCCTCGGTTCTGATGGGCGAAGGGTTCAAGATGCTGAGCCAGAACGACATTTCGCGATAACCCGGTGGTGATTCGCCAAAACGTTGGGATGTCAAAAGAGTACGCGATTTACGATTCAGGGTTTTGACGATTTACCGCGGCGGAGGCCCGAGTTGACAGCTTGGTAAGGGCGCGCTTACAGAAATGGGGTTTATTGCTGCATGCGGACTCTTCTTTCACGGGCTACGCAGGTCGATCCAAGCTTTAACGTCGGACTCGGCTTGGTTGTGATTCTGGCGGTAGCGGAAATCTGCGCCGCCACGTCCTATTATGTAGCTCGGGTTCGCGGCACGCGAACCTCCACCCAGGCACTCGCGGCCAGCCTGGCTCGACCGGCGGCTCCTCCCGTCTCAACACCGGTAGCAGTGGCTCCGGCTCCCAAGACAGCTCCCTCGCCCGAGACGATGCCGCAGACTCCTCCTCCGTCTATTGTCGATCAGCTGCTCCGGGAAGGCGTCGAGCTCCGTGACCGCGGCGATACAACGAACGCACTCGCCCGTTTCGAGGAAGCGTTGGACAGCCAGCCCAGCAACGTCGCTGTGCTCGAGGAATTAGCCAAGACTTACGATTCCATGCAGCTTTATGACAAATCGAATGAAGCGTGGCGCAAGCTGCACGATATTGGTCCTTCGGCTGGAGAGGCCTATGAGTTGGCTGATCAGCGCCTGAAGGAGGGGATACCAGCTCCAGCCCCGGCGGAAACTGGCACGGCGAGCACGTCACCGGGTGCCGAATCACACAGGGATGTTGGCGGCAACGCGGAAGGCCCGGTGATGGGCATCACGGAAGTTAAAGCTGCTGAGACGCCCGATCCCGATGCCGATACGAACCTGGCTCTACGTATCGGTATTAAAAAACAACAAGACGCAACGGTCGATCACACCAAGGTCAAAATTTTAGTGGAATTTTATGACACGGTTGGTGACAAGGACGTAAAGCTCACCGATGCGGACGTGAATTACGAATGGCTGACGCCAAAGCACGATTGGTCTGACGCGAATCCCGAGGTGCTGTCGGTGAGTTATCTCCGGCCGAAAACTGGAGTAGTCTCGCCGGAGACATCGCTTTCCGAGGCCGCGGCGACGATTCGGCCAGGGCAAAAGGGTCGAACTTCAAAAGGGTCTGCCTCAGATAGCGGAAAGCGAAAATATCTGGGATACAGGATCCGAATTTATTACGACGATAAATTGCAGGCCGTTCAAGCCGAACCTTCACGGCTTTTACAGCTTTTTCCTGCATCCGAGAACAGCACATCTCCGTGAACTCGACGATCAGAAAAGTGATAAGCGAGAAAGAGATTGAAAGACTGGCTGAAAAGAGTGGCAATGCGTAAACGTTGTAACCTTTCTAACTCTTTTAACGTCTCAACTGTCCGTGTTATTCGGATCGCGTCATTTAAGAATGTGATCTCTCGCGCGCTCCCAGTCGCATGCTTTCTCCTGTTCGCCGCTGGAGTACAAGGCCAAATTCAGATTGAAGTGAAATTCAAGCGTTTGCAGTACATCGCTTACGAGCCGGTCGTAGCAACACTCAGTATCACCAATCTTGCCGGACGCGAAATCGACCTACACGATGCCGACGGGCAATCCTGGCTGGGGTTTGAGATAACTGGAGACGAAGGCCAGCCGATTGCACCGCTCAGCGCTGAGAGCGCTCAGCCGCCTTTGAAGGTCGGAACCGGGCAGAGAGTCACGCAACAGATCAATCTGACTCCGCTCTATCCGGTGCACGATTTCGGTACTTATCATGTGCGGACACATGTTTACTTTGCCGACCTGGGAAAGTTTTTTTATTCGCCGACGAGAGTTTTTGAAGTAACTGACGCACGACCAATCTGGCAGCAAACCGTCGGCATCCCTGATGGCATTGCTGCGCCTGGCAACGCGCGCACCTACTCACTTCTGACCAATCGATTTCCGGATCATACATCTTTGTACGTCCGCGTGCAGGACAGGGATACTGGCATTGTGTATGCGACTTATTCGTTAGGCCGCTCCATCGCTTTTGAAGAACCACAGGCAGAGATCGATCAGGCAAATCAGTTGCACGTTCTTCACTGTTCTGCTCCGCGCGCCTGGGCGTATTCGCGCATAGGTTTGAATGGCGAATTGCTCGCCCATTCGTCTTTTATGGAAACCAAAACGCGGCCACGCCTGGCTCGTGCCACAAATGGCCAGGTCGCAGTGCACGGGGGAATGATTGAAGCGCCGACTGCACAAAGCTCCCGAGGCACTGCACCCAAATTATCAGCTCGTCCGCCTGAGCTGCCGAAGGACGATTAGGGATGCCAGCAAATCTTTACCGATTCCGTCTGTTTGCCGTCAGTTTGCTAATAGCATTTCTGTCGTACGCGACTCTCCCCACGGCCAACGCGAGGCGAGCGTCGAAAGACAGCAGTGCGGCGACTACGGTGGTGATCGACGCTGGTCACGGCGGGTATGACCGCGGCGGAATTCCCGGTCAAAGAGTCTCGGAAAAGGACATGACGCTGGACGTCGCGCAGCGGTTGAAGAAGACGCTCGCCGCCAGCGGTTATCGGGTGGTTATGACCCGCGACAGCGATGTATTTGTTCCCCTGGGAACTCGTGTGGCAATCGCCAACTCTTATCCTAACGCCATTTTTGTTTCCATCCATTTCAACTCCGCCAAGCGCACGGGAGCCGGTGGAATCGAAACATATTTTTATAACCGGGACAGCCTCCAACTTGCCTCAGCGATCCATTATTTTGTTGCAGGCGGCGCACCGTCCTCAAATCGCAACGTCCGACGCCGTGGGTACTTCGTCCTGCGAAAAACGAACATTCCGTCCGTCCTTGTGGAATGCGGATTCCTGACAAACCCGACCGAAGCGGCGTTAGCGCAAACCGATTCCTATCGTCAGAAACTTGCCGAAGAAATTGCAGCCGGCGTCCGCGGACGTAATTCCGTCGCCGGCGCATTATCGACTACACGTGTGGCAACGGGCGAAAGCATTCCGTTGCAACCGTACATCGATCAAACCAAGGTAGCCAAATCTAAAGGTCGCAAGTCCAAGCGTTCGCACAAGAGAAGCGCGCGGCGGAAAAAGAGCTCATCGAAACCGGCCGGCTCAGAGGCAAAAACGTCGTCAAAAAAACAGGAGGGATAATTGAATCTGCCGGTCTTGACTTCGGCGCAGATGCGGGGCGCGGAACAAGCTGCCTTTGCGCGAGGAGTGGAAGTTGAAGCGTTAATGGACAAAGCAGGCGCCGGCGTCGCACAAGCGGTCACCAGATTTTTTCGCAACCCTGGCAGGTGCATTGTGTTCGCAGGAAAAGGTAACAATGCCGGGGACGCGCTGGTCGCAGCCGAACGGTTACGCCGCCTCGGATGGAAAATTGAAGTACTACTTGCCTTCCAGGAAGGCGATTGCGGCGGACTGATGCGCAAAAAACTTGATAGCCTGCGCCGCAGACCGCCCGAAATCTTGGGCGCGACACCATCCCGTGGTAGCAGCGCTGATCTCGGCGTGATCCTCGTCGAACTTTGGGCCGAGGCGGCTGAACAGTTGGCTGCAACTCAGGATGCGGTCGCGGCAGAGGCATACCTCGATACCGCGGTTCCGTTGATAATTCTCGACGGCTTGCTTGGACTCGGGGCCAAGCCGCCTCTACGGGATCCACTCCGTGCGGCGTGTCGCTCCATCAATCACCTGAGGACGAAGAAAGGCGCGTTTGTATTCGCTGTCGATCTCCCGACCGGTCTCGACGGCGATTCTGGTAAAGCCGATCGCGACTGTGTCGTCGCAGATTTTACAGTCACAATCGGATTCCCAAAGCCCGGATTGCTGGCTGACGAAGCGCTGAACTTCGTCGGCAGGCTGGAAGTTGTGCATTTGGATGAACTGCGTTCTCCAGAGAAAAGGGCAAAAGAAGTTGTCGCTGCCTTGCCGGCTCTTCGTGAGTTACTGCCGAGGCGCAAATTCAGCACATACAAGAACCAGTGTGGACGCATTGGTGTCGTTGCTGGCTCCAAGGGATTCATTGGCGCGGCCCTTATGACATCGCAGGGCGCATTACGCGCAGGCGCAGGGCTGGTCGAGGTCTTTGTTCCTGAAGAGATCTACGAGATTGTCGCCGGCGCAGCGCCAATGGAATCAATGGTCAAGCCACTCAAGTCCTACCGCGATTTGCTCAAGGAAAAGCCTGACGTCTGGGCGGTGGGACCCGGTCTTGGAAAATCTCGCGCTTCCGAAATTCTTGACCTGATCGAGAAAGCGAAACAGCCAATGGTGGTTGATGCCGACGGACTCAACATCTTGGCGGGGAAAATGACGACGCTCAAACGTTCCAAAGGGAAACGGCTGCTCACGCCGCATCCCGGCGAGATGAAACGGCTTTCGCCTGACGAGAAAGAGACGCGCGCCAAAACGGCAACCAGATTCTGTCAGCGTTTTCCTGCAACGCTTTTATTAAAAGGCAGCCGAACGATCGTGGCTGAACGGGACCACCCGCTAAGCTACAACACTACCGGCAATCCGGGAATGGCTACTGGCGGGATGGGCGACATTCTCACGGGAGTTTGCGCAGGATTGGCCGGACAAGGTCTGTCTCTTTACGACGCCGCCCGACTCGGCGCGTGGTTATGCGGGCGTGCCGCGGAAATGGCGATTTTTAGTGGCAGCCAAAGCGAGCAATCGTTATTGCCGCGCGACGTACTCGATCACCTTGGCGCCGCATTTGATGAATTGGAACGCATAACAATTTAAGGTGACGAAGCCATGAACCTTCAAACCGAACAAACCGAGGAGTACAAGGCGCCATCCGAAGAAACAGCGTGGAGCCGGGTGAAGAAGGCGTTCGCGCCGATTGCGGTGATTGGCGTCGTGATCGCGAAGTTTTTCGCAAAGCTGAAGTTTGTACTGCTGCCGCTGCTCAAATTTCTCCCCATCCTGTTGAAATCGGGCGGGACCATGCTGTTGATGATCTGGGTTTATACCCAGATGTGGGGCTGGCAGTTCGCGCTGGGATTTGTCCTTCTCTTGCTCGTGCACGAAACCGGACATTTGCTCGTCGCTAAGAAGTTCGGATTGAAAGTCGGCGCGCCTGTTTTCATTCCATTTATGGGTGCGTTCATCGCGCTTAAGGAAGCGCCACGGAATGCGTGGATGGAAGCATGTGTCGGGATTGGCGGTCCGATGCTGGGCAGCTTTGGCGCGTTGATCTGCAATTTCCTCGGCGAATTGTTCGCAGCACCGCTTTTTATCGCTCTCGCCTGGTTCGGGTATTTTCTCAATCTGTTTAACCTTACTCCGGTCGGAATGCTCGATGGCGGGCGCATTGTGACCGCGCTTTCGCGGTGGCTTTGGTTGCCAGGGTTCGCTTTGCTCCTCTGGTTTGGATGGAAATATCCGAATTTTATAATCTGGTTGATTGTGCTCTTGTCGCTGCCGCGAATCTATTCACTTTTCCGCAGACGAACCGAAGACGAACAACGTTATTTTGAAGTCACAACGTCCCAGCGCTGGATAATGTCGATCCTGTATTTCGGCCTGATTGCGATCCTGCTCTTCGGAATGCACGTGGCGCAGCAGGACTTAAATAAATACGGTGTGCCCGCCCACGGCCACGGACGACACATAATTGTGCAATAATCATCCGGCTGTCGCCGCGAAAACCTTCTCAGGTTCGAGTCCGATCCTTTGGAGAATTGACCTGAAACGTTTGTCCGACCGAAGCGGTACAAATTCGGGTGCGATCCCAACGCCGTGCAGGGATGACGAGCGCTGCTCGCACGCCCGTTCGAGTTCGCGAATCGCGTCGTCATACGCGCCGAGTGTTACATGGACGTGAGCAATGGCATCACCGGGTCGATAACCCCAGCCCGCGACAGCTCCCTCAAGAGCTTCCAGTGCCTTGTTGCGCTGGTGCATGCGAGCATACGTGATTGCCAGACCAAATCCTGGTCTTCCAGTGAATTCCAGAGCTTTTTGGTAGAGCGCAATCGCATCGTCGAAGCGACCCATCTCGCGATACAGCGCGGCGAGAGATGGTTCACCATAGTGTGCAAACGTCGGGTCCAGCTGAAGAGCGCGCTCTCCTGCGGCGATTGCTTCATCGTAAAGACCGAAATAACGATAAAGTTCGCAGGCGAAATTACTCACCCAAAGTGAGGCTGGATCGATTCTCGATGTGCGCTGCAAAAACGCCAGCGCTTTGTCGCGATTCCCGCGAGCGGCGTGCAGAGCAGCAACGAAGAAGTTCGATGGCGTCGAATTGGGATCGATTGCGACCGCGCGATTAAACTCCGCCTCCGCGCCGTCAAGGTCCCAATCCAGTATGCGTTTGGTTTCGGCGAGATATACGTGTGCTTCGGCCTCCTCGTTGTCCAGGTCCAAAGCGCGAACGGCGGCGTCGCGGACCCTAGGATACGCTTCAAGCGGTGGAAGGTAAGCGTCGGCCAACCACAGCCATGCTTTAGCAATTCCGATCCATGCTCGGCTAAACTTGGGATCCTTTTCAAGCGCTTGCTGAAAAAATTCGAGACTCTTTCGCAACTCAGGTTCTGTATTTCTGTCGGAATAAACGAGGCCCTCCAAATAAGCATCGTACGCATCCGTACTCCGAGATGGACGTGAGGGCGAAATCGCAAGTTTGAGTTTGAGCGTGTCGACAATAGAACCAGTGATCTCATCCTGTAGCGCAAAAATTCCATGCATTTCCCGTTCATATGTTTCCGACCATATGGTAAATCCGTCGAATGTGTTGATCAGTTCCGCAGTGATACGCACTCGATTGCCATCACGACGGACACTACCCTCGAGGACATGCCCCACATTTAGCTTTGACGCGATTTCGCCGAGTTCGGCTTCTTTGTCCTTAAACCAGAATGAAGACCGCCGCGCCGCGACGCGCAGGCCATCAACTTTCGCCAAAGCCCCCAGAAGTTCTTCTGCAATGCCCTCGCCGAAGTAGGCGTGGTCTTTGGAAGGGCTCAAATCGTTGAAAGGCATTACTGCAATCGATTTTTCAGTTGAGTCCGCTCGACCGGGATCAGGCTGCACTTGGTTCGTATCGATACGGCGCGTGTCGAGGTCGGGCGTTCGGACAATTCCATATCGCGTGAGATCAAAAAACCAGGAGAGGACGAGCGCGACTGGAAATCCCAGTATGATGAGGAGCACAATTAGGCGCACGACCCAATTCGAGATGCTAAACACCGGTAAGACCTGAGCAATGCCTTGAGCGAGCGCCCACCCACCGACCACATAGGCCAGGGCGACACTGTAGACTCTTCGTCGTTTTAGCTCGGAGAAAAACTTTTTCGGATTCACTGCTCGGTTGGCAGACTAAGCCTCATATTTTGCCGGTCGTTCGCAATCGACAAGTTCGGAGTTCGATCGAAGGTGCCGTGCAGTAGAATTTCACCAGAGTCAGTCCATACCTGGTCGAAGATCAAGTGACGACGAGTCACTTCTCTGGTTGTTCGAGGAGTTTTTGAAAACGCGGGTCGCTCCGAACACGGTCCCATTCCCAGCGATATTTCAGATCGTTAACGGTTATGCTGTAATCGACGCTGTCGACCGCGCCCGGAGTTTTGAGAAGACGCGTTATCAATGGAATGGCTAGTTCCTTCTCTCCTACACGCGCGTAAATCAACGCGAGATAACAGTTCATCAGCGCACCGTCGACTGCATCTTTCGACTCCGGTTTGAGTTCGACCGCGCGTTGCCCCTCCCGAATCGCGTCGGCTTTTCGGCCCATAAAGCCGTACAACCAACCGAGATTCGCGTGCCGATAGGCGCTTTCTGGCGCCTCTTGCACAGCTGCTTCAAACGCCGGTCTTGCGAGCTCGAATGCCTTTTGCGCATTCACATTGTCGCCCTGAGCGAGATAAACACAGCCTTCGAAGAAGCTTATCGGTGTCGCGCCAGCGTTCGTGTACGAAAGCTCATTGAGCAATGATGTTTGCAGAATGTTTTTGGCCTCAGAATAGTTGCGTTTCAGCATCGCTACTTCCCATCGACACGCAGTGACAGCGCCATCTGGATCGTTAGCGGCTGGGACAGTATCGAGAAGCGATTTTAGTAATTGCGTATCTCCCTTCCACCAAAAGTCGACGTACCCACTCTGAATTTTCGCAACGGTTGACGCCGGAGCCATCGCCCGCATTCGCTCTGCCCACAGTGACGCTTCAGGCCAGCGGCGCATCGCGGTATTGATAAAGATAAGTTCGCGGATGGTATTCGGGTTTTGTGGATCCAGCTTGGCAACCCGTTCGTATTCTTTCAGCGCTTCTTCCCATTTACCCTGCCGGCGTTTAATCGCCGCAATCAGACGAGCAACATCTCCGTTACTTGGCGCCAAACGAGCGGCAATGTCGAATTGTTCAAGAGCGCGCTCGTAATCCTCATCCATCCAATAGATGCATTGACCAAGGGCAAAGTGTGCTTCCGCCAGGTTAGGTTGAAGACGAAGGGCAGTTTGAGCTTCGGCGCGAGCTTTGCCTTTCAACTCCTCGGTTGGCTCGTAGTAATGAAAAACTTCAGCGCAAACGGATGCAAGCCGCGCATGAGCCAGCGCGAAATCCGGGTCGAGCGCGATCGCCTGCATGTAAAGTTGCTCGGCGGTCTTGTAATCCTCCAGCACCGTGTCCGGGTTTCGCGAAATCTGATTTGCCCGTAAATAAAACACATATGCATCCGGATTCTTTGTGGGCTTGGCTACTACTCGCGCTTGTTCATCCGTACTGAGCGTAGCTCGCAGGGCATCGGCGATTTCACTCGCCAGCTCACCCTGCAAACCCAGCGAATCAGCCAGGGTACGATCGTAACGGTTGGCCCAGATCTGCCGGGCGCTCTGTGCATCCACCAATTGCACGTTGACGACTACCCGGTCGCCTTCCCGACGAACGCTACCCTCAAGCACATTCGCCACACCCAGTGTTTTGCCGATCTGGCGCAGATTCTGATCTGCAGCGTCGCGAAACTTCATTACGGACGAACGACTGATGACCCTGAGCTCTTTGATCCTTGCCAGACTGGTGAGGATGTCGTCTTGAACGCCATCTGCGAAAAACGCATTTTCCTTGTCTGGACTAAAGTTTTGGAATGGCAACACCGCGACGGTTTTCTCCGCCGTTAGAGAAGTCAGAGCTGCCTGCCTGGAATAAAACCACATGCTGAACCCGATGGCGGCGAGCAAGAGAATCCCAGCCAGGGTCAACATCGCTTTACGCCGAGCGGACGATGGCGAACCATTTTCTACCTGTGCGGCCTGGTCTGATTGCCATTGCTTCAGTTTCTCCGGCAATTGAGCATTCCCAATCTCGTCCGTGTAAAGATTCACTATGAAGACGGGGACGCCGTGCTTGACGGCGCATTCGCCGAGCTCATGTAGATAAGGGCGCCATTGACGAGAGTGTGCCAGATCCTCCCCCACCCGCTTGGACAGGAGAATGTGACCCGCATCGCCGCAGTCCATCACGCGCTGCGCAATATTAATTCCTGCGCCTGCAACGTTTGTTCGACCATTTACATCGTGAACTTCACCGACCGGTCCGCTGTGAACGCCCATGCGAAGCTTCAACCGAGGATGTTGCTTTAGCTTTTTACTGACCTCGATCGCGCATCGTACCGGCGCTTCGGGACTATTGAAAAAGACCAGCGCCATTCCATCACCAGCAGGAAGACGAATCAGCTTATCTGTTGCTTCCGCAGCCTGAACTTGCTCGGTGCTACGGACGATTTCAGTCAGGCGCTGCAACTGCTCGCGCTGTTCGTCCAGCAGTAACTTGGAGTAGCCGACCAAATCCATGAACAAGACATGGCCGATCTCCAGCCGCACAGCAGCCTTAACGTTAGCTGACATATCGTATCAGCCTGCCAAGCAGCTTCTGAAATTCATGACCGCGCTCTGCGTTATCTTTATCATGCATCACCGCGATGCCAATGCTTTCCCATTACGACCGTGTCAACGTTGCACCGTGAAAGTGTGGTCGCCCGGGACCAAGAGGTAAACGATGATATCAGCATTGACCAGAAGCACAACTATCCGGGACCGGAGCGACAATTTCCGCAGAGTCCTGGGACAAATCCGGAACGCATGAACTGTTCGTTAAAGGGCAACCATTGGGAATTCTCTTCAGCCGCTGCTAGATTGCGGGATGTCCTTCCAGCTCGAATCGACCTATAAACCGCGCGGTGACCAGGCACAGGCGATTGCCAAGCTGATTAAGTCAGTTGAAGCAAGCAACCGTCACCAGACATTGCTGGGTGTCACCGGTTCGGGCAAAACGTTTACCATCGCAAACGTGATCCGGGAGTTGGACCGGCCTACGCTCGTTATTTCGCACAATAAAACACTCGCCGCACAGCTTTATTCCGAGTTCAAACAATTCTTCCCGCGGAATGCAGTCGAGTATTTCGTCAGCTACTTCGATTATTTTCAGCCGGAAGCTTACATTCCCCGCTCCGATACCTACATTGAGAAGGATTCTTCCATTAACGAAGAGATCGAGCGGTTACGCCTGGCGGCCACGAGCGCGCTTCTGTCGCGGCGTGACACCATCGTGGTAGCGAGCGTCTCATGCATCTACGGCATTACTTCGCCGGAAGATTATTTACAGATGCTGCTCACTGTGAAACGAGGTCAGCACATTTCACGGGAAGCCGTGCTGGGTCGCTTGATCGACATGTTGTACGAGCGCAACGATGTGAGCTTCGCACGCGGGAGGTTCCGCGTCCGGGGCGATGTCGTTGAAGTTTATCCGGGGTCGGCTGACGAAGAAGGCATCCGAATCGAGTTCTTTGGAGACGAAATTGAGGCCATTACACGCTTTGATCCTTTGACCGGCCACGCGCACGAGTCGCTGTCCGTGGTTACCTTTTACCCTGCTAAACAATTCGTGACGCCGGCCGACAAACTCAATCGTGCGTTGCGCACAATCCGCGAAGAGTTGGACGAGCGGATCAAAGAACTGGAATCGCAAAACAAACTTCTGGAAACGCAACGCCTGCGAATGCGGACCGAA
Source organism: Candidatus Udaeobacter sp. (assembly GCA_036558805.1). GTDB lineage: Bacteria > Verrucomicrobiota > Verrucomicrobiia > Chthoniobacterales > UBA10450 > Udaeobacter. The sequence goes on from DATBEX010000035.1 coordinate 32,570, forward strand.
TACGATCTGGAAATGTTGCAGGAAATGGGATTCTGCAACGGGATTGAGAACTACTCACGGCATCTATCCGGACGCCCGCCAGGTTCCAAGCCGTACACGATCATCGACTTCTTTCCAAAGGATTTTCTGGTGGTCATCGATGAATCGCACGCCACCATCCCACAGATTGGGGGCATGTATGAAGGCGATCGCTCACGCAAGACTGTACTTGTAAATTACGGGTTCCGGCTGCCCAGCGCTCTCGATAATCGGCCGCTGAATTTCGATGAATTCATGAAGCTAACGAACCAAATCGTCTACGTCAGCGCGACGCCGGCAGAATTTGAAATTCAAAACAGCGTGGTTGGAAACAAAGGGTATATTCCACACCGGCGGCAACGAATCGGCGAAAACGAACTTGTTCCCTTTGTGTTGCCTGGCGGCAAACGATCGGCACCGAACTCCGATAAATCGCGAGCAGGCTCCCGGCGATCAAACTTCAATTCAGAGATCCACGTCTCCAGAACCGATGAGTCGCCCGAAAAATTCGACGTTCATACGCCAGGTGCACAGCTCGTTGTCGAGCAGATAATCCGCCCTACCGGACTACTCGACCCCAGAATTACGCTTAAGCCGCTCAAGAATCAGATCGACGAAACAATTGAGCTTTGCCGTCTGCGCGTGGAGAAAAGCGAGCGAGTTCTGGTAACGACGCTGACCAAGCGAACAGCAGAGGATTTGGCTGACTACCTGCGCGACGTTGGATTGAAAGTACGGTACTTGCACAGCGACATCGACGCCATCGAACGAGTCGAAATCCTGCGCGGCTTACGAGCGGCGGATTTCGACATACTGGTAGGCATAAATTTGCTGCGTGAAGGCCTTGATCTTCCCGAGGTTTCACTGGTGTGCATTCTGGACGCAGACAAGGAAGGCTTTCTGCGGAGCCAGACTTCCCTGATCCAAACCGCAGGGCGCGCCGCGCGCCACGTGAACGGCGAAGTAGTGCTCTTTGCCGACCAGGTCACTCAAAGCATGGAAACACTCATGTCCATTTCCGAATACCGGCGCGCGAAGCAGACGGAATACAACGAGAAGCACGGCATCACTCCGCAAACGGTTCGGCGCGCCGTACAGGAGAGCCTGCACACCATTCTTCGCGGACGCGAAATCGCCGCTTCCGTGATTCAAGAGGCCGGGGGCGATTTCAATGTGACCGAATTACTGCGCGAATTGGAAGAGGAGATGCAAGAAGCTTCGGCCAACCTCGAATTCGAGCGCGCTGCGCTTTTGCGCGATCAGATCATGGAGGTAAAAAGCGGCACGGGCATTTCGAAGATCGAACCAAGGCGAAAGCCAGCGAAATATTCGTCTCGCAGCCGTGGGGCCGGACGCCGTCGCTCGCGCGTTTAAATCAGAGCGTTTCGCACGCGCAGGTCCACAGTTCCGGATCGAGCGCTTTGGCGCGTTTAGCGACGCGATCCAAGTCTGAGTCCTCGCGCATCACCGCGAATACTGTCGACCCGGAACCCGACATCAGCGCCACACCGACTTCTGGTTGATTGAGCAGCCACATCTTTACGTGTGCGAGAAAAACAAATTTTTCGAACACCGGACGTTCGAGATCGTTCACGAAAGTTTGACGAGCAAATTCCTGTGCTGCGTAGCGAACCCCCGGGATCTCTCGAGAATGGCGCCACCGCGAGTATGCCCACGGTGTCGGGACGGCAAACCCCGGTTTCAACAACAGAACGGAAAAATGGCTGCGCAATTCGACAGGCATGACCATTTCGCCACGTCCCTTGCATCGGGCAGCAGACTGAAAAACAAAGAACGGTACGTCCGAACCAAGCGACTCTGCCATCTCCGCGAGCGCTTCGAGCGGGAAGTTTGTCTCGAACAGTTTGTTGAGTGCGAGCAGCACCGAAGCGGCGTCGCTGCTTCCTCCACCCAATCCCGCGCCGTGCGGAATTCTCTTTTTGAGATCGATCGACACAGCCGGCTCGATCCTGGTTGCTTCAAAAAACGTCTTCGCTGCGCGCACAGCCAGGTTGCCGTCGCCCTGAGGCACGGATGGATCGTCACAGCAGAATTCGATTCCGTTTCCCGGCTTTCCCTTGGTGATTCTGATCTCGTCATGGAGCGCAACCAGCGTAATGACAGTATCGATCTCATGAAAACCATCGCTCCGCTGGCCAAGAATTTTCAACGAAAGATTAATCTTCGCAGGAGCGAGGACTTGCATCGGTTGCATTTCAATTGTCATGTCGAGCGGAGTCGAGACTTCTCTGACATTAACCTACGAAAATTTTCGACTCCGCCCGGAATGACAGAAACAGCTGACAAAATCATCGTTGCCCTCGATGTGCCGACAAAGACGGAGGCGCTAAAACTTGTTCAGAAACTGGGCGACAAAATCTCTTTTTTCAAAATTGGACTGCAACTCTATACCGCCGAAGGCCCTGAAATCGTGCGCGCCGTTTCGTCCACGGGCTCGAAGGTTTTTCTCGACCTCAAGCTGCACGACATTCCGAACACCGTCGCCGGAGCAGTTGAATCCGCGGGGCGCCTTGGCGTGCGGATGCTGACTATCCACTTGAGCGGCGGCAGCGAAATGATCCGTGCCGCGACCTCCTCTCGGACAAACAACATGTGGCTGATAGGTGTAACGGTTCTAACCAGTTCGACTGAGGAGACGCTGCGCGAAATTGGAATTCGGGACAAGATCGATGATCAGGTATTGCGGCTCGCGAAACTGGGTGCCGAAGCAGGAATCGAGGGAGTTGTAGCGAGTCCACACGAAATCAAAACGCTTCGGCGCGGATTTGGAGACAGAACCAGGATCGTCGTTCCCGGAGTTCGTCCGAGCTGGTCAGAGCGCGGCGATCAAAAACGAACGATGACGCCGCGCCAGGTCCTCGAAGCAGGTGCAGACTACCTTGTCATAGGTAGACCCATCACTGCACATCAAAATCCGCCTGAGGCCGTGGCGAAGATTTTGGAAGAACTCGGCTAACGCGTTGTCATTCCGAGTCGAGTTGAGGAATCTCTCGATTTTTCGAAAATAGCTAGAGATGTCTTGGCTTCGCTCGACATGACAAGACGACTGTTCAGCACGCTGGAGGTTTGTCACGACCAAACCGCCCGTTCCGCCGCAATCAACATGGCAATTGACGAAGCGTTGCTCGGGTGCGCTACTGAACCACTAATTCGTTTTTATCGCTGGCGATCCCCTGCTCTCTCATTTGGATACTTCGGTCGATTTGCAGATGTCGCGACTTATCAAGGCGAACGCGACCTGGTCCGACGTTGGACCGGGGGCGGGATCGTTTTTCATGGAGAAGATCTCACTTATTCGATTGTAATTCCCGTCGGTAATCCAGCCTTTTGTGAATCATCGACGTCGATTTACGAAAAGATCCATCGGGCTTTGTGCGAGGTGCTGGCGGAAACAGGACAAAGCGTCGTTCTAGCCGGGAGTGATTCAGGCAGCGCGACGCTGTCCGCTCAAACTCACGCGAGCGATGCCGACTATAACTGCTTCGCAAAGCCCGTGCGTGCAGACCTGATGATCGATGGCCGCAAAATCGCCGGCGCAGCTCAACGCCGCACACGGCGCGGACTGCTGCAGCAAGGCAGCATTCAGGGAATCGAGCTTGGAAACAACCTGGCCGAACAATTCGCGCATGCTGTGTCTGCGAACGGTCGAGCGCGAGAACTCGGTGAAGAAATTCTGAAGCGCGCGCGCGACCTCGCACGCCAAAAGTACGGTACCGAAAACTGGCTGCGAAAACGCTGAGTGGTGTTTGTGAGGCTGCCAACAATTTGCCGCGCGTTCCCTGAAAATTTACGCTCGTGTTCCTTTGACAACATACAACCCGCCCCGCTATTCTCGCCTCGTGGAACTCTTCGCGCGCTCACGGCCGAGGCTGACTGGGACTGCGTCGGCCGTGTCTCCTGCCGAATCGCTGACCAAAGTGGCGAAGTTGGTCCAGCCGCATCTGGAAGACGTCGAGGCACGCATTGCGCAGCAAGCCGCGGCTTTCGATCCGGCAATCCAAGGGTACGTTGTGTACGCGGTTGGCAGCCGGGGCAAGCGTTTGCGACCGCTGTTAACGCTTCTCTCCGGTGGCGCAACCGGAGAGATCAGCTCCGGACACGTCGACCTTGCGGTGATTGTCGAGCTGATTCATATCGCCACACTTGTGCATGACGACGTCATGGACGAAGCGGAGCGCCGGCGCGCGCAGCCCACTGCAAATGCGCGCTGGGGAAATTCCCTTAGTGTTTTGCTGGGCGATTGTCTTTTTGCGCACGCGCTAACGCTATCGACAAATTTTGAAAACGCAGAAATCGGCCGAGCGATCGCGCGTACGGCCGCCACCGTTTGCTCTGGCGAGATGATCCAGACGCAGCGCAAATTCGACCTCAATCTGGGAGTCCAGGATTACTTGCGAATCGTCGAAATGAAGACGGGATCGCTTTTCTCCGCGGCAGCAGAATTAGCTGCTGTAATTAGTGAATCGTCACCTGATGTGGTCGACACATTCAAGAACTTCGGCTTCCAAATTGGGACAGCATATCAGATCTATGACGATTGCGTTGATCTTG
>DATBEX010000036.1:0-5313 GCA_036558805.1 Candidatus Udaeobacter sp.
GATATTTGCTCTCTGAGAGAGCGGCAATACAATCGTTCTGGTGGCGGGAAACGATCACAAAGAGGTGCGGCGCCACGGGCGAATTTGGCATCGTGTGTTGGTCGGCCTCGCTGTGTGCGCGGCGCTGCTGATCATTTTTCATCGTCCGATTCTGCTGGCGATCGGGCGACACATCGTATTGCAGTACGCCGCGCGAGAAAATCTAAAGATCGATTTTCGACTCGAAGGCAATCCCTTTAGTCATCTGACCGTACGAAACCTCCGTGCCGTACCGATTGGCGCAGCCGCGATCGAATCGATTGATATTGATTCCTTATATCTTGATTACAGCCTACTCGGACTCGCGCGGCATGGGTTGTCTCAATTTTTGCAGGATCTCGAACTGCACGCCGCTCAGATTGTGTTGAATCCGGCGAAAGCGCCGCCGCGCAAACCGCATCCGAAACAGAGACTAAAATTGCCTTCGCTGTTTCCCGAGCGCATCCGACTGTCAGACGTCACACTGGTTATCAGAGCTAAGCCTAACGACTTCGTCGTTGAACACGTTGACCTTGATCTGAATCCGCGCAGCCCGGGGGACGTGCGCATCGAAACACTGCAGCTTCCATCCGGTGACAGTTGGTCCGGAATTTCCGGGCAAGCTTCTTATGCGAACAGGAATCTCGCTCTGCGCGATCTGATCCTGAGCGACCAGGAGAAGGTCCGCCTTTTAGGCGTTGATGCATCTCGCATCGACGACAAGATACTGGGGCTAAAACTCGATTGCACGATTGACGGCGGTCAATTGTTCGCGTCGGCTGCCTTGAACGAAACCGAGTCTTCGGTGAACGCGAAAATCAACGCCTCTGCGCAAAAAATCGCGGCGGACTCATTGAACAAATTCTTGCTCTTGCCAGCGGACTCGCTTTCCGGCGAGATCGAGCGGCTCGCTCTTGATGGAGCGGGAACAATCGATGTGCCGAGGACGTGGACGGGATCGACGTCGCTGCAGATCAGTAACGTGGACCGGCCGGGAATCAGTTTCGATAGCGGCGTTATCGAAGTGTCAGCAGAACAGGGCAAGGCGACTTTGCGGTCTGCGGACATCGTTCAGGACCGGAATGAGTTTCATCTTCACGGGGCTATGGAGTTGCCTTTGGTTATCGGCGATTTCGGCCGGACGCCAGCGACTTTGGAAATTTCTGGGACCGCGCCTGACCTGCAACGGCTAACAACAAAAAGAGCCGTGCAATTGACCGGATCGGCTCAGTTTACCGGCAAGATCGACATCGTTAACGCACAAGTACAGGCAACTCTTGGCGTGACTGCAGCGTCAGTTGGTTTTCAAAGTGGAATGATCGACAAACTGAGCTCCACGTTGCGCGCGTCCAAAAGCGTAGGGCGCGGGGATAGTAAAAGGCCATGGTTTGCGGACCTTCGCACGGCAATGGAGTTCGATTTGATCGGCATACGATATCAGGATCACATCATTGATTCTGTGGAAGGATCGGTAAACGGAAGCGACGATATCCTGGGGCTTGATCGGTTGAATCTGCGGCGGAACCAAAACGAACTGAATGTTCATGGCCGCTACAAGTTACCGGTGGAAGTAGGCAAAGCTTTTTCGCAGCCTGCTGAACTGGATGTCACCCTTAATGCGCCCGAAGTCGGCGACTTTTGGGTTGCAGATTCGCCGAGGAAATTGAGTGGGCCATTGCAAATGACGGCGCAAATCGAATGGAGAGACCAGACAGCCAATGGCCGGATTTCTCTTTCCGGTTCGAACCTTAAGATGCGGGACGTCGTTTTCCGCGAACTCAGCACGCAATGCTCGATTTCTAACAGCATCGTGTATCTAAACGATTGCAAGGCCAGTCTGAATGACTCGGATTTCGTTAGCGCGACCGGAACGCTGAATTTACGGCAGCCTCATCATTACAACGGCAAGATTTCCGCAAGCGTAGCTAACTTGTCGACGTTTCAACCGCTGCTTCGCTCTTTCGGGAATCAGAATGAATTGGCGGGCTCCGTCACACTCGACTGGGAAGGAAACGGGAATTCGCAAATCTCGCAGAGCTCGGGAACTTTGAAGTTCGCACTCGAGAAGGGACGCTACGGGAAGATGCAATCGCTTCGTGCAAATATCGACGCGTCTTATACGCCCGACGGTCTCGATATTCCGATCATTTTTTTCGCTACGGGCAACAGCGATTTTCAGGGCGCCGCCCGGACAAAAGACGAGACGCTCGAGATAAACAAGATTCAACTCGATCAAGGTCGGGCGCGGTTTGCGTCCGGTTATGTCTCCTTCCCGCTTATCTGGAGAAATCTTGGGACGAATGCCACAGCTATTCCGTCGTCCGGCAAAGTGTTCGCCACAATTCAGACCGAAAATATTGATCTCAAAAAACTGTTCGGCGACCTCGGGCTCAAAGCGGGAACATCTGGCGCGGTGAATGCCAGACTCGATGCGGACGGAACGATCGGAGACTTGAATGCGACTCTCAACGTGCAGATGCGGGATTTGCGCAATGATCGCTGGCCAAAAATGGAACCGGCAACCTTCGAGATCAATGCGCAGGCCGGGCATGAGCGCCTGACCATTTTGGGGAAGTTACAGCAGGCGCGAATTCAGCCGCTCGAGCTAAACGCGGAGATGCCTTTTGACATTCCGAAAATTGCGCGCACCCGGAAATTGCCAGACGACACACCGATCACAGCAAAGGCGCGTCTTCCGCGTAGCTCGGTGAATTTTGTCCGGCAATTTGTTCCAGACCTGGAGCAGCTTGATGGCGAGCTCGGCCTTGACGTCGATGTTCGAGGGACGATCGGTAAACCGATCTTTAGCGGGGCAGGGGACGTAACCGTGAACGTTGCTCGGTTTACCAATGCGACTCTTCCGTCATTAACGAATTTTAGTGCGCGCCTGAGTTTCGCGCAGAGCGCTCTTAGCCTGGATCGGTTTGGAGGTGATCTGGCCGGCGGCCCTTTCACAATGAATGGCCGCATCACATTTCCAAGGCTTACGGAACCAACGCTCGATTTGCAGATGAAGGCTGACAGCGTGCTGCTTGCGCGAAACGACACACTCACCGCCCGCGCGGATGCAGACCTCAGGCTGACCGGACCATTCGCAGCCGCCACAGTGACCGGCAGCGTCGCAATGACGAACAGTCATATTTTAAAGAACATCGATCTGATTCCAATCGGTCTGCCGGGCAGGCCGGCGCCAGAGCCGCCATCGGAACGTCCTGATGTTTCAATTTCGACCCCGCCGTTTCGCGACTGGAAATTTGATGTCACAATCAAAACAAAAGATCCGGTTCTTATTCGAGGAAACCTGGCGACCGGTGCAGCGACCGCCGATCTCAAGTTGTCCGGAACAGGGCTTCATCCCGGATTGGAAGGTGTCGTGCGGATGCAAAACGTGGAGGCCACGTTGCCGTTCAGTCGTCTCGAGGTTTCGCGCGGTTCTCTCACCTTCAGTCCGGACGATTCAATGAATCCCACTATCGACTTGCAAGGAACGTCCGTGATCCGCGATTACACGGTGCGGGTCTACGTTTATGGAACCGTATTGTCACCACAGGCGATTTTTACGAGCGAACCTCCGCTGGCGCAGGAGGAAATCATTTCGTTGATCGCCACAGGCGCGACGAGGCAGGAACTTTCGACTGGCAACGTCCTGGCTGGGCGGGCAGCGATGCTTGTGATACAGCAGCTTTACCGGAAGGTCTTCAAAAAAGGCGAACCGACCGAAAGTAACACGGTGTTCAACCGGCTGGATTTGGATTTGGGGACGGTTGATCCACGAACGGGTCAACAGCAGGCGACTGTCCGCTTCAAGATCAATGATCGCCTCGTGCTTACGGGCGACGTGGGGGTTCACGGTGATTTTCGAGGCAAGCTAAAATACTTAATTCGCTTTCGTTAGGAGACCAGGATGCGACATGGGTTCCTTGTCTCTCTCGGAAGTGTGGCACTCGCGTTTAAAGTGGCGGCCCAGACTGCCGTCGATGTTGAAAGACCTGAGGAGCGGCAGAAAGCGCGGCAAGCGGTCGTAAAGCATCAGGAAAAAGTCGCGAAGCGAACCAGCACCATCGAATTTCGCGGCCAGCGGGCTTTCGACGAAAAAGAACTGCGCGTGGCCTTGAAGGAGGAGATCACTACCATTGATCAATTTGGACTAAGCCCCGCGCGTGCCGACGATCTGGCCTTTTTCCTGGAAGTTTTCTATCGAAAGCACGGTTTCGCCAAGGTGAACGTGCACTACGTGATCGAATCAGGTGACCGACTGCGTCTCGATATTACTGAAGGCCCGCGGCTCGTGCTGCGAAATGTCATGTTCGAAGGGAACAGGAGAGAACCGGCGGACAAGCTTTTTGAATATATGGTCGGGTCGACGCGGGAGCGGTATTCGCGGTTGGAGAAAACGTTGCCATTCGTGGCTGCCGACATGGAGGAGGGGACTCATCTGGTGCACCGCTTTTACGCTGCCGAAGGTTTCTTAGATGCAGTTGTCGACGCGCCACGTTACAACTTCCACGAGGGAAATGATCAGGTTGATGTCGTCGTTCCCATTCATGAGGGCCGGCAATATTCTTTCGGCGCCGTCACGTTTAGCGGTCGCACTGTTTACGGTGGAGAGGCGCTACGGGGACAAATTGCCGATTTGTTACAGAGCCCGTACACCGACACGCGCGTAGAAGATATTCCGCGTCGTCTTGAGGCATTTTTCAAGGCACGCGGTTATTACGATGTGAAAGTGGTGGCCTCGGGCGCGCCGGATGAAGCAGTGAATGGGCGAGTGCCGGTGCAAGTCGTCGTGTCGCCGGGACCTGTTTACCGCTTCGACGGTGTGACAGTGAGCGGGTTGACCCGATTGAATCCGAGTTTTGTGACGAAGCGGTTCACCAGATTAAGTGGGAAAACGTACAGTCCGGATGTCCTTGACGAGCGATTTCGCACTTTAATGAAGACGGGGCTGTTCAATGTGCTGCAAATCAAACCGGTGCCAGTCGGTGGCCACCTGTTGCGACTCGACATTTCCGCCGAGGAAGCCAAGAGCAAGGAGTTTGGCTTCTGGGTCGGATTCGACACTTACGAAGGGGCGCTGGCTGGCGCACAGGTAGGCGATCACAATTTGTTCGGCACCGGTCGCTCGGGGTCGGCAACGGTCGAAGTCTCACAACGTAGTTACAGAGGCGAAATACTGTATGACGATCCGTTCTTTCTTGACACCGATTTCCAGTTCACGGCCCGAGCGTTCGCCCTGACGTTTGACTACGACGGCTATACAAAATTCGAACTGGGTGGGCGATTCGAACTTAGCCG
>DATBEX010000037.1:0-30269 GCA_036558805.1 Candidatus Udaeobacter sp.
ATATGATCTGCCACAGGGCCCTTGCTGGCGTCGCTACAATCACGATGGATATGGTCAAAAGGCTGACGGAGCGGCTTACGACGGAACCGGAGTAGGACGCAGCTGGCCAATCCTGACAGGAGAACGCGGTCATTATGAACTAGCCGCGGGGCGTGATCCGAGGCCGTTCATTGCGGCAATAGAGAACTTTGCGAACGAGGGCGGCATGCTTACCGAACAATTGTGGGACGCACCAAACCTGCCAGCCGCTCATATGAAATTCGGATGTCCAACAGGCGCGGCCATGCCGCTTTGTTGGTCGCACGCCGAATACATTGCGCTCGTGCGCAGTTGTCATGACGGAGTCTGTATCGACTGCGTCGGACCCGCGTTTCAGCGGTATGTGTTGCACCCGGTGCCGAGCAATTACGAGATCTGGACTCTGCGCTATCCTGCGCGGCGCGTGTCTCGTGGGAAAATCCTGCGAATCATCCTTGCGGAACGGGCCACAGTTGTCTGGTCAACCGATGGCGGGGCGCACAGCAATCTATTGGACGCGATTCACGAGAGCAGACTGGATCTCTGGTTCGCCGATCTTCCAACTGTGGACTGGGCCGCCGATACAACGCTTACATTTACATTTTTTTGGAAACATGATCAGCGTTGGGAAGGCCGCGATTGGCAGGTGAAGATTCTAGAGACGTAATGTAACCAGCCGCGGTTAGACAGGCAGCCGAAGCATGAGGATGATGCCATCATTATGAAAGACAAAGCATCTGAAACGAAAAAGGAAACTATGAAGATAGTCGTTCTCGGGGGCACGGGGCTTATCGGAAGCAAAGTAGTGAACCTCCTTCGTGCAGGGGGCCACGAAGTCGTCGCGGCATCTCCTTCCAAAGGCATCAATTCAATTACCGGAGAAGGTTTATCTGAAGCGCTAACCGGAGCACAGGTGGTTGTGGACGTCACGAATTCTCCTTCCTTCGAAGATAAGGCCGTGCTGGAATTCTTTGAAACGTCGACCCGCAATGTGCTCGCCGCCGAGGCGAAGACTGGCGTCGGGCACCATCTCGCGCTCTCTATCGTCGGCACCGATCAACTTCCGGCAAGCGGATATTTGCGAGCGAAAGTGGCCCAGGAAAAACTGATCAAGGCTTCGCCGATTCCTTACACGATTCTCCGCGCGACGCAGTTCTTTGAGTTCGTTGGGCGCATCGCTGATGAAGCGACCAGTGGGCAGACTGTTCACCTGCCCTCCGTGTTGTTTCAGCCCATTTTCTCGGACGATCTCGCCGCTAACGTGGCCAAAATTGCCGTCACCAAGCCGTTGAATGCTACGATCGAGATCGCCGGCCCCGACGCTCTCCCGTTTGACGAGCTCGTGCGCGAATACCTCGCTGCGGATCATGATCCCCGCACAGTCGTGGCGGATGAACAAGCCCGCTACTTCGGCACGACGCTTGAGAAGCGGAGTCTGGTCCCTGGCGACAATGCGCTACTCGGTTCCTGCCATTTCGCAGACTGGCTGAGCCGCACTGCTCCACAACACTGAACTGCTTATCACAAACTAAACCTCAACCAAACCCACATGGCAGAGAGGACATTGCAATGAATCCAATCCAAACTTCAAAACCGGGCGGGATGCCGCGCCTCATTTATTCACTTATTGTTTGCGCAGTCGTCGCCACGGTCGGCGTGGGCTCAGGGATGGCCGCTGATAATGGTCCAAAGGTCACGGTCGTCTACGACCATGCGCTGCCGAACGTGCCGGGTAAAAGTATGAAGGGTGTGCTCGTTGAATATGGTCCCGGCGTTGCGACGCCGGGCCACATACATCCCAAATCTGCTTTCATCTACGCAACGGTTCTCGAAGGTGCGATCCGAACTTCGGTCAATGATGGGCCAGTCGTAACTTATCGTGCCGGGCAGAATTTCTGCGAGTTTCCTGGCGATCGACACACTCTTGATGAGAACGCGAGCAAGACCGAACCCGCCAAACTGCTGGCCGTGTTCGTCGTGGATACGGACGAGAAGGAATTATTAACACCGTTAAAATAATGAGACGACGATCGGCAATTTTTACGGATCATCCTGGATGCACGCAGAAACAGCTGTTAACGCTCGCCATCTTGGACTCCGACTGGCATTGAACGTTTCCGCGATTGAAGAAACGCAGTGATCTGCGCAAGCTCGTCCGGCTTAAGCCCGTTACCGAAGGCAGGCATGTTAACGCCGCCGTTCACGATGCGAATAACGATATCGCTTTCGGAAAGCTTGTCGCCGACGTAGGTGAGATCGGGGCCCCGACGACCGCCGTAGCGGTCGATCAGATGGCAATTGAGACAGCCTCTTTCGCGAAAGAGTTTTGCGCCGGTGTACACTGGGCCGCTCGTAGCACCAACTACTTTTTCGGGGAGTGGTTGCGGATCGAAATTTGGCGACCACGGCGAATTTGCGCCCGCAATCCAGAGTGAACCAATCATGATCACACTGAGCAGGACCACGGCAATCGACCACGGCCGGCGCGAGGGTGCGCGTTCGCCACGATTATTGAGCATCGGCGCCGCTAGCAAAAGGATTCCAATCAACGCCGGGCCGAGAATCATCACCCACCCTTCAAGCTGCGGCGGAATCAACGCCAGCAACGCAAAATACCACAGCAAATACCAGTCCGGTCTCGGATCGGCTTTGAGAATGCTGGGGTCGGGCGGCTTATCGAGCGGTGGCGGTCCGGCAAAATACGCAAGCAGCGCAATCACGATGATCAGGCCCGTGCCAAAAACAAAATCGCGCCATGCACCGTCAGGCCAGAATGGGTGACCGGTTTTTCGCATCAAATCTTCATAATCCGAGCGATACGTCGCCGGATCGACCGGCTTGCCGGCAGTGGGCGGCTCCGCGATACCGTGACGCAACACAAGCAGCAAATGGAACCCGATGAAAACGAACATCAGCGCCGGCATGATGAAAACGTGGATCGCGAAAAAGCGGCTCAACGTTGCGCCACCGATGATTTTTCCTCCGAGAATGAATTGCGCTAAAAAATTGCCGATCAACGGGACACGTCCGGCTTGCTCGGCGGCGATCACGACGGACCACGTCGCCGTTTGGTCCCAACGCAGCAGTTGGCCGGTGAACCCCATCACCAGTGTGAAGCCGAGCAGCAAGACGCCGGTGGTCCAGTTCATCTCGCGCGGGAATTTATAGGAGCCGAACAAAAATGTTTGCGCCATGTGCGCGCCCACCATCAGCACCATGGCAGACGCGCCAAAGTAATGCATTCCGCGAAGGAACCTGCCGAACGGCGCTTCGTTGGTGATAAATTGCAGTGTCTCGTAGGCCTGCGATGAAGATGAAACGTAGGAAAAAGCCAGCGCCACGCCCGTCACCACCTGCACGATGAACGCCAGAAGCGTTGCGCTACCAAACACGTACCACCACCGCGCATCGCTCGGCACAAGGTGATTCATCGCGGGGCCAATCAGGGCCGAAATGCCGAGGCGATCGTCGAGCCAACGCCATCCGTCAATGACCAGCCGTTTCATAGGGTGGTGGTAACCGGGATCGCCATCGTTTTGATCTGGACCTCTCCATTGGTGGTCCGAACGTCGTAGCGAATCAACGGTTTCGGTGGCGGTCCTGCAGCAACCGTTCCGTCAGAATAATAAACTCCGCCGTGGCATGGGCACATGAACAACTCCGCATCGTCAAGCCAGCGCACCGGACATCCCAGGTGCGTGCAGTTGACCGAGAATGCGATGAACTCAGCGTCGTTCACACGACGCATCCAAAGCGCGCTCTTCGCTGTGATCCCAGCCCAGGGCAGCGGAGACGGATCGACAAACGTAACGTTGACTGTTTTGCCGATTTCAAAATCGGTGATCTTGCCGACTGAAAGCCATTTACCTGTCGTTTTGCGGAAAATCGGCGCGACCACAAAACCCACCAGCGGAATTCCGAGAATAGCGGCGCACAAACCGCCGAGTCCAATGCAGAGTTTTTCCAGGAAACGCCGCCGAGTAATTTCCTCCCCCGAAAGCTTTCGGGGTTGCGGCAATGAATGATCAGTCCTGAGTTCGTTCACGGAGAATTTCGTAGATCCATCCGGCGAGCGATGCTGCGAAAAGGCCGATGCCCACCGCGAGAATAACCCACGAGGTGATCAGGCCCCATAAAGTGAATGTTATTCCCATCGCCAGACCGGCAGGGAAAAAGTTCGGACGTGGCAGCCTTTCATGCGGCAACGGTTCCCAGCCTGGAGGCGGGTTAGTTTGTGTCTCGTCTGTCATAAAGCTTTGTCCATGACTGGCGCGCTACCGACGGGATGCGAAAACCAGCGCGCGAGTTGCGAAATAATTGCAGTCAAATAGATGAGACACATCGGTACCCACATAAGCAGACCACCGATTTGTTGGTCTTTATCCGGAGTGATACCCCAATTGGTTTGCACCAAATTCGCGATCCCCAAGCGATCAGCGTGTGGTTGCGTGTAAATCGGACACACGCTCACCGGCGAGAAGGTGATGAGAATTCCCAGGATGCTACAGGCGACGCAAGCACTGAAAAGATAGAGGATTGCCCCGGGCGGCGACATCCGCTCTTCCTCGCGGGGGGCAAGAATTTGCCGCCAAAAAATCGCGCCTAACAAGAGCAGGGAAGAAATTTGCAGCACGTTAACGAACCGCGACGAGACTGCGGCATTGCACAACGGCCGCGCATGCCATAACCACATTGCACTGACGCCGCCAATCCATCCGACAAGCGGCTTGGCAATCATCCACGACCGCGGTCCTAGGGACACCCAGCGGGGCAGGCTCATCAAGATCAACGCAGGCACTATCAGCAACAGCAAGATGTGTTGCAGCATGTGCGCGCTAAAAAGATAGCCGGCAGCGAGCGCATTGAGAGGCGAGGTCAACGTGAGCACAAACACGCCAAGCCCAGCCAGCAGATACAGCATGCGGCGATCAACACCGAAGACCCACACATACGCCAATAAAGTAATTCCGGTTACGACGAGCGGTGCGAAATTCCGTGTCCACGCGTACGTGAGAAATTGCTGGGTTGTCATCGGATCAAAGGCCAGAGGTAAACGATTGAAAACACGAACACCCACACGACATCGACGAAGTGCCAGTAATAACCGACCGCGCCAAGCGCAGGCAGGTCACCATTTTTGAACGCACGACTAAAAGCGACGCCGAGTACGATCAGTAGCGCCAGCAGGCCGAAACAGACATGCAGTCCGTGGAATCCGGTGAGCGTGAAGAATGTGGTGGCGAAAAGATCCAGACCGACGCTCACACCGCTCTGAAAAAGAGTCCAGTATTCCATCCCCTGCCCGACAATGAAAATCGCTCCGAGCACAATTGTCACGACAAGCCAGGCTTTCATTTTTCCGCGCTGATTTGCGTGCAATCCGACTTCGGATCGCCAAATGGTAAAGCTGCTCGCAAATAAACAGACACTGAAGATCGTTGTCTTCAGCACATCCAGACGCTGCGCACCGGGTCCGCTCTTGGGCGTCGCATTATAAAACAGATACGCGAGAATGAGAGTGCCGAAGAAGCCCAGTTCCGAGATGATGAACGTGATGACGCCCACTTTGTTTTTTTCCGGTCGGAACGTGTCGAGCGCCCCTCCCACGGGAACGACCGGATCCGGACGATCCGGGTTCATGTAATCCCAGAGCGGCCGGCGACTGCGAATCGGCGGGAGTGCGTCAAAGTTTTCGTGCGGTGGCGGCGAAGTCGTTGCCCATTCAAGCGTCCAGGCATTCCATGGATTGTCGCCCGCCGGTTTTCCGCGGAACAAGCTACTCACCAAATCCCACACAAACAGAATGGACGCGGCTGCCATGAAAAACGCGCCGATGGTCGAGACCATGTTCATCCATGTCCAGCCAGGTAAATCCGGATAGGTAAACGTCCGCCGCGGCATACCGGCCAATCCGAGCACGTGCTGAATCATGAACGTCAGATTGAACCCGATGGTCATCAGCCAAAACGTCCATTTGCCGATGCGTTCCGACATCATTCGCCCGCTCATTTTTGGAAACCAATAATAAATTGCTCCAAGAATCGCGAAGACGATCAACCCGACGAAAACGTTATGAAAATGTGCGACGAGGTAATAGCTGTTCTTGGTTTGCCAATCGAGCGGGGCGACAGCGTGACTGATGCCGGTGAGTCCTCCGATTAGAAATTGCAGCAGCGCTCCGACGCAGAAAAGCATTGGCGTCGCAAATCGAACACGGCCGCCGACCATCGTTGCGCTCCAATTGAATAGTTTCACTCCCGTTGGAACGGCGATCAGCACGCTGGCCGCGACAAAAAACAGATCGATAGCATGTCCGAGCCCGACCGTAAACATGTGGTGGGCCCATACGAGCAGGCTAAGAATAACGATGACCACGGTCGAAGCTGCGACAAACTCGTGGCCAAAGATGGCTTTGCGCGAGAACACTGGGATCACTTCGGACAGAATCGCAAACGCTGGAATGGCAACGATGTAGACCTCTGGATGCCCGAACGCCCAGAAGATGTGCTGCCACATGATTGCGGAGCCGCCAGCAAACGGCAGAAAAAATCGGCCGCCCATGAGTCGGTCGATCAGGAGCATTACAAGTCCCGCATTCAGGATTGGTAATGCCAGAATTATCAGGAACGCGTTCATGAAAACCATCCACGTGAACAACGGAAGCCGGCGTAGCGTCATGCCTGGCGCACGCTGGGTCAGGACCGTCACGATGAAATTGATCCCGGCACTTACGGATCCTATACCGAGCACCAACAACGAGATCGCCCAGTAGTCCACGCCAAGTTGCGATGAATACGGCGTTTCACTCAATGGCGTATATGCGAACCACCCGACAGCTGGCGCGCCGCCCGCGAGAAAACTGAAATGCAAGAGAATCCCTCCAAACGGAACGAGCCATACACCCAACGCGTTCAGGCGCGGGAATGCCATGTCGCGCGCTCCGATTTGCAGCGGCAAAATGTAATTCATGATGCCGAAGAGCACCGGCATCGCGACGAGAAAAATCATCGTCGTGCCGTGCATGGTAAAAATCCAGTTGTAAGTATCCGGACCCAGCAGGGTGTTGTTAGGCACCATCAGTTGCAGGCGAATGAGAAGCGCCTCGATTCCGCCAAAGACAAAGAACACCAGGCCGGTGAGCATGTAGAGGACGCCAATGCGCTTGTGATCGACAGTCGAAAGCCACGCCAGTTTCCAGTGCTGGCGCTCGGCGGGCGTAAGAAGACGCGCGACTGTGCCGGCAATTGTAGTGTTCCCGTTCATTTCAACGTCTCGATGTAATCAGCGAGCTGGCTGACTTGTTCGTCCGTAAATTTGAAATTCGGCATCTTGGCGCCGACTTTGACCTGCTGTGGATCATGCAGCCAGCGGCGCAAGTTTTCCGGCGTGTTGGGCACGACTCCCGCACCGAGTTGTTTGCGGCTGGCAAAATGGGTGAGGTCCGGACCGAAGGTTGCTGAAGCGATTGTCCCCTTGATTGTGTGGCAGTTTACGCAAGTCATTTGCTCGAAAAGAGCGAGACCTTTCTGCGCGTCGTCTTTCACTGGCGCACGAGCAGGAAGAAGTTGTGTTTGTTCCCACTTCTGAAATTCCTCCTGGGGCTCCGCGACCAGGAGAAAGTGCATCCAAGCGTGCTGTGTGCCGCAAAACTCCGTGCAAACGCCCAGATAGGTCGCGGGTTTGTCGGCTTGAATCCAGATATGATTCGGATGCCCTGGCACTGTAGTAATTTTTCGCGCCAGCTCCGGCACCCAAAACTCGTGCAGGACATCCACGGCATCCAGTCTCAGTGCAACTGGTTTGCCCACTGGAATATGAATCTCGTTCGCGACAACAGCGCCCGAGTTGGTGTATCGCGCTTCCCACCACCATTGATGACCGATTATCACAATATCTGGCTTCGCCGGCGGCGGTGGATCGGAGATGCCCATTGTTCGCGCCGCGAGCACGAAGAGCACGGCGACAATGCCAAGCGGAATTGCCGTCCATACGATCTCGATCGTTTTATTTCCCTGGCCTTGCTCCGGATCGCGTTCGCCTTCCCGCCATCGGGGGAAACGCACCCACGCATACGTAACGATGCCAATAACCACCGCAAAAATGACCGCCATTACGACAATGACGACGATGGTCAGATCGAAAATCGCGCGGGCCTGCGGCGACTGCGGGTTGAATACCCTCACAACGTCCGCAATGAACAAGGCGTCGCCCGGCAGTTGCGCATTCACGACGAAACCGATTGTCGCCACCGCTTGCAACGAAAGCCAGAACATTTACTGAAACATCTCAATGACGCATAGCACGAAGCCGACGGTGGCGATGACGATCAATTCATGTTGGCTAAAGACATCAACAGGGTCGATTTTTCGAATTGATTGTCTCTGCACTCGACACTTCAGTTTGCGATAAGCGATAATGAAATCGATGAAACGGCCTCATCTCCTCGCCGCGCTTCTGATTGCGATCTCATTTTCTTGGAGCTGTTCGCGCAAAGCGGCGCCGACTGATCCGGCTCCTCCGGAAGTAGTGGTGACAACTGTTACGCCGCAGGATGTACCACGTATACTGGAGCGCGTAGCCACACTGGATGGATTCATCAACGCCAACATCAACGCGCAGGTGCAAGGCTACATCGTCGCGCGCGATTACACCGAAGGCAGCATCGTAAAAGTAGGCGACCTCCTTTTCCAGATCGATCCGCGCCCGTTTGAAGCCGCATTGGCGGAAGCCAGAGGAACTCTGGCAAAAGACAAAGCCACGCAGGTAAAGACAGATGCGGACGAAAAACGCGCGCTCGACTTATTCAACAAGCAAGTCATCAGCGACTCAGAGCGAGACACAGCCACTGCAGCTGCAGATTCCACCAGAGCAAACGTTGAAGCCGACGCGGCGGCTGTACAACAGGCGGAGCTCAACCTCGGATATACAAAGATCCTCGCGCCGATAGATGGTGTGTCAGGGTTCGCGAACAATCAGGTAGGCGATCTGGTTGGCCCGAGCACCGGACCGCTCACCACGGTTTCACAAATCGATCCGATCAAAGCCATCGTCACCACCGGCGAAGGCGCGTTCACAGATTTCATTTCGCGACATCCCGATCCAAAAGAGCGCGATGCATATGTCAAAAGCCTTCAGTTCCAGTTGATTCTCGGGAACGGCGAGGTTTATCCTCGCATAGGAAAGTTTTACGCGCTCGATCGCAGTTTAGATCCGAGGACTGGGTCGATCCGCTACGAAGTGACGTTTCCTAATCCGGGAGATAATTTGCGGCCGGGGCAATTCGGTAAGGTGCGTTTCGTCGCCGATATGAAAAAAGGCGCCATGGTCATTCCGCAGGAAGCTGTCACGGAGTTGCAGGGCAGTTATCAAGTCGTCGTTGTTGGCGATGACAACAAGGTCAGTATCCGACCGGTACAAATGGGCGAGCGCATCGGTGTGATGTGGGAAGTGACCCAAGGCTTGAAACCCGGCGATAAGGTGGTCGTTCAAGGAGTGCAAAAGGTCCACGAAGGCTCGACGGTCACCGTGAAAGAGTGGTCGCGTCCGGCTGATGCTTTGATTTCGAAATCCGATCAAGCAAAATAGCGCTGATTAATGTCGGAGTTTTTCGTCAGGCGGCCGATAGTTGCGATCGTCATCGCTATTTTGATGACGCTTATCGGTGGCGTCTGCATGCTCTCCTTACCGATCGCGCAGTACCCGCAAATCGCGCCACCGGAAATTCAGGTGCAAACGCACTACACCGGCGCGGATGCCCTGACGATTGAGCAATCGGTCGCGGCGCCGATCGAACAGCAAATGAGCGGCGTGGACAACATGAATTACATGTACTCGATCAACGCTAATAGCGGCGACATTCGACTGATCGTGGACTTCGATGTCGCGACGGACCCGAACATCGATCAAGTCCTGACGCAGCTCCGCGTGTCGCAAGCGCAATCACAGTTGCCCGCCGATGTTATTAACTACGGCATCACCGTTAAGAAATCGACGACGGCGCCACTGATGCTGGTCTCTCTCTATTCGCCAAACTCAAGCTACGACAATATTTTCCTCGCTAACTATGCCTACATCAATCTTGTCGATCAACTGACGCGCGTCCCAGGGATTGGCAATGTACAGGTCTTCGGCGCGGGACAGTATGCGATGCGGCTATGGGTAAAGCCGGACCAGCTCGCGAAGCTTGGCATTACCGTGCCGGACATCATCAGCGCAGTGCAAAAGCAGAACACGGTGAATCCCGCCGGGCAGATCGGTGGCGAACCGATTCCAAGCGGACAGAAGTTCACGTATACCGTGCGCGCACAGGGACGATTGCAAACGCCGGAAGAATTTGGCGAGATAGTCGTTAGGGCAAACCCGGACGGCTCATTTGTGCGCGTGAAGGACATCGCGCGGATTGATCTCGGCGCGCAGACTTACAATCTGAGAGGCCGGCTCAACGGACAACCTGCGGCGATTATCGCTTTGTATCAGCTGCCCGGAACCAATGCCGTCAAGGCCGCGGAAGGCGTGCGCAAGTTAATGACGGAAGCAAAGCAGCGCTTTCCTTCGGATATGGATTACGCTGTCTCACTCGATCAAACGCTATCCGTCACCGAAGGTATTCGCGAGATTCTGAAGACTTTGTTTGAAGCGCTGGCGCTCGTCGTGCTCGTCGTGTTTCTTTTCCTCCAGACCTGGCGCGCAACACTGATCCCCTTGTGCGCGGTGCCAGTATCGTTGATCGGCACCTTTGTAGTGTTCCCGTTGTTCGGATTTTCGATCAACACGCTTTCCCTGTTTGGACTTGTGCTCGCCATTGGCCTTGTGGTTGACGACGCGATCGTTGTTGTCGAAGCGGTTGAGCGTCATCTCGAAGAAGGAATGTCGCCGCGTGACGCGACAATTCAGGCGATGCGCGAAGTCTCGGGTGTGGTAATTGGCGTCGCACTCGTACTTTCGGCAGTGTTTATTCCTACCGCATTTCTTCCAGGGATCACTGGCAGGTTGTATCAACAATTTGCACTGACGATTGCCATCTCCGTCATTTTCTCCGCATTCAATGCGCTCTCGCTGAGCCCGGCGCTTGCAGCTTTGCTGCTCCGCCCAAGAAAGAAAACACGTGGTCCGGTTGGCTGGTTTTTCGATCGATTCAATCTTGTCTTTGCAAGCGTGAATCGCGGCTACGTGAGTTTGTCGCGCGTCGCCATCCGAAAGAGTTTGCTCAGCTTCGGTTTGCTGGCTGTGCTCGCGGGCGGGGCTGGTCTTTTTGGATCGCGATTGCCCAGCAGCTTTCTGCCCGAGGAAGATCAGGGCTACGTTTTTCTTTCGCTGCAGTTGCCTGATGCTGCCTCCCTCGAACGGACCGACCAGGTGTGTCGTAGAATCGAAGACTTTTTGAGCAAAACGCCTGGTGTGAAATACACCACCAGCGTGATCGGGTTCAGTCTCCTGAGCCTTGTGTCAAATACCTACAGCGCATTTTTCTTCGTTACCTTTAAACCGTGGAGCGAGCGAACCAAGCCGGAAGAACAATACACAGCGATCAAGGCGCGCCTGAATAAGTACCTCTCAACTCTTAGCGAAGGTATCGCGTTCGCATTTCCGCCGCCCGCGATCCCCGGCGTCGGCACGTCGGGTGGATTCACGTTCATGCTGGAAGATCGGGCCGGGAAAGATGTGGGGTTTCTCGCGCAAAACCTCAAGACATTTCTGGATGCAGCACGCAAACGACCAGAGCTCGGCACCTTGATTCCAACCTTCTTGCCGAATGTTCCGCAGGTCTTCGTCAACGTCGATCGTGACAAAGTCATCAAGCAGGGAATCGACCTCGGCCAAGTGTATCAGACGCTCCAGACGTTCATGGGCGGTTTTTTTGTGAACTATTTTAATCGGTTCGGGCGAACATGGCAGGTTTACATAGAAGCTGAGCCCGCTTACCGCACTGATGCGAGCAACGTGGGCCAGTTCTACGTTCGCAATTCGAACGGCGACCCCGTGCCACTCGACGCCGTTGCAACTATCCAGAACATCGCCGGTCCGGAATTCACATTACGTTACAATGAATACCGCGCGGCCCAGATCAACGGTTCGGCCGCGCCTGGTTATAGCTCGTACCAGGCAATGAATGCTCTCGAAGAAACGTTTCGCCAGACCATGCCGCGCGAGATGGGCTACGACTACCTCGGCCTGTCGTTCCAGGAAAAGAAAGCGCAGGAGGGCGTGTCCCCGACTGTCGTGTTCGGAATGTCGCTCATTTTTGTGTTCCTGATCCTCGCTGCCCTTTACGAGAGCTGGTCGTTGCCTTTCAGTGTGCTCCTCGGAACGCCAGTTGCCGTGTTCGGCGCGTTTGCGACGCTCTGGTTACGCGGAATTCAAAACAATATTTTCGCGCAAATTGGTCTGATCATGCTGATCGGTCTGGCAGCCAAGAACGCGATCCTTATCGTCGAATTTGCCAAGGACGAATACGAGAAAGGCAAGCCGCTCCTCGACGCTACCCTCGAAGGCGCGCGCCTGCGTCTGCGCCCGATCCTGATGACTTCCTTTGCTTTCATCTTCGGTCTTCTGCCGCTTTGGTTTGCCAGCGGATCAGGCGCCGTTGCCCGCCGTGTCCTCGGCTCAACCGTGATTGGAGGAATGATCGCCGCATCGGCTATCGCGATCTTCCTTATCCCAGTCACATTTTACGTGATCGAGCGGCTCTTCGCCGGGCGCAAAGAAAAAACCGCTACACCGCAGGTCAGCCAGACCCCGCCTGGGCCTGAGCCCGCGATTGGCGCGTAGTAGCTGTAACGGGCATCGGCCTTTATCTCGAAGGAGGGATTAGGGACAACCTCGCGAGTGGTAGTGGAGAATCTCGCGAACGCGGAATAGCGGCGGTTTCGCAGAACGAATCTATTGCACCATGAAAACAAGCGAGTCTCTGGCAATATCCGATGACCCCGTTGTGGGCCCCCATCGGCGATCATTTCCGCTCCGGTCACTAATGGTTTGTTTCACAGTCTGGCTGATTGCGACAGAGGTTCTCATCTTTGACCAAATTAAATTCAACGCCCGAATCCAATTGTTCGAGCAAGCCACACAAACAAGTCGCGCTCCCAGGCTATTGATTCCAACGGAACGGCCTTCCCAGCTTCCAGGTAGCGCAAAGTTGGAGAAACTGTGAAAGTAAAAACCTGCGACGAATTGTAAGCTTTGTTTGCTTCAGCGACGGTAGCTGGCAAAGCCGCTCTCCGGAAAGTGGCGCAATAGCAGGATTAACTCTTTCGGGATAGCGAAGGATCTCTCGGACGCGCAATGGCGGAACATTTCACCTGGATCGAGCGTCTGGAAGGGAACGCTAAAACGAATTTCTAATAGCAAACGGAATATGAAAATCGGAATCATCGGAGCTGGGAACATCGGTGGCACGTTAACTCGTCGTTTCAGTGCACTTGGGCACAAGGTTTTCGTCGCGAATTCGAGGGGACCTGAGACGCTAAAAGACTTGGCCGCTGAGACCGGAGCCACTCCAGTGACGGTACAGCAAGCGGCCCATGCCGGGGACGTCGTGGTGGTGACGATTCCGCTAAAGAACATTCCGTCGTTGCCGGCCGGTTTGTTCGCGAAAACACCGACAAACGTTGTACTCGTTGACACAAGCAATTACTACCCGCAGCAACGGGACGGGCGCATTGAAGAAATCGAAGATGGATTGACTGAGAGTCGATGGGTTGAAAAGCAGTTGGGCCGGCGTGTGGTCAAAGCGTTCAACAACATTTATGCCGAGCATCTTGACAAGCTCGGTCGGCCGCCGGACACGCCGGGACGCATCGCACTGCCAGTCGCAGGTGATGATGCCACCGCGAAGAAAGTTGTGCTGCGACTTATCGACGAGCTCGGATTTGATGGCGTTGACGCCGGTAGATTGGATGAATCGTGGCGACAACAACCCGATACCCCGGTTTATGCCACAGATCTCGACGCCGATGGTGTGCGACACGCATTAGCCAAGGCAAATAGAGAACGCAAACCGGCGTGGCGCGCAACTCCTCAAAGCCCCGGAACCTACGCGCGTCCGGCGTGACGACCTGAGCATGAATTGAAGTAAGAACAACAGGTAAACGAAGAATAAGGGATGCGAATATGAGCAGGACAATTGACGCTATTAAACATCACATGGGACCCGCCAAGTCAGACGCCGTGACGGCAGATCACAAAAAACCCGCCGGGAGAAGCGGCACATTTGCAATCGGCGGCGACCTTCAGGTTTATCGGCTGGGCTTCGGCGCAATGCAATTGACTGGACCTGGCGTGTGGGGCGAGCCAGCTGACCGAGACGAAGCGATCGCAGTCTTACGCCGCGCAGTCGAACTCGGCATTAACTTTATTGATACGGCCGATTCCTACGGACCTTATGTAAGCGAACAATTGATCCGAGAAGCGCTCCATCCCTATCCAAAAGGCGTTGTTATCGCCACCAAAGCTGGACTTGTTCGAACAGGTCCCACCAGATGGATCCCGCTTGGAAGACCGGAGTACCTGCGACAGCAGTGCGAGATGAGTTTGCGACGATTAGATGTCGAACGAATCGATTTGTTCCAGTTGCACCGCATCGACCCCAAGGTTCCGGCTGATGACCAATTCGGAGTACTGCGAGACCTTCGAAAGGAGGGCAAGATTCGGCATGTTGGCCTTTCGGAAGTTAATATTGCCGAGATCGAGGCGGCGCGTCGTGTCGTTCCAATCGCTACGGTGCAAAATCAATACAATCTCGCCTACCGCCATTCGGAAGATGTCCTGGAATATTGCACCCACCAAAAGATCGGATTCATTCCGTGGTTCCCCCTCGCGACCGGCGATCTCGCAAAGCCCCATGGGGCATTGGTAAAAGTGGCCAAGAAACTGCGCGCAACGCCAGCGCAGGTAGCTCTCGCGTGGTTACTCAAGACATCTCCGGTAATGCTGCCGATACCGGGAACTTCAAAAGTAAAACATCTCGAGGAGAACGCTGCTGGGGCTCTGCTCACTCTTGATGATTCCACGGTGAAAGAATTAGACAACGCATAAGAAACTTTGAATCCTACGAATCGCCTCTTGCAGAGCTATTGCCTTCTATTCAGCAGGGAATTAAACGAGCCGTAGTTTGGGTTGCTTGACATGGTCCAATGCTAAAACAACAAAGTGTTATGAAAACGAAGACTAAAAAACTTGATGGCAAAGTGGCGATCGTCACCGGCGCATCAAAAGGAATCGGCGCCGCAATCGCGAAACATCTGGCTGCCGAGGGCGCGGCTGTAGTCGTTAACTATTCGTCCAGTAAGCAAGACGCCGACCGTGTGGTGGACGAAATCACGAAGCAGGGCGAAAGAGCGGTCGCAGTGCGGGCGAACATGGCTAAGAAGGCCGACATCGAACTCCTTTTTTCTGAAACGAAGAAGGCGTTTGGCAGGCTTGATATTCTCGTCAACAACGCTGGCGTCTACGAATTTCTCCCTCTGGAGAAGGTGACAGAGGAACATTTCCACAAGCACTTCGACATCAATGTCCTCGGTTTACTCCTGGCAATCCAGGAAGCCACAAAGTATTTCGGCGCTGAAGGCGGTAGCATAATAAATATTAGCTCCAGCGCGAGCAAATCGGCGCCGGCAATGGCATCCGTTTACAGCGCGACCAAAGCAGCTGTGGACACGATTACCAAATCGCTGGCTCAGGAACTCGGAGCGCGAAAGATCCGCGTTAACGCAATTAACCCCGGAATGGTGGAAACTGAGGGAGTCCGTACCGGAGGTTTCCTCGAAAGCGACTTCAAAAAAATGTTTGAAGCGCACAGCGCATTGGGACGGATTGGACAACCAGACGACATCGCTCCCGCCGTTGGCTTCCTTGCGTCGGCAGATTCAAGCTGGATTACCGGTGAAACGCTGCTCGTTTCGGGTGGCTATCGCTAATGAGACGGTTCCGTCGATGATTTAAGAGCACCGGCGTTTTTCATCCGGAGACCGAGCGACGGCGCGAATGTTTGCCAATCGTGGAGCGCTTGTGTTTGGAACGATGAGAGACGTCGCAAACGCTCACTCTAAAGAGGGATCATCAACCGACTCTTCGGTGGCATTACAAAATCCCACACACGCGCATTAGCCGCGACGGAAGCATCATCGAGTGTTCACGGCATGAAAGCGAGTCACTCTATTGATCGATTGCTGCCTCAAGAACCATCGGGCGGCCCAACAATTGCAATCGCGGCCAGACACTGGCATTTACGACGACGAGATTCGCTTCCATTGCGCGAGGCAATTCCCCTTTGGTTCGCCATCTCCAGCCCGTTGATTGGTTTAATAATCGGATTCCTTGGCGCCTGGTTTGTCACCTGGCTGACCAGCTAGAAAACCGGCAACAAACCAAAAGTCATCATAGGACTATGAGCAAGGTAATCGAAGTAGACTTCCTTCCCCGGGAAACGGATGTCGCTTTCTCCTGGCTGGATTCAATTACCGATTCCGCGCGGCGGATCCTGATTATTGATAACGACAAAAGCACTACTCATCTGGTCAAGATTCTTCTCGAAAAGACAGGACGCTATCTGGTTCTCGAAGAGAACGACTCTACCAGGGCTCATCAGGCTGCTCGAAATTTTCGGCCGGATCTAATCTTCCTTGAAGTAGTCATGCCCGACCGAGACGGAGGCGAAATCGCGGCACAACTCCGGACCGACTCTCAGTTGCAAAACATTCCGATTATTTTCCTCACGGGGCTCGTTACCCGGGCTGAGGCGGAGACGGGCGTCCAGATTGACGGACATTCATTTCTAGCCAAGCCAATCGACATTCAAGAATTGATCAACACGATCGAAGTCCATTTGCCCGCGCCCGAAGCCTTTGGTTAAAGAACGATTCGCTAAAAAGACTGAAACATTCGCTCGCCACGCAGTGGCGTTCGCTCAGGCGGCTCATCGGGACTTTGTCATTTCGAAGATTGGTTCCCCTGGTTTCGCCGGGGTATCTTTCTAAAGAGGCACCCCAAAATCCCACGGAATCGCAATGGCAGACGGGCGGACCGGCGATGATCTTGGGCTATGAAAAGAATTAGTTTGTTGGGCGTAGCGGGTCTCGTTCTTGTTAGTCTTGCTCAACCAACATGGGCAGGTCCTCGCGGCGGGGGAGGTGGCTTTGGTAACGGTGGTCATATTGGCGGCGGCGGCCGTGTTGGCGGCTTCGCTGGTGGCGGCTCCCGCGGCGCGCCAGCCTTTCACAACGGCGGCTTTCGCGGCGCACCGACTTTCCGGGGCGCATACTTTAGCGGCAGAACCGTTGGCAGACCAAGTGCCGCGCCTCGGTTCTATTATGGCGGTCCTCGCATGTCCGCAGTGCGACCAAATGGATTCGCTCGCTCAGTTAATCGGCCGATAAGCCCATCGGCTGGCAGAATCGCTCCGGCGAATCGTCAATCAGCTCGCGTTGGCTCACTTGGCAATGCAGCACGTCGTCAACCGAATCGCGTGAGCTCAGTGGCGGGACGTAACCGCGTCTTAGACCCGCGAGTTTCGAATGCGCGAAATCGAGAATTCGTCAGAAATCACGCGTCCGAGCGGCATGATGGCAACTGGCATCGCAATTGGGACAGGCATCATGCTCACTTTCATCACAACCGCGTGTTTGTCTTTGTCGACGGCTCTTGGTGGGGGCTCTTTCCGTGGGATTACTATCCTTATTACGGTTACGGCTACGGCTATCCTTACGATAACGGGGATTACTCCTACGACTCCGGTTATCCGTATGATTACGACTACTCGGCTAATCCTTACAGCTACTATAACTACTCCCCATACAGTGATGATGACCAGCCCGGTTATGCCGGTTCAGGTCAGTCAGCCAATGCAACTGTGAGCGCGGTTCAATCGGAACTTTCGAAGCTTGGTTACTATAACGGTGCAATCGACGGAGCTCTTGGCGACCAAACACAAGCGGCCCTCGCCCGTTACCAACAAGACAGCGATCTCAGCGTGACCGGAACGGTTGACACGGCCACGCTTCAATCGCTCGGAATCAGATAATGCAATTACCCATTCCTTCTTAATGCTGGAACGCGAAACAAACGGAGGTGGGCACTGTTACGATGCCCACTTCCAGTTCCGTTGCTGCCTGACATTTCGCACCAACAAGTCCAGTTTCCAATCTTCTTACGTTCCATTGTGATAGAGGATATAACCAATGGTCCGGCGACGACAAGAGGTGGTTCAACCCGAGCAATTGAATTTCACAGACGACGGTATTTTCCCAAATAGTCCCCTTCCCTTGCTATTCTATAAAAGCGCAATCAAAACGGATGCCAATGATCCAGCATCTATTTTTGAAAAACGTTTTGCCAGGAACAACTGGAGCAACTCGTGGCGGGACGGCGTTTATTCTTTTCCTCATTATCACAGTACCTCGCATGAGGTGCTGGGCTTTTATTCTGGTGCTGCTACTCTTCGCCTCAGTGGCGAGCACGGAAAAGATGTCGAAGTGCAAGCTGGTGACGTCATAGTCATTCCTGGCGGGGTTGCACACCAGAACATTGGCGCCCGCGGCGATTTTGGTGTCGTAGGAGCTTATCCTGACGGACGTCATTGGGACTTACTCCGGGGATTGCCGGGCGAACGTCCGAAAGCCGATCAAAATATTGCGGCTTTGCCGATGCCGGAAAACGATCCGATCTACGGAGTCGAAGGTCCCTTGCGACAGATTTGGAAATCAATCACCACAAGCTCGGGGTAATCCGGCGATGATGGAAGGATTGTAGGGCAAGCGCATCGCTTGCCAGGACGCCGACGTGAACTTGGAAAATCATTTTTCCTCATCGAACTCAAATCCGTACGGCCAGTCTCTCCAGCCCCTAACAAGACCAGCGCGAACCGGGTTTTCCTGAACATAAAGCCATTTCTTGTGAAGCGACTCGTTGGAGCGCAACAAGCGATCAAAACAACCAGGCTGCCATTCCCAAGTGGCATTTAATTCTTTCCACATCCATCGCTTCAGGGCAGCCGAGAAATTGCCAAGTCGACCATCGCGCTCACATGGCGCAACAACGATATGGAGATGATCAGGCATCAGGATTGCCGCCAAAACACGCCATTCTCGAAGTTTTGCAGCCGCGTTCTTGAATGCAGCGAAAGCCGCCTCATTCGCCAATACCTGTCTGCGATCCTTAACACAGATTGTGACAAAATAGATTACCGATTGTTCCCAGCGCAGCCAGACGGGAATTCGGGGCGGGTGGCCCATTGTGGAAGTTTGGCAGGCGGTGCGCCCGCCCTACAAGATTTTTCACGCCACGTATGGATTGCACGTTGTAGGGCAAGCGCATCGCTTGCCATTCCATTCTCGCGCGTGGGCTAGCGTGGCGTAAGTTTTCGCCATGAGTTCAGCGAAACAAACTTCGGTTACTGCAAAGTTCAGGAAGATGCACGAGTCTGGATGCTTCGTGCTTCCAAACCCCTGGGACATCGGCACGGCCATCTATCTCGAACATCTGGGATTCGAAGCGCTCGCCACTACTTCCGCAGGATTCGCTTTCTCAAGAGGAAAACGCGATGGCGGCGTGCCGTGCGATGAAATGCTCGCGCACATCCGGGAAATCGTCGAAGCGACGAGCTTGCCGGTGAACGCAGACTTCCTGGCCGGTTACGCTGACGAACCAGAAGGCGTTGGCGCGAATGTGCGACTTTGCATCGATACCGGAGTTGCCGGGTTATCCATCGAAGATAATACCGGCCGGATGGACATGCCGCTTTACGAGGAGAAATTGGCGACTGATCGTATCCGAGCTGCGCGCTCGGCGATTGATTCTTCAGGCAGCGGCGTTGTCCTAACCGGACGCTGCGAAGCGTGGCTGGTCCACGACCCCGATCCGTTCCATACAGTTGTGGACCGGCTCGCTGCTTACGCAGAAGCCGGCGCGGATTGTCTCTACGCACCGGGAGTGAAGGAACCAGATGAAATTGCGCAGGTCGTCAAGACGGTTGCACCAAAGCCCGTGAATGTGCTCGTTTCCGGATTCAATCATCAGCTTTCGGTTTCCCAACTGACTGATCTTGGTGTGCGCCGCATATCTGTCGGTTCCGGTCTTGCGCTGGCTGCGTGGGGCGCATTCCAGCGTGCCGCTAAAGACATCAAAGCAAACAGCGCATTTAATCTTCTGGCGGATAATGCGGTGTCGGCAGATCTCAACGAATTATTTCGGTAAAAGCCCTAATTGGATGGCGTTCAACCGGCGTTTACACTTCCGGGTTGGAATTCGCACACAATGACGCCACTATCCTCGGATGAAAATCGCTACCATTATTGCCCGACTCCTGCTCGGATTGGTCTTTGTTTTCTTTGGTTCCAACGGTTTCCTGCGTTTCCTTCCGATGCCACCTCTGCCACAAGGTGTGACCGGTGAATATTTGCACGCGTTTTTTGCGAGCGGTTACGTTTACGTCATCAGCGGCTTTCAACTCCTCGGCGGGTTGCTTCTTTTGATCGGCAAATTTGTTCCGTTGGGCCTGACAATTCTCGCCGCCATCATAGTGAACATTTGGGCCTTCCACCTGTTGATGGCGCCGGAGGGACTCCCACCGGCGATTGTCGTTACGATCCTTGAATTGTTTCTCGTCTGGTCGTATCGCGACCGGTTCGCGGGAATTCTACGGCCCTGATTCCGACGTGAGTGCACAACAGAATGACCAAACACCGGACGTTGTCGTGCACGGCAGTGCGCGCGACTTTAGACAGGAGGTCGACGTGGGAAAGCATCACGTTATCGCGGACGAACCGGTCAGCGCCGGCGGTGGCGATGCCGGGCCGGATCCGTACGATTATCTGCTAACGGCGTTGGGCGTTTGCACTTCCATGACGGTCGGCTTATACGCGCGGCGGAAACAAATACCATTGGAGAGCATAACGGTTTCGCTTTGGCACTCGCGCATTTATGCAAAAGATTGCGAAGAATGCGAAACCAAGGAGGGCACTCTCGACAGGATTGAGATCGAACTGAAATTAAGCGGTTCACTGACCACAGAACAGCGCGAGAAGCTGATGGAGATCGCGGGAAAATGTCCTGTTCATCGTACCCTCACGTCGGAGATCAATATTCGCATACGATCGCCTGAGAAAGCATCCTAGGGATGAACTGCAGCAAGGACCTGGCAACAGCATTTGCAACCCAGCCACAACAAGCTTATTCCAGATACGCGCGCATACCTCATATCACGCGAAGAATAACGGATCGAACAAATGAAATTGCTCACGGTTCATCCCGGCTGCTTGATGTATTCGAAGATTTATCTTCGGCTCGAACCTCTCGGCCTTGAACTCGTTGCTGCCGCAGCACGATCCGCAGGTCACGACGTCCGTTTGATCGATCTGCAATGCGAACCGCACCAAAACTTCTTCGACTTGGTTAAACACTGGCGGCCAAACATCATCGCATTTTCAGTAAATTACCTGGCCAACGTCCCTGAAGTGATCGATCTCGCCCGTGCTGCGCGGGGACTGTCGCCGGAAACATTCATCTGCGTCGGTGGACACAGTGTTTCGTTTATCCCCGAAGAAGTCCTACAGCACGCGGACGGCGCCATTGATTGCGTGCTAATCGGTGAAGGAGAAACGGCGATCACAGGCCTGCTGGAAGCTCTCACGGAGAATCCGCCAAACCTGAAGAATGTTCCTGGTTGCGTCACGCTCGATCATCGCAGTCCGCCGCCCGGGTTTGTAAAATCGCTCGACGATTTGTTGCCCGCCCGCGATTTGGTTCGACATCGTCACAAATATTTCATCGGCGCGCTAGACCCGGCGGCGTCGATCGAGTTTAGCCGGGGTTGCCCGTGGGATTGCGTATTTTGCAGCGCTTGGACGTTTTATGGACGGAACTACCGCGTAAAATCACCTGAGTGCGCAGTCGAGGAACTGGCACAAATACGAGAGCCCGGCATTTTTATCGTAGACGACGTAGCGTTCATTCAAGCCGAGCACGGCATGCAGCTCGGCGAGGCGATTGCTCGCCGCGGAATTCGAAAACGCTACTACCTGGAAACTCGCGGTGATGTATTGCTGCGCAACAAGGAAGTCTTCCGGTTATGGAAGCGGCTCGGTATGAATACCATGTTCCTTGGCCTTGAAGCGATCGATGAAGAGGGTTTAAAGCGCTATCGCAAACGAGTAACGCTCTCCAAGAATTTCGAGGCGCTGGAGTTTGCCCGGTCCCTCGACATTTCCGTGGCTGTCAATATTATTGCCGATCCCGCCTGGGACCGTGAACGATTCAAAGTCGTGCGCGATTGGTGCCTGGAAATCCCGGAAGTAGTTAATATCAGCATTAACACCCCCTATCCCGGAACGGAAACATGGCACACCGAATCGCGTCGCCTCACCACGCGCGACTACCGGCTGTTCGACATTCAGCACGCTGTGTTGCCAACGAAATTGTCACTGCCGGAATTTTACACGGAGCTTGTTGAGACCCAGCGTATTCTCGCTCGCAAGCATCTTGGATGGACGGCACTCCGCGACTGCGCCCGCATTGTGGTCAGCCATTTGCTCCGTGGTCAGACGAATTTCCTCCGGATGCTTTGGAAGTTCGACAGCGTCTATCATCCAGAGCTTCAGCTCGCCGATCATCGTCAACCGGTGAAATACGAAATCAATCTGCCGCCGCCCTCGGTTGCTGCTGTGGAGCGAGGAGCCATGTACATTCACAAAAATCGTGGACGCACTGGACGAGAGATCGATCATCACACGGAAGAATTTGTGAACGCTACACGCATGGGCACAGGAGAGTGATTCGCGTGAGGCAAAGCGATCAATGAGGAAGACGCGAGAGAAATCATCAAAGACGCGGCGTTGGTCTGCTGAAGTTACCAAACATAGTGACGCACTCGATCTCAAGCAGGACGTTTTTAAAGGGAAGGATCCGCATCGCATTGCGCTGTCCTTGGAACGCTCTGCCAAACGGAGCAAACGACGCAAAGGCACGCCATACCAATCTGCAATGTCGATGTTGAACTTTTACATCAATCGCGCCGGCAAAAATCTCCCGCGGAAGCAAAAGCGCGTTCTCGAGCACGCTAAGGACGAACTGCGTAAGGCTTTCGGACGAGATTAGACGAGAACGCGCGTTATCCATCGGGGGAAACGGTCGCCGCGACTGCCAATTGTCCATCTCCGCTTGCGTCCTGCGGGGTCCCGTCGAGCATCAAACACATGGCTAGACGCACGCAAATTTCCGCGTATTGAGGCACGGAACGTCGAAATCAGACTGCAGTGAATACAATAAAACTCGGCACCTCGGATTTAATGATCACGCCGATTGGGTTCGGGGCATGGGCGGTCGGCGGGTCATGGCAATTCGGCTGGGGCGAACAGAGCGACCGCGACTCCATTGAAGCGATCCACCGCGCGCTCGGCTTCGGAATTAACTGGATCGACACCGCGGCCGTTTACGGGCTTGGTCATTCAGAAGAAGTTGTTGCGCGGGCACTGCAAGATTGGGGCGGAGAACGCCCTTACGTTTTTACAAAGTGCGGGATGATCTGGAATGAGAAAGGCGACGTCAGCTATTCGTTGAGGCCGGCATCGATTCGGCGCGAATGCGAGGCCAGTCTGCTTCGGTTGAATGTGGATGTCATTGACCTGTATCAAATCCACTGGCCTGCTGATGACCTCGTTGAAACGCTCGAAGGTTGGGCGACCATGGCTGACCTGCAAGCAGAAGGCAAAGTCCGCTGGATTGGTGTTTCAAATTTTAGCCTGTACGAATTGCAGAAGACGATGAGCATCGCGCCGATCACATCGCTACAACCACCTTATTCCTTGCTTCGCCGGGACGCCGAAAAGGATCTCCTGGGTTTTTGCGAAGGCGAAAACATCGGTGTAATCGTCTATTCGCCCATGGCGTCGGGCTTGCTCAGCGGAGCAATGACATCCCAGCGCGTCGCCAATCTTCCCGCTGACGATTGGCGCAGAGGCCATCCCGAATTCCAGGAGCCGAAGCTGTCGCAAAACCTTGCGTTGGTTGAACGGCTCCGCGCCGTGGCCGCGCGCCACGGCAAATACCCGGGAGAAGTCGCCATCGCGTGGACGTTGCGAAACCCGGCAGTCACGGGCGCCATTGTTGGCGCACGTAACGCAAAGCAGGTCGACGGTATCATCAGCGCCGCCACTTTTCGTCTCACCACTGACGAAATCAATGAGATCGAAGGCTAATGCCTGAGACCTCACTCGCTTGCACCATCTTCACGGCAAAAGCGATGTGGAGGGCGCATCGCACTCCAAAAGCTTCCGCAAAATCGAATCTGTCAGTTTGCAATTTCGCGCGAACGCCTTCGGAGTGCGGGGCGTCCTCGCACCGCTTTTGCAGATTAACCGTTTGAAATGCTGTCCGTTTAATCCCACCCGGCCGCCAGCAGCACCCGCGTTTCTTCCACTGCTGTGTGCCAGATTTTCATCATCTCCTGATCGTCCCGCTGATATCGACCGCCATAGTTGCCGTCCCTGAGATATTCTCGCAGCGACTTTGGATCGAGGTGCCGCAATTTCTCCAAATCACTCATCGGTTTCTGCTCACGAGGCATCTCGACCTCTGCCAGACGCGTCCACGGAAAATTTTCCATCCATGATGCGTGCGAGGCGACGGGATCGATGGCCTCCACGAGCGCCCAAACTTTCGGCGCGTTCCACCAGTTGTGAAACTTGATCCGAGCGCCTCGATGATCTGCCATCCATTCGCCGACCAGTCCCTGGGCAGGGGTATTGCCGCCATGTCCGTTGACAATCAGGATTCGTTTGAACCCCTGCTCTTCCATGGCGTCGAGAATGTCGCGCAGAATCGAGAGATACGTTTCGACACGCAGCGTAATCGTTCCCGGAAACGCGCGGAAATACGGCGTGATCCCATAGGACAGCACAGGAAAAACGGCCACGCCCAGGGGCTCCGCCGCTTCAGCGGCCAGGCGTTCGGCCAAAATGCTGTCCACGCTCAAGCTAAGATATGCATGCTGCTCAGTACTCCCCAGAGGCAACACTGCACGATCGCCGCGCTTTAAGTATTCTTCCACCATCATCCAATTCATTTCGCTGATTCGCATTGCTAAAGTTGATCCAGAGATTCGAAGAATTCACGGGGATTCATTGACAGACCCCGTAGCCATGGCGCTGTGTCGCCGTGATCAGTCGCGAGGCAGAAGCAGGGAGCGCCTCGGCTCAGCGAGGCGACCACAACGCTTCCGGTAGGAAAAAGTAAGCGCGCCTAAGTCAATTCATCCGAAATGACTGAGGATTATGGAGCGCGAAAAAATTATTTTTCTCCGAAATTTCTTTCTGCGCGGCTTCGTCGTTGGTGTGCTCTTCGCCTTGTTTTATTGGATTGCCACACTGACCATGTGGCACGCCTACGTTCCGTGGCTCACGGAACGGTTTAAACTGGACGAAAAGGAACTCGGCGCACTCACCCTGAACTTTTTTGCCAACGTACGAATCGTGATTGTCTTTTTCTTCCTTGTCCCGGCGCTGGCTTTGCATTGGAGCGCGAAGAAAGCCTGACTTGTCACAATCGCAGACGTGCTCAAAAGGCGGTTGGCCCCGGCGGAGCTGCAACTCATCAGCACTTTGTAGCTCGCACCGGCTGCTTCTACAGCGGAGCGCCGCTGCGAAATTCATGTTGCCCGCCTGAGGCGTCTGCGAAAGATCGTCGTTGTGAAACTATGGAACTGGGATCCCGAAAACCTTCCGTCCGTCATACATTCAATTCGCACAGCCATTGCAGCGACCATGTCGCTTGCTATCGGGCGCGTCTTCGGATTGCCTGAAGCGTACTGGGCCGCGATTGCAACGCTTGTGGTCATGCAATCAACACTCGGCGCGACAATTCTGATTTCGATCGAACGCGTTGTCGCCACTGCACTGGGTGCCCTAGCGGGAGCGCTTCTGGCAACTTGGTTCACCCAAAATCCCTTCGTCTTCGCTGCCGCAGTGTTTGTGCTCGGACTTTTGTGCACTGCCCTTCGTATGGAAAGGAGCGCGTATCGTTATGCGAGCGTCACGCTCGCCATTATCCTGCTTATTCCGCGGTCCAGCGCCGCCTGGATCATTGCGCTCCACCGATTCTTTGAAGTTTCGGTCGGAATTGTGGTTGCCCTGGCGCTGGCGGCTCTATGGCCGGAACACCAACGTGAGTCCACAAAACAGAATGGTGAGTGAACTGTCCGGTGCATCAACGCACCGTTCCATTCAATGACAGTAGATTCCCTTACGAGATTCGTTAACCGACGCGGACAACACGCGGGTCGTCAGCTCCTGTTGACGCGAATTCCGGGAATTCTTGTGGATGAAAGATTCCAGCGAGAATCTCAAGGCTGTCGACAATACGCGGTCCCGGACGTGCAAAGTATGCGCTCGCGTTCACCAGATAAATTTCTCCCCGACAGGCTGCCGGCAGTGAATCGAATTCCGGAAGGCTCCGAAGCAATTCGTAATCGTGCCGCGCACGATCGATATCATAACCGCAGAGAGCAAGCACCATGATTTCTGGACGCGCATCGATTATTTCTCGCCAACTGACTTGCGCCGAGGGTTGATGCTTGTGGCCTAACGAATCATGACCGCCGGCAATCTCAACCAGCTCCGGTCCCCAATGACCGGAGCAAAATGGCGGATCCACCCATTCTATCAGAAAGCAGGATGGCTGATTCGAAATGGAGTTCGCCCGGCGCCGAACGATCTCCACGCGCTTCGTCAAGTTTGCCACCAATTTCTCCGCGCGCGTCTGAACACCGGATGCGTCTGCGACTTTTCGAATGTCATCGAATATGTCCGCGACACTTGTTGGCTCAAGGTTTACCACTTGTGACGGGCCCGGCAAGGTTTCAGCGAGCCGTGCAACCGTGCCGTAACCAACCGCGCAGACATCGCACAATTTTTGAGTGAGAATTACATCCGGTCGAAGCGCGCGTAAGAGCGGCTCATCGATCGTATAAATTGTCCCGTTATTGCGCAGTGCGCGCCGCACCCATTCATCGACTTCGCCGCTCGGCAGGCCAGCTTTGTGAACAGGACAGTGGGTGACGCGCGGCCGCGAATTCGCCTCCTTCGGGAAATCACATTCATGGGAAACGCCGACTACCTGCTCCATCAAATCAAGCGCAGCTGCGATTTCAGTCGCAGCGGGCAAAAGAGAAACGATCCGGGTCACTCTTACTTCAATCGGTTTCTCAACCAAACCACATCTCGCAAACGTTCAGCTCGGTGGCTCACAAAACACCGACTGCCTGTGAGACCAACAGGACAACAATGGTGAGAGAAATCAAAATCTGGACCATTGCCAGGACTTTTGCCCAACGCGCGAGAAGTGGTGCGTCCGTTGGACCAAACGTAGAGCTTTGCGTCAAGGCAACGAAGAGATAGTCGATAAAGCGCGGCCTCCATCGCGCACACTCAAACTGCATGCGTTCGTCATGCGGGATCTGCATCTGCGGAAAGAGAAAACTTGTGCTGCCAAACTTCTTTTGCGTCTGGCGCAAGGTAGGACCACCACCGTCCAGTCGCCAGTACCACAGCGCAAACACGATCACGTTCGTAAGCCAGAGAAGTCCGGCTGACCGCAACAACTGCAGTGGCGGTTCTCGATGGGCAGGCAGCGTGCGCACAAGCAGAAACACCGACCCAATAAGGGCCAGCGTGGTGATTCCATTAATCACAAATCCGAGTGTGCGATTCAGTGACTGCTTGCCAACGCGATGGCTCATCGTTGTCGGCACAAGCAAAACAACAATGATAGTCGGCAACAACCAAATCGGACCGACCACCAAATTGCGCGGCAGCGCCAGGTAAATCGCTACTATCGCCAGAACAGCGAGTATGGCCTGCCCACGCGGCTCGGGTTTATCAATGTGATCAGATGGACCGCTCAATATGCCGGGTTATACCCAAAATTCCGTGTTGTGCGAGCAACGACTAGAATGCAGTGCGAAGCTCGTTAGCTCAAACTCTTCCTGATTAAATTTGCGAGCGGTAGGAATTGCCCGCGTCGAGCGCTCGCAGCTGCAATTCGCAAATGCCAAAGCGCGTCTGTTATATCCACATTGGTCCACACAAGACAGGCACGATTTCAATTCAATGTTTCCTGAAAGAACGGAGCGGGCCGTGGGCGGAGGCTTTTGCTGGCGATCTCAGCGAAGAGTTCGCGCCTAACGATTACGAGATATCCCTACCCCGTTGGACCACGAAACGGCGAATCCGGCGCGCCGTGCGCGAGATAACCGCTATGGTCCAGAAGATCCTGCTTGATACAGCCCTGACCATCGACGCGCCTTGGAACGATCTACATGACCGGACTGGCTGGATTTCACGAAAATAATTCCTCGCATCAGATCAACGGGCTCAAACAGTATTTGACTGATACGCGTCGCCGCAACCGCAGTGTACCCTGAGATCAAGCTCCGGGCCCTGAAGGTTGAATCCAAAGGGTGTATATGGCGCATCATATCATTATCTGTCTATTGTACTACGATTTATAAAAAAGATGTTGAAACGCATTTTAAAATGGCTCGGCGCAATCGTTGCGGTGGTCGTGGTCGCGATTGCGATCTTCCTCGTCAATCTAATTTGGTTCCGGCCGTGGAGCCTGAATCTTTTTTACGACAAAGTCTTTGCCGAAATTCTTTTTGATCATCCGGAGATCCTCTCAACGCTCGGCTTGATCGAGCAATTCGGCATCACAGGCCATAACGGAAAACTCGACGATGAATCGCCGGCGCATCAGCAGCGCGAATTCGACAGATGGAAACGCGACCTGGCACAGCTTCACCAGTATCCGCTCGACCGCCAATCGGCTTCCCAAAAGCTTTCCACACGTGTGCTGGATTGGTTTCTGCAAGTGCAAGCTGAAGGCGAAAAATGGCAATGGCAGGATTATCCCGTCAATCAGCTCTTCGGAGTGCAGAACCAGTTTCCGTCGTTCATGGCGAGTACGCATCGGCTGTTGAGTCCAAAAGATTGTGATTACTACGTGATGCGGCTCGAGGCGTTGCCAAAGAAATTCGATCAGGTTCTCGAAGGGCTGAAGATTCGCGAACAGAAACAGATCCTGCCGCCACGTTTTGTGGTTGAAGAAGTTCTCAAGGAGATGACCGACTTCATCGCCAAACCTGCTTCGGAAAATATTCTGGCGACATCATTTAAAACTCGCGCCGCCAAGATTGATAAGCTAACCGATGCTGAGCGCGCCAATCTTCAAGCACGCGTGGAAGCCGCGATTACCAATAAAGTTTATCCGGCTTATCAAAAGCTAATTGCATATTTCCAGGAGATTCTGCCAAAAACGACCACAGACGACGGTGTTTGGAAATTGCCGGATGGCGGCGCGTTCTACGCCTACAAGTTGCGCGAGTATACCACCGCCACGTTGAATCCGAATGAGGTGCATGAGCTTGGACTGCGCGAGGTCGCCCGCATCGAAGGTGAGATGCGAACAATTCTCGACGCAAACGGCTTTGCGGGTCAGCCGATCGGAGAAGCCATGGACAAGCTCGCGAAAGATCCACGTTTTCTTTACGCGAATGATGACAAAGGTCGTGCAGATGCTCTGGCCAGATACACAGAACTGATCAAACAAGCGACAGAACGTTCATCAAAGGAACTATTTCTCACCACGCCACACGCCAGGATCGAAGTGCGCCGCGTTCCCGAGTTCAAGGAAGCAACGGCGCCGGGCGCGTATTACGACATTCCCGCCATGGATGGCAGTCGACCCGGGATCTTCTTCGCGAACCTGCGCGACATGAATGAAGTGCCCAAATGGAGCATGCCCACACTCGCTTATCATGAGGGGGTTCCGGGACATCATTGGCAACTCTCCACCGCTGAGGAACTCAAAGGCGTTCCGCAATTTCGTAAAGTGTTGCCGTTTACAGCGTACACGGAAGGTTGGGCGCTTTACACCGAATGGCTGGCGAAACAAGCTGGCTGGTACGATAACGATCCGTTCGGAGACTTGGGACGCCTCCGTGACGAGCTTTTTCGCGCGGTCCGATTGGTTGTCGACACAGGCATTCACGCCAAGCACTGGACCCGCGAACAGGCGATCGCTTACATGCGCGAGAAGACCGGCATGGGCGAGAAAGAAGTTAAATCCGAAATCGAACGTTACATCGTTGCACCCGGCCAGGCATGCGCCTACAAGATCGGCATGCTAAAGATCCAGGAATTGCGCGCCCGCGCACAGAAAGAACTGGGAGACAAATTTGATCAACGCGAGTTTCACGATGCAGTGCTCAA
>DATBEX010000038.1:0-4761 GCA_036558805.1 Candidatus Udaeobacter sp.
CGTCATAACAGACAGTGACATAAACCGCGTGTGGGTTGCCAACGACTCCAGGAAGAGTCGAGTGAACTATCTGGCCCCCACCGCGCTCTCGCGTGTGCGCCTGCTCGAGTACGGCGTCGCAGATGAGCGAATCTTCGTTACTGGGTTCCCTCTTCCAGAGGAGAATGTGGCGACCGCGAGAGAAGATCTTGTGCGCCGCCTTGAGATTCTGGATGGGAAAGGCACATTTCGCGCCCGGTTCTGGGCGGCCCTGGGCCAAACCGCGCCAGCGACCACTTCGAAAAGTGATAGAACTGACCGCGCGCTTTCGATTACATTTGCGGTTGGTGGCGCCGGCGCGCAAGCCGGTACCACGCGTGACATCCTCGAGAGCCTTGCGGGTTCTCTGAAGGAGCGTTGTATGCGGTTGAACCTGGTCGCGGGAGTGCGTCAAGATGTTCGCGATTATTTCATGGCGATCATTCGCGAGCACGGGCTCGAGGCCGAGTTAGGAAAGTCCGTTCGGGTGATATTCACTGCGACCAAAGACGAGTACTTTCCGACGTTTAATGCATTGATGCGCGAGACTGATGTGCTCTGGACCAAGCCCAGTGAACTTTGCTTCTACGCGGGCCTCGGCATCCCGATCGTGATGTCACCGCCGCTCGGCGCCCATGAGGAACGTAACCAAACGGCCCTTATGAGGGCCGGAGCGGGTTACCGACAGGAAGATCCCCGCGCCGCCGTCGAGTGGCTTTCGGATTGGACTCAAAACGGCTCGCTCGCGAGCGCCGC
Organism: Candidatus Udaeobacter sp.; assembly: GCA_036558805.1. Lineage (GTDB taxonomy): Bacteria > Verrucomicrobiota > Verrucomicrobiia > Chthoniobacterales > UBA10450 > Udaeobacter. Next base: position 775 of record DATBEX010000038.1, read on the forward strand.
GTTCAACGGATACCTGCATGTGCCAAATCGCGGCACTGAGAATATTAAACGCCTGCTATTCGCGCCCGACCGCTCAACTGTCGAGCTAAAGGACGTGCCACCGAATCTGGGCAAATCACATTCCAGTGCTTCCGGAGATGCTACCTCCGGCTACTAAGGATCGGATGTTCCGAGATCACATTGGCACCAAGCAGCTGCTCGTAGCAGCTGAGCTACGGGTAATACGTTATTTACGCTAGCCTCCGCAGCGAAGACGAGTGCCAAAACTCTTTCTTCAATTGACAATCAATGGCTCAGAAGTAGCGACCAAGCGCCAAATTACGTAACCTCAACGAATGGCTCGAATTCGGATTCGCCAGGCAACGTCAAGCGATTGTGGTGCGCTGGCCGAGCTTCGCTATAAATTCCGCACTGAAAACGAACCAGCGACGGAACCTAAATCGCGATTCGTGCGCAGATGCGCATTATGGATGAAGAAGCGTTTTCGCTCCGGTTCGCGTCCGTGGCGTTGCTGGGTTATTGACAATGGAGAAAAATTGCTGGGCCAGGTTTGCGTGCAGTTATTTGAGAAAATGCCCAATCCTGTTAACGAGCGAGAGGTTCATGCTTACTTAACGAACTTTTACGTTGTCCCGGAAATGCGGAGCCAGGGATTCGGCGAGCGATTGCTCAACAAAGCCTTGTCATGGTGTCGCGCTCAAGGAACCGACGCAATTATTCTCTGGGCGACGCCTGGAAGCCGATCCCTGTATCGCCGGTGCGGCTTTGTCGACCGTTCGGATGTCTTTGAACTGCGACGCCGGAGCGAATCCTAGTTCCGAAGCGCTTTGGTGAAGCGGACGAGTTCGTCGGCGACCTGTTTGATTCGCTCCGTAATTTTCTTGTCGTTGATGTGTTCGCCGTCGAAAGCGTGGGATGTGGCAAACGCGAACCGCGGAATAATGACGCAGCGAAAATCGAGCATGAGACTGTTTGCGTATGCCATCACCGACATATAACTGGCGTGACCTCCAGCCGCGCAAAGGAAACCCACGATCTTGTCTTCCCACACACTTCCTGTGAGCTCGATCATGTTCTTGGTCGCCGCGGCGACATCGTAATTATAAACCGGCGCGGCGATGAGGATGCCGTCGGCACGTTCAATGGCCGAGCTCAATTTTTTTGAACCGGGCATCCCATAACATTTGTGCGCATCACAGAGCGGCAGATCCATTTCGCGGATATCGATCCAATCGCAATCGACTTCCTTTTTTTGCAGATGTGAGAAGGCAGCGCGTCCCATCCGGCGACTGTTGCTGTCTGGGTTACCACTTGTGCTGATGACAAGATGCTTTGGCATGCAGGGTGAATTAATCAGAGCTGCTCCTTGCGGTCGTACGGGATAATGTTGTCCCATTCATCGGCGGATGAACGCGCCACAAAGGCGACGACTGGTTCGGTCTCGCTCATGTTGAAGACTTCATGCGGTACGCCCGGCTTGATGTAAATAAAATCGCCGGCTTCATTTTCGATCGATTGCCTGAGCCCGGGGCCGAATTCGTGACGCACTTTTCCTTCGACGATGTAAAGAATCACTTCGAAGTCGACATGAGTATGCGCGTATGCGACACCGCCTGGAGGAATCGTGGCGATGTTCGCAGACAAACTCCTGGTGCCGGCATTCTTTGCGGACATACCCTGTTTATAATGAATGCCATTCCAATTCCTTTGAGCCCCGCCACCGCGAATCGTCAATATCCCATCGTGATCTTCAACCGCGCTGAGTTGGATGTTGTCTTTGGCGTTCTTCATTTAGTTATTATGAAAGAACCGATCGAGCACTCGGTCGTAATCTTTCCAGCCTTTGGCGGTCGGGTGCTCTCTATGAGCGATGAGGAAGTTCGGGTCGGCGTCATGTTCTTCAAACTCGACAAGAGGGAAGTGATATTGTGCGGCAAGTTTGCGCATCCTGTCGTAATAGATTTCTCGAGCTGATCGCGAAATACCCTCCGCGGCATAAGCATCGATCGGCGTGCTCAGGATCAAAGGGCGAGCTTTGAGCTGTGTAAGCGTCCGAAACAGTAGCTCCAAATCAATCCATTCACCCGCAACGGCAACGCGTTCCCGAAAAGCCGCATCCCGGGCAGGGCGAATCAGATCAAGTGATTCGGCACTCCACGCGTCCCAGCTGGCGCCGGAGCTCGTCTTAAGTGCCTGCGTCTTGTGCAGCGGTCGCAACCAATTTGGAACAGGTCTGCCTCTATCTAGGATATAAGCGAGCGCTTCGAAATGATCTTGCAAATCCAGAATTACGGTTTGCAGTTTTGCCAATGGCCAGATAGCCGTCAGGACGACGCGATCCAATGGACGGCCCGACACAAGGCAATTGGCAGCCAGTCGTACCAACCCATCTTTCCCCAGCGTGCCCGGGAACTGAAGCATTCGCTTTGCGATCTCAGTCTTCAGTTCCCAATCGAGAGCACTACCAAAAAGAGTGCCGCATGCTGCAGGTAACGAAAAGTTTCCAGCATAAAACTCCGGCCTGACGCCCGGCGTTAAAAATGAGCTCGCCGATAACGAGACGGCGATTTTCCGCCCGCGCAGGTCGGAGCCGAGCGCGCCCATCTTTTGCAACATGATCAGCGAAGTCGCGCCTCCTTTGCCAACGGGACACACCTCAAATCCGGTCGGCTCCTTGCGGAAGTAATCGGACGCCCTGTTGGGAATCGGGTCGATCAACTCCGAGCTGCCATAAAGAAGTAAGATGTCCGGGGCCCGTGCCGCGGCGCGTTCAAATGCCAGTCCCTGGTTCTTGATAAAGAAATCTCTTGGAGCGGTTGAATGAATCGTCCTTTCCTCGAGATAAATTGCCAGCAGCCTGCCGCCGCCCAGGACCCCGATCGTTACCGCACAGGCGATCAGGGCACAAAGTAGGTGCGGCGAAAACGAGGTCGCAATTTGACGTTTCACCATAGGTAGTCGGTAATATTGTGTTCGCCCCGGACTTTTCCAAACCGAAATAGACCACTGGAAGAGGCGACGCGTTGAGCCGCCGAAAAGTTTAGTAATCAGTCGGAAATTGGCTCGAAACCGGCAAACATCTCGGCTGATTCAGATAGCGTCTTCAGCGGGATACAGTCACAAACTTCAAAGAACTTGTTCCACATCGCCAGGACGTTTGGATTCTTGTGCGCCGCGTCAATTGCTTCTCGCGATTTCCATTCCGAAACTTCGATAATTGTTCCGTCGCGTGCGCGCATGATGGCCGGCGTGCGCTCCGTCACGAGTCCTTCCTTACGCAACACAGGGACGCGACCTCTGACCAGGTCTAAAGTTTCGCTTTCTTTTCCGACTTTGGGCCGATATGCGACAATGGCAATCACGCCGTTCATAATGTCGACATCATGATCGCGATCGACTGCCAGGGGAAGCAGTTTGATTCTGTGGGTGTGGAGTTGCAACGACGAGCGCGATTCCCCCTAACACGGCGATAGAGGCGAGCAAATAACGCAGCGTGATTGGTTCACTAAGCAACAGGATTCCGCCAGTTGCGGTCAGCACCGGGACACTGAGTTGAACCGTAGCGGCACTGGCTGCGCGCAGCCCGGGTAACGCGCTATACCAGATTACATAACCAAGACCGGATGTAACCGCCCCCGATATAATGGCGTATGTCACGCCGCCAGGATGAGCGTGCGTCCATGGAGTGAAAATGATGCTGAGAGCAGCCGCGAACGGTACGGCGCGGACAAAATTTCCCGCCGTGGCGCCTCCTGGATTCCGTTCTCCCTTGCCGCGCACTGAATAGACGCCCCAGGCTACGCCGGCTCCCAGCATCAGGATCGAACCAGCTAACGGCGGGGCGGAAAGTCCGGGGAAAACAAGAACGACAAACCCAGTAACCGCAATGATGAAGCCGGCAATTTGGATGATATTTAATCGTTCGCCTTTATGCAGTCCCCAGAGAACCATCGTAGCCTGCACCGCTCCAAACAAAAGCAATGCCCC
>DATBEX010000039.1:0-8621 GCA_036558805.1 Candidatus Udaeobacter sp.
TGAGCCAGCAGGCGAAAACATCAAGCAATTCAGCGAGACAATAAAGACTCAGCCGTGGCGGTTGATCTGGCCCACGACAAAGAAATACGCCGAAGCATCGCCAACTCCCGCGCCAGGTCAGGGAACAATTACCGTGCGCAAAACCGCGAGGACAAAAGCGCGTTCACGTGCCACACCGGCTGAGCGCACGAGTCAACGTTAGCGTGGCGCTCTGCTTGGCCGCGTTTTCGGGGCGTCTCGCCTGCTGACGGCCGGCCAGAGGACCTAAACATGAAGACCGACGCCAGCAACGTGGGCGACAGCAGCGCAGGTAATCGCGCGAATCAGGGCCCGTAGCTCTTAGTGAATTTCTTTCGCGATTCGGTCTCGGGCTCCGACGAGGCGATCGGTGCCGATTTCTCCGGCTGAGTCGCCGATGGCTGCTCCGCGAGTTGTGATGGAGCGGCTGTCTCCGGCGCAACCGGCTCTGGCACGGCGGGTGGTCGCGCACCCCCGGATGCTTCCACAAACGCCATCTGCAAATTGGAAAGCGCATTGCTCAACACTTTTGCTTCTTCACTGGTCAGGTTGCCTCGCGTTTTTTCCTGGATCATCGCCAGTTGATCGATGAACATTCTTGCCAGGTCCAGGTTGATTTCCGCTTCGCCGGTTTTTGGATTTGGAATCTGGCCAAGGAAAAGCGCGGCATTTTGCGCATGCATCACTACAAATTCGATGAAGCGCTGGGTAAGCTCGCCGCTCAATGTGGTTCTCTGGACTTCAGCCATGGCTCATCTCTGTTTCGCGGCCGCAGAACCTTCCGGAGGTCGCACCGTCGCCAAAACATACGGTTGATCACGAAAATATTTCGTAGCCACGTTTTTGATATCCTTAAGCGTCACAGCATTCACGTCGCGTTCAAGTCCCTTATAGTAATCAAAGCCGAGCCCGTAAAGCTCGTCCAGTGCGCAATGATAACCGAACGCGTCGTTGCTTTGATTGGCGATCTCCTGCTGACCAATCAATTTCCTTTTCGCTCGCGCCAGTTCTTCAGGCGTTAGCCCTTCGTTTGCGAGCTTGTGAATCTCATCAAGGAACGCGGTCTTCACCGGCTCGATTTTCTGCGGATCGGTGCCGAGATAAAATGAGAAGAGCCCCGGCACCAAACCCTGCATCTGGCTTGCGCCGACATAATAGGCCAGGCCCATCTGTTCGCGAATGCGAATAAAAAAACGCGACCCGAGATCGCTACTCGCTTCATCAATCAATTCCAGCGCGTACCGGTCCGGACTCGAGAGACTCGCGCCTCGAAATCCGACCATGATCACGCCTTGCGCCTTATCTTTGCGACTTTCCACGCTTTCAGTTTTGCCCAGCGGCGTGGAAGGTTTTGCGTCCGTCAGGGCAAGCGCGCCAGACTTCATTCTACCGAGCGCCTGTTCAACAAGTTGCTTTACATCGGCAGCCTTAACATCGCCAAAAACGTAAATCACGCCGTTTTTCGCAACCAGATAACGATCGCGAAATTCCAGCAAATCTTTTTGCGTCAAATGCTGAACGGACTCGACTGATCCACTTGAACGCAGCGCATAAGGGTGCTGCGGAAATAGCGCCTGGCGCATGATATTGCGGGCGACGGTTGTCAGTTGTTCTTCTTCCTGTCGGATCCCGGCGATCTGGATTTCTTTTTCACGGCCGACCGCTTTCTCAGGCATGGTGGCGTTAAGCAACACGTCCGAGAGCAAATCCACACCGAGTTTCAAGTCCGGGTTCATGACATCGACCGAGACGCCAAAGCTATTGTTCCCCGACTCGCTCGAAATCGAACCGCCTACCGCCTCAATCTCATTTGCGATCTGCTCAGCGGTTCGCGTTTTGGTGCCTTTCAGCAGCACCTTGGCCATCAGGGGCGTGATACCGTTGTCCTGCGGATTCTCCGCCAGAAGACCGCCGCGAAAGACCGCACCCATTGCCACGAGCGGTAATCTCGGATCTTCGCGAACCAGAAGACGCAATCCGTTTGATAATTCAAATTTTTGGATCTCACCGGCGGCAATTGTCTTTGGACCCTCAGCTTTGGCGGCAATCGAACCTTTTGGATTCAGGGAGATCACCGTCAGGTTTTGCTCCGTCAAGTAGGTTGCGGCAACACGCTTAATATCGTCGAGCGACACCTTCTGGACGGCGTCAAGATAATCGCGGCTAAAATTCAGATTTCGTGTAAGCAACCAGTTTGAACCGATGTCGGAGGCCTGGCCACGCATGGTCGTGAGCGCGCCGAAGTGGTGACTGAGCGTGATTTTTTTAGCCTTGGCAAGTTCGTCCGCAGTGACGCCAGCTCGCTTCACGTCGTCAACAAGCTGGAGGGTCAATTGCTCCGCGGCTTCTCGTTTCTTTGGATCAACTGTGGCATCGATGCCGAACAAACCGGGATCACCCGGCGTGTACGAAAATGCCGATATGCGAAACGTGAGGCCGGCCTCTTCACGAACGCGTCGGTACAAACGCGAGCTGCGCCCTTCACCGAGAATCGTTGAAAGCAGATCAAGCGCAGGCACATCTGGGTTCGTGACCGCCGGGATGTGCCACGCCAGCGACAAATGCGTTAGCTCTGTCGCAAATTCCTGATGCACTTCGCGCCGGCCGAGTTGCGGCGGTTCCGCTGGAATGAATACCGGTTGAAGCGATTTCTCCGGATATGGCTTGAACAGGTCGACCAGTTGTTGGTGCACTTTTTCCGCGTCAACATCACCGACTATGACGAACGTCAGATTGTTTGGGACGTACCGCGTTTTGTAATACTGCGTCACCTGCTCCTGTGTAAGCTGGTTGTATATCTCGATATCGCCGATCACTGGAAAGCGATAGGGATGCACCTGGTACGCTGTTGAAAAAAGAAGGAGCCCAGCCACGCGATCGGGATCATCCATGCCCATGGCAAACTCGCGCCGAATCACTTCCTGTTCTTTCTGGTATTCCTCCGGCGGCAAAGTCGAATTCATCATCGCATCGGCCAAAATATCGAGCGCTGTGGCAACGCCATTGTTCGGCACATCGATCCAAAAAACGGTACGATCGAACGACGTGTAGGCGTTGATGTATCCACCGACGTCCTGAATTTTTTGCGCGATCTCGTTTTTGCCTCGGGTTTTTGTTCCTTTGAAGAGCATGTGCTCGAGGATGTGGGACAAACCCGCTCCGAGATGCTGGTCTTCATCGATGCTTCCTGTGCCGCACCACGCCTGCACGCTGGCCACCGGAGCGCTGCGATCTTCCTGAACAATAATTGTCAACCCGTTTGGCAAAATCCACTTGTGCGCCGAGCTCGGCGGAAATGTGATCTCGGGCGAGGGTTCAGTCGTCGCAGCTTTGAGATTCACCATCATAAATAATAGAACCGCTGAGGAAAACTTCGCTAGTGGTATGCGAGACATGGCTGGTGGGACAGTGGCATCTCCCGCGATGTTCAGTTGTCGCTGATTACTTTCTCGATGCAGCGGTCCTGGAGGTCGGCAATTCCGCCGCTGCTTTCGCCGGTTTTTCCGGCGCGAATGGCTTCACGAAAGCTTTTTCAAAATCATAAACATTTCTGAAATCTTCGATCGAATCCTCCTCGGTCTTTCCGAATATCCCGGCGCGGATCAGATTGAAAACCATGTTCCCAATATCCTCGCATGAATGAATGCCCCAGTTATCGAAAACCGTCGTGACCATCGGCCCGAACTCCTTTAGTGAGTACTGTCGCACACCCTCCAGGAGCTGCGGTCCGGTCACATGCCTTATGCTGGTCCCTTTGACTTTCTTCTGCTGTTTAGTCGTAAAATCGAGGGCGTCCCGCAGAAAAACATACGCGTCCCGCTGGTATCGCGGGTCACTTCTCACAATAGAATCAAGCGCTTCGGCAAATCCAATTTTTTGCATGGGATGAAAAAGGCGCGTCTTAAACGCGCTCCCAAGCATAGCTGCCAAACTCGAAACCGGCAACTGCGCTCAGTCGATTGAGTGTTGGAGTATTGGCGTGTTAAATGAATCGGCTTCTCGCTGACTCTATTAAACTCTTATTCCCGCCCGGAAGTCTCGATCTGATCGTCCAGCGCATCGAGATACACCGAGAACGGATCGCGTCGCCTCGGGGTGAAGACTTCCGATTGATTTGCCGCCTTGAGATAATCCTTGAAAGCACCGCTCTGACTTTCCATCTGTGTAGCTTCGAACCAGTTCAAGTAGTCATCGATCTCACCCATTCGGGCGGCAAGTTGCTTCCGAGTTGCCTCCAGATTCGCCAGGCGTTTTGCGATTCCTTTTCGGCTGCCGCGCGCAAGCAGCGCTGCAATTTGCTGGTAGTCGTGCGCAAGCGGACGCAAAACCGGGTGTGCATTCCCAACAAGCAATAACAATGTCTGGCTCATTTGGCTGACCGCCGCTTTTTCATCCGGGGACGCCTTGCGGCGCGCAAGCTCATCGAGGTTCACCGTCTTTAGCTCACTTCCACTGCGCGAGCCGTCTGAAATTTTAATCTGTAACAGTTCGTCAAGGCGTTGTTCGGTTTCAATAAAAGTCAGCAACTGGTAAGTTTGATGCTCGCTAAGACGAGCCACCATTGATTGCCACTTCTTTTCCAAGTTCTCGCGCAATTGCGGAAATCTCGCCTTCAAATCAGCAACAGGATCGTTCGACGCGTTCGAAAGACTAACGATGTACCGAGCCAGACGCGCGCCGCTACCGCCCTCATCGAGCAGCAATTGCACGAGCGCGACGGACCGGGCCCGATAAAGCGTTCGTCCGGGGGAATTGAGAAGTTCGAATCGTTGGTGCAGGAATTCTTCCAGCGACTGTTGTTTATCGGTACTTGAAAGCGCTTGCACTAAAGCTGACCGTTCCCGTCCCGGCGTCAACGCGAGCGCACCTTCCAGGAGCCAATCCGGCGGTTCGGCAGGCGTCGTGCCAGGTACGAGCTGACCCTCGTCTCGATAAATCATCTCAAGCAAAATAGCGCGCAGCAACTGGCGCTCGACCAAAGAGGCGTCGAGATTCGGGCCGACGGTAAAATCAAGTTGCAGTTTCGCGCCAAAGCCGGTCTCGCTGACTCGCAAGTCTGTAATGGGATTTTCGGGAAGGTTCGCCTGTCGCGATTGTAGATTGATAACCACGGCAGTCTTCCATTCGTCGCGCCGGCCCAAAAGCCCGAGAAGGTTGGTCTTGGTTCTCTCTGCTAGTTCGGAAATCGTCCCCCGCAACGACGCATCTGCGCCGTAGATTACGAATTGTCGCGAGGGGCTCACACTGTGTGCAGGCAAGTTGCCGCGAATCGGTTGGAGGATGAAAGCCGTTAATATGGCCAGTAAAGCCGTGCGCAAAATCCCCATCAGCGAGCGATGATAATGGCCGTGGCGGAAGACTGGCGAGCAGGAATCAAAGCAAAACTCGGCCCTCTTTTGCGCAATGGCGCTCATATTGGAATGATTTATTCTCGTGTCACCGTAAAAAAACCGAGACTTTTTGGAAGGTGCGGTGTCTAATGAGTAGAAATCCCACCTACTATGAAGAATTCAAAGCTTACACTTTCGTTGAGCTGCCTTGCTGCATTGACATTGGCTGCGCCATTAACCACAGCTGCCCCGCACGGAGGCGGAGGCGGCCATTTCGGCGGGATGGCTGGACGCCCCGGGTTCGCTGGACGCCCCGGGTTCGCTGGACGTCCCGGGTTCGCTGGACGTCCTGGAATGGCTGGACGTCCTGGAATGGCTTGGAGCGGTCGCAACTGGAATGGCCGCAACTGGAATGGCCGCAATTGGAGTGGTCGTAACTGGAGTGGTCGTAACTGGAACGGCAATTGGCATCGTCGCAATACTGTCGTCTTTATTGGAGGCTTCGGCTTCCCGTGGTGGTGGGGCTGGGGCCCTTCCTGGGGCTGGGGTCCTTCCTGGGGCTGGGGTGGAGGCTATCCCTACTACGGATACTATGATTATGGCTACCCGTACGGTTACTCCGGCGGCTATGGATACGGCTATGGCTATGGTAACAGCCAATACGGCTATGGCTATGGCGATAACAGCCAATACAGTTCTCCCACTCGGTCGAGAGTAGCCGAACTACAACGGCGACTCTCTCGCGCGGGCTATTACCGCGGATCGATCGATGGAGTTTTGGGACCCCGGACGCGGCAGGCGATCCGAGCCTATGAGGCGGACCACGGTTACGCAGACGCAGGCTGATCCGGTTTGAACGACTGACTCGCCACGAGTCAGTTCCTAATCTTTCGGTTGGTTGACCGGCGGAATTCGCAAGGGCGCAAAGGGCGAGCCGCCGGTCGCCCATTTTTTGCAGTCCTGCGGAACTCCCGTTCGCAAGCTGGGCACGCACCGTTCGAGTCTTCCAGTCTTATTCAATGCGATGTGCCCTAATTTTTTTCTTTTCATCCGCCGACTTTCTGGCATACGACACGATCCCGGAGGCAATGTATTTGTCCGGTTAGTTATCGATTACTGTTCAGCGTCGCTATTCTAGCCTGCGTTGTTCCATCAGCGTCGGCGGATCGCTTCCCGGAATCGGGCCCTGTTGTGTCCGGTAAAACCGCGCGTCTTCGTTTCGGCAAAGCAGCTGCGCCAAAGAATGCGCCACTCGCAGTGAAACGCGCTATCTGGGCAGGCAATCAACTTCATCACAAGCGATATCGCTATGGTGGCGGTCACAAGTCGTTTGATGATCGCGCCTATGATTGTTCCGGTACCATCTCTTATGTGCTGGGCGCAGCCGGTTTGATCAGTTCACCGATGAGCTCGACGGAGTTTCGCAGGTATGGCGATCAAGGCCCTGGTAAATGGATCACGATTTACGCACGCGAGGGACACACGTTCGCGGTAATAGCCGGGCTACGACTCGATACGACACCGTACGACCGTTACACCGGCAAATGGGCACCGCGCTGGCAGACAATTTATCGTCCGCCACGCGGATTTGATGCACGACATCCGGTCGGGTTGTGACCTCAGGGAATTTGGCGTCCGCTCTTGTCAGCTTGCCTAGGGTGTTCCCCGGTTTGCGTTTCAGCTGATGGGAAGATAAACATGACGCTCATGCGAACATTTGCGCTCACAACCCTTTTGATGCTGGGTTTCTTCTTATCCCGACAATCGGCTTCCGCCGCATCCGGAGATGATCCGATGCAGGATCTCGATGCGTTGATCACCAAAGCTCTGAAGGAGTATCAGGTACCGGGTGCCGCGGTCGCGGTCGTGCAAAATGGGAAAGCGGTCTTGGTCAAAGGATATGGAGTCCGCGATGTGACCAAGCCGGGTGCCGTGGATGAAAATACGATTTTTCAACTGGCATCCGTTACGAAAACATTAACCGGCGCGGTCGCGGCAACGGTCGTTGACGAAGGTAAGCTCGATTGGGACACGCCGATCTTTAACTATCTGCCGGAATTTGTGGGCTATGACCCGTACATGACGCGGTATTTGACCGAGCGCGATTTGCTGGCGCAGCGGACGGGCTGGCCCGCCTACACCGGCGATGCGCTCGACAGCTTTGGTTATGATCGCGCGGACATATTGCGACGCCTTCGATTCTTCAAGCCGCGGTACAGCTTGCGCGAGGTGGCGCAGTATTCGAATCCGGGATTTTTTGTCGCTGGTGAAGTTGCCGCCGCCGCGGCGCAGCAATCCTGGAACGATCTGGTCGAAAAGCGCTTGTTCAAGCCTTTAGAAATGTCGCGCTCTGGGACGCGGACGAAAGATTTGCAAAAGAGCAACGCCACCGCCGCGCACGCGCTGGTGGATGACAAAGTTGTCGTTGTCGAGCCAACAAAGCTCGACACCACCGGCGCCGCTAGCTCCGCCACGTCTACGGCAGCGGACATGTCGAAATTGATGCTGATGTTACTAAACAAGGGCGCGTATAACGGCAAACAGATATTGAAGCCTGAAACAGTCGAAGAAATTTTTAAACGCAGCATGGTCAGCAAGATCGATTTCAGCGATCTGCCGCCAATCAGCGACAAAACAGGTTTTTATTATGGACTTGGTGTGGGTAGTTATGACTACGCTGGCCACCAGATCATTGAAAAAGGCGGCGCTCTCGCAGGTGTGCGAACGACTTTGGTGCTTGTGCCTGACAAAAACGCCGGAATTGTCGTTCTCGCTAACCTCAATCTGACCGCGTTTCCTGAAGCTGTGCGCGCGTATTTTCTGAACCAGCTGTTGGGACTTGATCCCGAAGCGGATCAAAAATCGATTTATGATTTCAACCAAAAACTGAAGAAATTGCTGGCTCCGCCACCATCCCCAAAGAATCCTGGAAAGTTCAACGGCACGCTGCAAACCCTCGTCGGTATCTACGAAAATGATTATTATGGCCGTTGCGAGATCCTGCAGGACGGTGATGCACTGAAAGTCGAATGTGGACCAGCGAAATACCCTGCGACGTTAAAACATTGGAATAATGGCGCGTTCCTGCTGCAGTTTCCCGGCGCAACGCAGGTTCCTTCGATGACAACGTTCATAATCGGTGAGGACGGAAAGGCGGATGGATTCGCGAACGAAGCCTTGGGGGCCTTCGCACGCGTCCAGGAAAAGAAATGAAGATAGGGTGGCGACATTGGAGCTTCGGTCGTGCAAAGCAGTGACAGGTTCGGTTTCACA
>DATBEX010000040.1:0-11637 GCA_036558805.1 Candidatus Udaeobacter sp.
CGCACAGAAGGGAGTTGAAGATGTCGATCCTGGCCAGGGAGACGTCACAAAGCATCCCTTCTATCGCGCGTTCTTTTATTGTTGGAATGAAAAACATTATTACGAGGCCCATGATGTGCTCGAGCAGCTTTGGCTCAAAACGAAGTCGTCGGATGCAGATTATTTTAAAGGATTGATTCAGGCGGCCGGCGCTTTCGTTCATCTTCAGAAACGATTTGAGCATCCGTTGCATGCGAAGCATAGCAGGCGCTTGTCTCCCGCCGCTCGTCTGTTCCGGTTGGCTGACAAGAATCTGTCACGGTTTGCCCCGCGACATCACGGACTGGATGTCGCCGCGTTGTGTGAACTGTTGCGTGGATGCGCCGATCGAATCGTCGCATCCGGCTACGAAATCAATCCCTGGTCGCCCGAAACCGCGCCAAAACTTCGTTTAGATTAACCAAGAAGTTCTCCCGGATGACCTCGGGCGGTGATCTTGCCCGATTCGAGCATCAGCACTTCTTCACAACTTTCGATCGCTTCAGCGGGATCGTGAGTTACGTACAGCATCGGAATACCGAATTCGTCATGCAAGGAGCGAAGCTGCTCGAGAATGGTTTCTTTCAAGCCGGCGTCGAGTGCGGTTAGCGGCTCGTCCAGAAGTAATAGACGGGGCGCGGAAAGCAACGCCCGCGCAATCACAATGCGTTGATTTTCACCGCGGGAAAGAGACCGGACGTCGCGGTCGAGCAGCGCACCGATCTTTAAAAAGCTGATAACGTGATCGAACGAAAATGTATTCTGTTTTGACTGGCCATCGGTTCCATAAAGGAGGTTTCGCCGAACGGAAAGATGTGGAAACAATGAATCATCCTGCGGAACATAGCCGATCTTTCTGAGTCGCACCGGCAACGAATAATCTTGTTCGGTATCTTCGAACAAACAGTCGTCGAGGCGGATCCTTGCCGTTTCCGGTTTTCGCAAACCTGCGATGCTTTCGAGCAGCGATGTCTTGCCCGCGCCGGACGGTCCAAAAATACCCGTCCGCGCATTCTGGAGATCGACATTTAGTTCAAGCGTGAATTGTTCGAGGCGGAGGGACAATGCTCGAATTTCCAACTTCATCGTAAAGCCGATTTTTTCATCAGAGCTTCGCTCAACCAGACAGCACCGAAAGCAATAATGACAGAAACGATAAGGAGTCGATACGCGCTAGTGTCGTGTCCGAGCTGCACCGTTTCGAATATCTCCAGTGAAAGAGTTGTTGTTCTTCCAGGAATGTTTCCGGCTACGACAATCGTTGCCCCGAATTCGCCGACTGCGCGGGCAAATGCGAGCACGACTCCGGCAACGATGCCACGCAAAGCGAGTGGAAGTGTAACGGTAAGGAAAACGCGAGCATCGCCAGCTCCCAGCGTTCGCGCAATATGCTCGAACCGTTGATTAACGCTTTGAAATCCAACTCGGGCGGAACGCACCAGAAGTGGAAACGACATAACAGCAGCGGCCACCACAACCGCGCGCCAGGTGAAAACAACGTCGATCCCCAACTGGTTATGCAAAAATTGACCGAGTTCTCCGCGACGGCTGAAAAGTTTCAAAAGAAGCATTCCCGTTGCCACCGGAGGAAGCACCAACGGCAATGTCACCAAAGTTTCGACCAAAAGTTTTCCCGGCCAGCGGTATCGAGCCAGCGGCCAGGCCACTGCCAGGCCAAAAGGTAAGATGACCAGGGTGCTCAGCGTACACACCGCCAGCGTGAAGCCAATAATCTGCCATTCAGCCGGCGTGAGCCACATGCGTTAGAATTTCACGATGAACCCGTATTGCTCGAATAGTTTTCGCGCACTGTCCGATTCCAGATAACGCAGAAACTCTTCCGCCGCGCGTTTGTTTTTTGCCTCGTTGACTATGGCAACGGGGTAGCGAATTGCCGGGCCTTTTTCGACCGGAACGCTGAACGCAACCTTCACTTTTTTCGAGATGTTCGCATCCGTCTTGTACACGAAACCGGCATCCACATCGCCGGATTCCACCGCGGCGAGCGCGGCGCGGACATTTTCGGTAGGCACCATCTTCGGTTCAAGTTTGTCCCACAAACCGAGCCCGCTGAGATACTCTTTTGTGTAGATTCCAGCCGGCACAGCACGCGGATCAGCGATTGCGATTTTTTGTACCTTGGTAAGAAGTGCATCGGGTGAAGTAATCTCGAGCTTGCTATCGTTAGGCACGACGATGACCAGAGAGTTGGAAAGCAGATCGCGCCGCGTTTCCGTAGCGATTAGTCCAGCCTTTTGGAGGTCGTCCATTTTTGCCTCGTCCGCTGAGATAAAAATGTCAGCCGGTGCCCGCTCTGCGATCTGTCGGGCAAGCAAACTGGAGGCTCCAAAATTGAATACAATCTTATCCGTGTTCTCTTTTTCATAGTTGGCAGCAATCTCCTTCATCACGTCGGTAAGGCTGGCCGCGGCGTAGACGTTTACTTCGGCAGCATTCGCATTATGCAAGGCGAACGCCGCCGCCAAAATAAGAATGGATCTTGGAAATTTAAACATCCTCGAAGTCTGTTCCTTTTGATGATGCTGACAAGCAATCCCTACTATCCTCGGCCGCAGTAACTCAGAACTTAAAGTTCATGTCCGCCTGAAACAGTTGATACTGATCGAGTGGATTGATACTGATATTGCCGCCACTTCCCCCGGTGCCGATTGAGTCATCAATGCGCCAGGCATAGGTCCATGTGAGGTTCAGAGATACAGCATCGACTATCATGTAGCCGGTCCGGACGGCCATCCCTTCCAAGTTCAACCTTGTGTCGAACATTTCTGTATCGACCAAGTTTGGATCGAGTGCATACTGATCTTGATGTTGCCACCAGGCTTCGATTTGCCAGTCATGCTTCTTCTTTAGCTGCCCAATTCCCAGACCAATTTGGTATGCATAACGGTCGCCGCCTTTGTCAGGATGGCCTGCGGCTGAAGCCCGGTCGTCAGCATCGATGTTCGTCGCGAAATCCCCGAAGATGCGCATCGGAATTTTTCCAACTTTCCAGCCAATCTCGGCAGGGACATCGAAAACCAAAAGACTGTTAATACCGGTTTGATTACCGCCGGGATCGCCTGAGAAATGCACGTTAAACGTATTGCCGTCTCCTGTGTAGTTGTAGAGCGTTGGCGCAAGCTGGAAGTACAGGATGTGCGGGAAATCAAACTTCGCTCCAACCTGCCAGCCCAGCATGAATGCATTTGCAAGCGGTGTCTGCTGAACCTCACCGCCTATTGGCTGCGTCGTCGTTGGGGGTGGTCCAATTGGATTTGACGGATTTGAATCGTCGTAAACAAACTGAGCGAAGTTCGCGAAGACATCGATCTTCACCAACGGCTGTGTTGGAGACGGCGCTACATTTTTTCCATCCTTAGCATAGGATATCAGGGCTGCTTCGCCGCCGATAGTGAAGGTGTGTTTCCACTGTTCCGCCAGGCCCTCCGGGCTGATGTCATCATCCCATACCATCAACGTTCTGACGAACGGATTCGGCATTCGACCGCCCGTAAACGTGAAGCCGGGGAAGCCTTTATAACCCCCATATGCCTGACCGACAAAAACGCCATCGCTACCTTTTGCAAATGGTCCACCACCGCCGGGCGAACTGGTCGATGTGTCGTCGCCAAAAGTTACATTTGTTGAGCGAGCGTTGGCGCTCGTCTCCAAGCGAACCCCGAAGAACCAATCATCCAGAACCGTTCCACGAAGCCCAATGCGAAGACGATAGCGCTCACGCTCGACCTCCTGCCAATCATTTGGATGATCTGGATCGTTACCCGGAAGTCGGCCACCGCGGTATTCGTATCTCAAACGAAGGTCACCAAAAAGTTCCAATTCAGTGAGCCACGGCGACAATTTCCATTTTTCAGCGTTTACCAGGTCGGGCACGACTTTCTCTACATATGTTTTTCCATCGCTAGTAACCTGCTTCTTGGTTTTCCCTTCTGGTGCGAGGACACGGTCCCATGTTGCGCGTTTCTTCAATCCAGCGACCTCTTGCTCAAGCTCCGCATTGCGCTTCTGTAGCGCGCTGACCGCCTGTTCGAGCTTTTGCAGCCTCTCGGAATCGGATGCGTCAGAATCCGCGGCCTGTAGCTGCGGATAAATCAAGAAGGTAAGGAGAAACGCGATTGAGAGCGTGCGAAACATGCTCCGCTTTCTATTACGTAGCGATATATTCTGTCAAATATATTGCGTGAATGCAGCACTATTCTAGAAGCTTGGCGAGTTTCCGCCTATAGGGAGTGGCTGCTTTCGTGCTCTCGCGCTCCATGCTTTGGTAAAGAGCGAGAATTTTCTTTCCGAATTGGCTTACCTTTGCGCCGCCGCCACCGACGCCACCTCTGAACATGTCCACCATGGGGCGATCAGAAGCCTTATTGAGTTCTTGCACTAACGTCCAGGCTTTCATGTACGACATCCGCATCTTTTTGGCTGCTGTCGCCAGCGAGCCCGTTGCCTCGATATGCCCAAGTAGTTCCATCTTACCGGGGCCGAGCATGTGGTCGCCGACATGGATGCGAATCCGCATCTTGGCAGTAAGGGGCTTACGCTTGGGCATGATTCACGTCCTAACGCTTTTACTCTTCGCCCAGAGGGCGTCTCGGCAGCGGCCGGTAAGGTCGCAGCCGGTAACAGTATGAAACAATAAAGATGCCTAACCAAAAAAATAGTTTCTGTTTGTTTCGCTTACTTTGCTGGGCTTGCCGCAAAATTGGACACGATTCTGTTGGCGGTCGCTTTTTTATAGTTAGCAGCGATTTCCTTCATCACGTGGGTGAGACTTACTGCTTCGCAAACGTTTACTTCGGAAGCATTCGAATTGTGTAGAGCCAGCGTCGCAACCAAAATAAAGACAAATCCTGGAAGTCTAAACGTTCTGGAAGTCTGTTGTTTTTGATGCGCGTGACTAGCAATTCTCATATTCGTCTATTTTTACTTTGCGGGCTGCTATTCGCATCGAGTGTGTTAGTCGTGGCTGAACAGAAATCGAAGGATCACGTAAACCGCCTTGCGCAGGAGAAGTCGCCTTATCTTCTGCAACACGCGTATAACCCCGTTGATTGGTATCCCTGGGGCGAGGAAGCCTTCGCGAAGGCGCGCCGTGAGAACAAACCGATTTTTCTCTCGATTGGCTATTCAACCTGCCACTGGTGCCACGTGATGGCGCATGAATCCTTCGAAAACGAGGAAGTGGCCGCAATTATGAATCGCGAGTTTGTGAACATCAAAGTGGACCGGGAAGAGCGCCCCGATGTTGACCGCGTTTACATGACCTTTGTCCAGGCGACAACCGGTGGCGGCGGCTGGCCGATGAGCGTCTGGTTGACCCCTGATCTGAAGCCATTTGTCGGAGGAACCTATTTTCCACCGGAGAGCCGGTATGGTCAGCCAGCCTTCAAAAATGTACTCGAACGGATTGCAGCGGCGTGGAAGGAAAATCACGAGAAGATCGTCGAGCAGAGCGGCCAGATCGTCGCCGCGCTTCGCGAATCTCAATCGACTGGGAAAGCCGGAACCAAAATCGACGAATCGATTTTAGAGGCCGCGTACCGGCAGATCGATCGCAATTACGACCCGAAAGAAGGAGGTTTTGGCAACGCACCGAAATTTCCGCGGCCAGTGACACTCAATTTCCTGACACGGCTTTACGCGCGCGATCCCAAGAGCGAAACCGGCAAACATGGGCTCGAAATGGCTCTGTTTACGCTGCGTAAAATGGCTGCCGGCGGCATGCACGATCATATCGGCGGCGGCTTTCATCGTTATTCAGTCGATCGTTACTGGCACGTGCCACATTTCGAGAAGATGCTTTACGATCAGGCGCAACTCGCTGTCGCTTATCTCGACGCATTCCAAATTACAAGGGATCGCCAATACGAAGCCATAGCGCGCGACATTCTTGATTACGTCGCTCGCGACATGACCTCAAAGGAGGGCGGCTTCTTCTCTGCTGAAGATGCCGACAGCGCTGTAGCCGGGATCGGCGACCCCGGCCACGCCAAAACTGCCGAAGGCGCGTTCTACGTCTGGAAAAAAAAGGAAATCGACGCTGCCCTCGGTGATGTCGCCGAGATTTTCGATTTCCATTACGGCGTGCAAGACCACGGAAATGCGCCCGAAGGGAGCGATCCTCAGGACGAATTCCGCGGCAAAAATATTCTAATTGAGCGACATACGATCCAGGAAACGGCAAAGCGTTTTCAGAAAACGGAGCAAGAAACTGGAAAACTACTCGAGCAGACTCGCGAGCAGCTGTTTTCCATTCGTGTGAAACGCCCGCGGCCGCATCTGGACGACAAAATTATCGCTGCCTGGAACGGCCTGATGATTTCTGCTTACGCCCGCGCTGCGCAAGTGCTCGACGAACCACGCTACCTGGAAGTTGCAACACGCGCAGCCAGGTTCGTCGGAAAAAATCTCTATGAAGAAAAGAGCAAATTGCTCTATCGCAACTATCGCGGAGGCCGGAGCGGTATCGAAGCGTTCGCCGACGATTACGCATTTGTGATTCAAGGGCTTCTCGATCTTTACGAAGCGTCGTTCGATGTGGAGTGGTTGAAGTTCGCCGCGCGGTTACAGGAGACACAGGACCGCCTGTTTTTCGATGAGAAGAACGGCGGTTATTTCAGCAGCAGCGGTAAAGACGCAAGCGTGTTCCTCCGAATGAAAGACGATAACGACGGCGCAGAGCCCGCGGCCAGCTCAGTTGCCGCACTAAATCTTCTACGGTTGTCGCAGATTCATGATAATCCCGCGGCTGCGGGAGTGGATCGGGCCAGGGAAACGATCGACGCATTTGGCGCGACCTTTTCACATTTTGCCAGCGCGATGCCGCAGATACTTGTGGCGCTCGACTACTCGTTAAGCAAGCCGCGGCAAATAGTGATCGCCGGGCGGAAGGATGCTCCGGAAACAAAAGTGTTGCTTCAAGAGGTGAATCGGCACTTTCTGCCGAAAACAGTGCTATTTCTCGCCGATGGTGCCGAAGGCCAGAAATATCTTGCTGAGCGAAATGAAGCAATCCGCGCCATGTCTCTGATTGATGGGAAATCGGCCGCTTATGTGTGCGAAAATTTCACGTGCAAAGCACCGGTGACCGACCCGAAGGCGCTCTCCGAACTGCTTTCGAAGTAAATGCTGGCCCTGCCGACGGGAATTGTAGCCACGGCCCTGCGGGCCGTTTTTGAATGCGTGCTAAACGGGACCCTTCGTGACTGGCGGCAGGCCAGGAGCTACAGGTTGGAGACTACTTGCTTCCTGGCTTAATAGCCGGGATTTTCGCCAGATCAGGTGGCAGGTTATCTGCAGAGAAGTTCTCAACGGTCATTTCGACAAGGCTCACGAAGGGACACCCGAAATCGCGTTTTGATTGACCGCTGCGATCGACAATCACACCCACCGCAGAGACCATACCGCCATGTGCGCGGACAATGTCGATCGTTTCCTGAACGCGTCCACCGCGCGTCACTACATCTTCGACAACGATGAATTTTTCGCCCACCGAAATTTGAAAACCGCGTCGAAGGACCAGCTTGCCTTCGTCTTTTTCAACAAAAATGTGGCGTTTACCTAGCGACCGGCCGACTTCCTGGCCGACAATGATTCCGCCGAGGGCAGGGGAGATGACGGTGTCAGAATCAAACTCACGCAGCTTATCCGCGAGCCACCCACAAACTTTCGCTGCGATCGCGGTGTCCTGAAGAAGCAAAGCGCATTGGAAATACTCCCTGCTATGCAAGCCGGAGCGTAAAATGAAATGACCGTCGAGCAGCGCGCCGGTCTTGCGAAAAAGGGCGAGAATATCGCTGCTCATCCGGGGAGCGCACGCGCCCTCGCGTGCTGGCGATGACGCCCCCGCCATCGCGAACTTTTTGGATTGGTCGGGTTCATCCGAGTGGCTACACCTGAGGGCATTTCGGCGATGGCGCCGAAACGTGCACGCGAGGCGCGTGCGATCCCCGGAAGCGAAACTCGGGCTCGAAAATATTTACCGGCGAACACGTTGATTCTACCCGGAAGTATCATAAGCCGTTTGTCCATCCTCATCCGCCATTGCGATGACTTCGATTTCCACGTTCACGCCTTTCGGCAGTGCGGATACTTGGACAGTGGAGCGAGCGGGAGGATCCTGCTTGAAATAGGAGCCGTAGACCTCGTTAACGGTCTGGAAATCGCCGAGGTTGGTGAGGAAGATCGTTGTTTTGACAACACTGTCGAAAGTTAGTCCTTCAGCCCTCAGAATCGCCGCGATGTTATCCATTACGCGTCTGGTCTGCGCGGTGATGTCGCCTGAAACGATCTGGCCGGATTTTGGGTCCAGGGGAATCTGGCCACTGCAAAACAAGAAGCTTCCGCTGCGCACTGCCTGCGAGTAGGGGCCAATCGCCCCCGGGGCTTCGCTCGTGGAAATGATTTTCTTCATGCCGCGATCTTAAACGTCGACGCGCGTCACGCAATCATTGTGATGCCGCGGCTTGCTGTCTTTGTTGGTCGAGCTTTTGGCGAAAATCCTTTTCGCTTTCGTTCAGATAATGTTTGTAACCGTCCGGATCGACAAAAGCATTTGTGCCACCACGCATCAGGCGCTCGTGCTTATCGACGAAATGAAAGAACCATCCGTGCGATGCGAGAAAAATATCGCACGGCAAGCTTCTTAAGACGTCGAACGATTTTACGAAGTCAGCCGCGATGCCGGGATAGCTTTCTTGTCCGACGAATTTGTAGTCGAGCGAGCTTTGGCTGCCGACGAAAACGACGTTGTACATTCTGGCGCCGTCCTGGATTTTAGTCGTCCAGGTTGTGTTTCCTCTTGTGTGTCCGGGAGTCAAATGCGCTGTCATAACTTGATCGCCCAGTTGAAGCGATTCGCCATCATGAATGATTTTGTCCGGCTGAATCGGTGGAAAAAGGAACGTGTCGCCGAATCGAAAGTCGCCATGCCCGCCGTTGCGCAGCAGGCCTGCGTCGCCTTCGCTGGCTACGAATTTTGCGCCGGTTGCCTTCTTAAGCTCAGCCAGGCCGCCGGCGTGATCGTAATGCGCATGACTGTTGAGCAAGTACTTTACGTCGCTCAATTTGAAACCGAGTTGCACAATGTTGCTCTCGATTTGCGGGGCGGTTTCGACGAATCCGCCGTCCAGGAGGAAATCACCCTGTGGCGTGGTAACCAGATATGACGCGATTTCAATTGCGCCGACATAATAAAGATTTCCAAGGATTCGGAATGGCGGTACAGGTTTGTTCCATTCCCGGTTTTTCGCATCGGCCTGACCGTTCGCGCTCGTCACTGCAATCAAGACGAACGCAAACACGATATTGATCTTGCTCACGGCCGAGCTTAACAACCGGGGCCGGAATGACAAATGGCCGAATCTCGGCGATAGTGTAACTCACATGGTTGGTTGGATTTTAAAGAAGATTCTCGGATCGAAAAATCAACGCGAGCTCAGGCGTCTGAGCCCGGCGGTGCGTCGGATTAACGAGCTGGACGAGCAGTTCAAGAGCTTGTCCGACCACGAGTTGCGCGCCAAAACCGCGACCTGGAAAGATGAGCTTTCCAAAATTCCAGCGCTTGAGGATCAATGGAAAAAACTGGATGAAATTTTGCCCGAAGCGTTTGCCGTGGTGAAGAATGCCGCGCGCCGGCTAAAGGATCGGCAACAAAGCTTCACTGTGTGCGACCAGCCGATGGTCTGGGACATGGTGCACTTCGATGTACAACTAGTCGGCGGAATCGTTCTGCATCGCGGCCGGATCGCTGAGATGGCGACCGGCGAAGGCAAAACTTTGGTGGCGACCCTGCCATTGTATCTAAACGCGCTCACGGGCCGTGGCGCGCATCTGGTGACAGTGAATGATTATCTGGCGCGACGCGACATGGAGTGGATGGGGCAACTTTATACTTTCCTCGGCCTCACGGTGGGCTGCATTCAACACGATCAGGAGCCGGATGAACGTCGCGAACAATACGCGATGGACATCACCTACGGAACGAACAGCGAGTTCGGGTTCGATTATCTGCGCGACAACGGCATGGCCACCACGCGCGAACAACAGGTCCAGCGCGGTTATCACTATGCCATCGTCGATGAAGTCGATTCCATTTTGATCGACGAAGCGCGGACGCCGCTCATCATCAGCGGTCCGGCGACCATCTCGACACACCAATACGACAAATGGAAACCGCTTATCGAGCAGTTGGTTCGCAAGCAAAACATGCTCTGCAACCGGATCGCGAGCGAAGCGGTCGAAAAATTTGAGCAAAGCGATGTGGAGCTGGGCGGGCGCCTCATGTTCAAAGTAAAACTTGGTCAGCCGCGAAATAAGCAGTTGTTGCGCATGATGGAAGACCCGGACAAGCGGCGTGCCGTCGATAAGGCTGAGCTTTCATTTTACCAGGACACGCGCAAGGAAGAATTGTTCCAACTCAAGGAAGAACTGTTCTTTACCATCGACGAAAAATCGAACGAAGCCGATCTCTCCGAGCAGGGGCGCAGCTTTCTCAATCCGGATGATCCGAATGCGTTCGTGCTGCCGGACCTGATCAACGAATTCACCGAGATCGATCTGGACCAGGCACTCTCGCCTGAGGAGAAAGACAAAAGGAAAGCGGAACGTCAGCAACATTGCGACGCACAGGCCGAACGGATTCACAATATTTCGCAGCTACTTCGGGCCTACTGCTTGTTCGAGAAGGACGTCCAATATGTCATCGAGGACAACAAGGTCGTCATTGTGGATGAATTCACGGGTCGCAAGATGCCCGGGCGCCGCTGGAGCGATGGCTTGCATCAGGCGGTCGAAGCGAAAGAAGGTGTGCAGATCGATCGTGAGACGCAGACGCTGGCGACGATTACGATCCAAAATTATTTCAGGCTTTATCAGAAGCTGGCAGGAATGACCGGCACCGCTGAGACCGAGGCCGCGGAGTTTCACGATATTTACAAACTCGACGTCAACGTGATCCCGACTAACCGGCCGGTGCGGCGAACGGATAACAACGATCGCATCTACAAAACGCGCCGCGAAAAATACAACGCAGTCATCAAGGAGATCAGAGAAGCTCACACGAAAACTCAGCCGGTGCTGGTTGGAACGGTGAGCGTTGAAGCCTCGGAGCTGCTGAGTCGAATGCTGAAGCGCGAGAAGATTCCGCACAACGTTCTGAACGCGAAGTTCCACATGCAGGAAGCCGAAATCGTGGCGCGCGCGGGTCAACCAGGCACGGTGACCATTTCAACGAACATGGCTGGCCGCGGCACCGATATTAAACTCGGCACAGGGGTAACAGAGCTCGGCGGTTTGATGGTTGTTGGCACTGAGCGTCACGAGGCGCGCCGAATCGATCGACAGCTACGCGGGCGTTGCGCACGTCAGGGCGATCCCGGAGCGTCGCGGTTCTATGTCAGTTTCGAGGACGATCTGATGCGCAATTTCGGCGCGGCCGACCGGATGACAAAAATCATGGAACGATTCGGGCTCGAGGAAGGCCAGGAACTCGAGCACCGCTGGCTGAACAAATCGGTCGAGACCGCGCAGAAACGCGTGGAGCAGCGAAACTATCTCATTCGAAAACGCACGCTCGATTTCGACGACGTGATGAACATGCAG
>DATBEX010000041.1:0-8686 GCA_036558805.1 Candidatus Udaeobacter sp.
CCTGCCTCGCCCACGTTGAAGTCCGACTGGATGGCGGGCAACGCGACGTTCACGATCAACGCGTCCAGATAGATCATAAAGAGACCGAGGCTCGTGGCCGCGAGTGTGAAGCGCTGAGTCTTGGTCATTGGGTGCTCAAAAGGTTCTTGCAGACAACAACTGCAGGCTAGCGGGTGATGGTTTTTATGAGTTCCTCAAAGAGCACCAGACGGTTCAAAAGCTGAAAAAGCAAGTTGCAGAACCGACTATGGACCTGCAGAAAGTGAACGCACAGCTTGAACTGAGCAAGTCCGTCTCACGCGTCGCTGAGAACAGAGCATCAACCAAGTAAGAAGTAAGAGTTAAGAATTATGAAATAAAATGGGAGACGTAAAGAAAGCTGAAGCGGGAAAGTCCTTTTATTTTTTTCGTTACCTCCGCATCATTGAACGATGATTAAGTTTCTTGTCGGTGTTGTCGTTGGAATTCTGCTCGTTCTGCTGGCCGGCTATCTTTTTGTGAAGGGTGGGGGAATGTTCATGGGAACGGACACTAAGCCTTTGCCGATGGAGGAGACCATCGCTGGCACTGCTATTACCGCGTCGATTGGCAAGAGCGCGGATGAACAATCGCCGTTACCGGCGGACGAGACCAATCTTCTGGCTGGCGCCAAAATATACATGAACGCTTGTGCGGGTTGTCACGGAAAGCTGGACCAGGCGGAGAGTGGCGCGAAGGGGTTTTATCCGCTCCCGCCGCACCTGCTTCCGCCAGGTGAGGGCGTAACCGGCGATCCGGTAGGCGCCACTCACTGGGTTGTAACAAACGGTATCCGTTTCAGCGCCATGCCGAGGTTCAGCCATAAACTGAGCGACACTGAGATTTGGCAAGTAAGTCTTTTCCTGCGAAACGCCAACAAGTTGCCGGATTCGGTCCAGGCTTCGCTCCGTCAACCGGAGCAGTAATAGAAGTCAGAAGGAAGATTGGGCCGATCGAGGCATTCGACGGGACGTCCGTTGTGGACATCAAGTCAGCGTCGACCCGTGCTGACCAATGATGGGGCCTGGGTGTGGGAGGTTAGCCGCTGATGAGCAGCGATTAAGATGGGTGTCTATTTACAACAAGCGCCGATCGCATCAGCGCGTGTTCGATTCCGGCGCCTCGCAATCAGCGTAGCAAGACATTCCACCGACGATGTGCCACTGGCCGTTTTCACGCTGCCAGGTGTGTGTGAGCCGTTCCTCGGTAGTTTTGCCATCAACGACCGTCCTCGCACAGTACAACGTGATGACGGTGCCGTTACCGTGCTCGCGTACAGACATCGGCGTCAGTTTGTAGTCAGAGATTTTCCATACGTCGATCTTCGATTTGTCCTCCGGGCGTGGCGCATCGTCTGGCCATCCTGTGAAGCGATCGCTCCAGAGCGTTTTGAACGATTTCGAGTCCCCGCTGCTCACGTAACGCCAGTACGCCTGTTCCTGTTGCCACACTTCTTTTTCCGCCGCTGTCTCTTGTGCATGGATCAGTGTGCTGAATGAGATCGATAGGAAAAGAATTGCCAGGCACTTCATACGTCGACCGTGACAAAATCTGAGCCTGGCGGCAATGCCACAGTAACTGCTGCAAAACCCCGAATATTAAAATTATCCAATTACGGATTCCCAAAATCGACTGCTAAACCGGGCGGGTTGCCGAGCTTTTGCTCGCCTTCGAAATAGTGGCAGCTACGCTTCCGGGGATTTAGGACGCTATGAAAAACGTGTCAATCGCCCACGTGATTGTCGTTCTGTCGGTTTTCCTTCTTTCAGGTTACTCATCTTTCAGCGAACCAACACCGTCGCCAGCATCGTCTGCGACTGAAGGAACGAATTCTCTTTCGTCCGAGGTCAGCAAGAAAATCGACGAGGCAACGACGAAAATGCTGAGCGAGAGCGGTGTCCCAAGTGCCTCGATCGCGGTGGTGAAGGATGGAAAACTAGCTTACGCGAAGGCGTACGGTTTGGCGGACATCGCATCGCATCGGCCCGCGACGACTTCGATGATTTACAGCATTGGATCGGTCAGCAAACAGTTCACTGCGGCATCCATTCTTCTCCTGGCTGAGGAAGGCAAGCTCTCGCTTGATGATCCCATCGGACGCTGGTTACCCGATCTTACACGAGCGAACGAAGTTACGATCCGACAGTTGCTCTCGATGACTTCCGGTTACCAGGATTTCTGGCCACAAGATTATGTTATGCCTTCAATGATGAAACCGGCTTCCCCGGAGGAAATCTTGAAAGGCTGGGCGCAAAAGCCACTCGATTTCGAGCCCGGAACCAAATGGCAATACAGCAACACGAACTATGTTGCCGCCGGGGTCATCGTGGAGCGACTTAGCGGAATGTCTGTGCTCGAGTTTTTGCGCCGGCGCGTCTTTGATCGGCTTGGAATGAAAAGCGTGTTCGATTGCGATAGCTCGGCTCTGCCAGCCGGAGCGCCCACTCGCTACGATCGCTACGGACTCGGACCGGCGCGGCCGGCTCCAAAGGAAGGAAAAGGCTGGTTGTTTGCCGCAGGCGAGCTGGCGATGACAGCTTCCGATTTAGCAAAATGGGACATCTCGATGATCGACCACTTGATCTTGAAATCGCCGTCTTACCGCGAGATGGAAAAGGCGGAGTTGCTCAAGAACGGCGCGAGCAGTCAATACGGCCTGGGCGTGGGGGTAAGTTTGGTCAATGGCCACCGGGTGCTTGCTCATAGCGGGGAAGTCTCAGGGTTCACAGCCCAGAACGCAGTTTATCCCGACGATCGGGCTGCGGTTGTTGTGTTGACAAATATGGATGCAAACCGGGCGGCGGTGAATCTCGCGAATAAGATTGCCGAAATAATTTTTGTCCCTGCCGGCGATCGTGACTCGCTGGCAAAGGCCAAAGCGATCCTGGTTGGTCTCCAAAAAGGAAAGATCGACCGCTCACTTTTTACCGACAACGCCAACTCGTATTTTGACAAACAATGTTTGAATGACCTTGCGAGCAGCCTAGCACCTCTCGGCGCTCCCACTGAATTTGAATTAGTTAGCGACGGATTGCGCGGTGGAATGACTGCGCGTCGCTACCGGGCAAAATTTCAAAAGAAAACTGTGGAAATTAGCACCTACGCCATGCCGGACGGAAAACTGGAGCAATACATTGTCTCCGCGGAGTAGAAATTAAGAGCGAAGATCACAATTTCCGAATTTCTTCGACTTGAAGCTGCGCGAAGCCATCTCGCACGGTTTCTCTTCCTTTGATCGTGATAACCTTGGCGGCGTAGTCGGCCAGCTGGGAGTTTATCGACTGGCCGGCTTTGCCAGTCAGCAAATAGACCTTGCCATTTTGAGCTTTGATTCCAACGGGTAATCCGTTTCTGATGCAATCTCTCGCGCACTTGGCGTGATCCGGACCACTCAGGTTGGAGGAGATGTAGCAAGTCATGTCGAGCACTTCACCAGTAACTAAAATTTCCCGTGGACCAACGACAGCACTGTGGCGGCGCTCCGCCCATTTCATCAATAGAACGGTCACACTGGCTGAGATAAGAATGGCCGCCGCGAGCTGAACAATACGTGACCAATCGCGTGCAAACGGGATGGGCCGGCCGCGCACAATTTCCTCAGACAGCTCAACCGGTGGCTCAATCGCGCGAAGCTTCATCCGGATCTCATCGTAACACTCGGTTTGCTCTCGCAACCATTGGCCAAGGTCTGGATCGCTTTTGGCGTACTCTAACGCCGCGCGAAATTGTGGATCGGCATCGTCGATCGCTCCACGATAGAGAAGCAGAATTTGTTTGGCTTCGCTCGTATTCATTTTGCCTGCTCAAACGGTAAATTGGATTCAGTCAACCGGCGCAAAAGCTGAATTTTCGCGCGCGCGATCCGCGACTGCACGGTACCGAGCGGAAGCGCCAGGACCTCGGCGATTTCTTTATAGGACAAATCTTCCATGTAATAGAGCACAAGCGGTGCACGAAAATCCTCCGCGATCTCACCCAAAATGCGAAGCAACGTTCGCGAATCGATCTGGCGCGCGCAATCTGCAGGGACGTTCGGCAAGTCCTGCGTGTGTTCGTCTATGGATTCGCTCGGAAAACGATTTCGGCGCCGACAAGCCTTAAGAAATTCGCGGTGCAACGTCGTGAAGAGCCAACCTTTCACGCTCGCCGCCTTGTGGAGCTGATGGCCTTTGTTCGCCCAAATGTAAAAAGTCTGCTGCGTCAGGTCCGCGGCGTCGGCTTCGCTTCCAGTCAAACTCAAGCCAAACCGATAAAGGTCGCGGTAGTAAAGTTTCACGAGATTTTCAAACTCCACGTCGGCGGACATGACTCCGTCATCCAAAGATGGGAGTCATCAAACGGAAGTTTGTTCCCGCTGACGGGCAAAGATTTGTCACATAACGAGGGCGAAGATTCCTCAAATTCTTCGGGGCGCGGGAACAATAATGATCCTGATGCATCTGATGGGAAACGAAGTGATGAACGTAAGCCGAATCTTTCCGTTCGCAGTGGGAATTTTTGCTGCTGCACAAATTGCCGCTCAGTCGTCTTCGCCTCCAACGCTGATAAAAGCTGGTCGCCTGCTCGATCCGCGTTCGGGGAATATCCTTTCGCCCGCCGCGGTATTGATTGAAAACGGCAAGGTCAAGGAAGTTGGCGCGCCGGGAGAAATTCAGCCTCACGCCTCCGCCGATGTGAAAACAATCGACCTCGGCAACGCTACCCTGTTGCCAGGTTTGATCGACAGCCACACGCACCTGTTTCTTGACATTATCGGGCCGCCTCAAGCCGAGATCGATCGCCATTCGAACGGGTTCTTTGCGCCCGGGATGTTGCTAGCCATCGTGGAATCGCCGAGCAAGCGCGCCTTGGTTGCGGCTCAGTTAGCTCGCGAGGATCTCGAGAGTGGGATCACAACTGTTCGGAACCTTGGTCACTCGGGAGTTGACGGCGACACTGAACTCCGTGATGCGATCAACGCCGGCCGTGTTCCCGGTCCGCGGATTCTGGCTTCGGGACGCAAGCTCATCACGCGCGGCGAATACGTTCAAAACCTTAATCCCGCCCTTGCTGACGCGATTGTCCAGCAGGAGTTTTTGTTAATCGACGGCGTTGATCGTGCCAGGGAGGCGGTCCGACAAAACGAGTTCCAAAACGTTGATGTCATCAAAGTTTCGGCCGATCAAAATCTCACCGTGCCTGAACTCAGGGCAGTGGCCGAAGAAGCTCACCACCAACACCTCAAGCTCGCCGTTCATGCAGTCGACACGGCCTGTATCCAAACCGCCATTGATGCCGGCGCAGATTCTATCGAGCACGGTAACGAAGTCACCGACGCACAGCTCAAGCAAATGCATGATAAAGGCATCTTCTTCGACTTCACTCCGACATCTTATGGCGGGCTGTTCCTGAAGATCGATGAGCTAATCTTTGCGCTGTCACCCGAAACGCATGATGCCCGGGTGAGCACTGCTGCTCGCAGTCGAGCCCGATACGATCAGTTGGTCCAGCGTGTGATGAAGTCGGGTGCGAAGTTTTCCACTGGATCAGACATGTGCTGGTTTTATCCGGGTAAAACGCGAGGACAAACGAGCACTGCGATCTTACTCAATCTGCGCCAGGCAGGAATGCCCGCCCTGGACGTAATCCGTGCCATCACGGTGAATGCCGCGGAAATGCTGGGTTGGCAGGACCGCATCGGATCGATTGAGCCGGGAAAATTCGCCGATCTTATTGCGGTCGCTGGAGATCCGGTCGCAGACATCACCGAACTCGAACAAGTCCGATTCGTGATGAAGGGCGGTCAAGTGATCCGGAATGATTCTGGTAGGCACTGACTTCGGAATGTTGGGATGAACACTGGCATGAAATCTATGAAACAAAGACAAATCCTCTTTTTGTTAGTCGCGCTCTTCCTTGTTCACAACGCTGCCGGCGATGCTCCGCGGGTTGTCGATCTCAAAACGCCCGACGGCACGATTTTAAAGGGAAGTTACTTTGCCGCGGCGAAGCCAGGGCCCGGCGTGTTGCTGTTCCATCAGAGCAACCGAACTCGCAAGTCGTGGGACGAGCTGGCGGCGCAACTCGCAGGGGCCGGCATCCACGTGCTCACTGTGGACAGCCGCGTGCACGGCGAAAGCGGCGGCAAATACGACAACGAAGCCAGCCGCACTGCGTACTGGAAAACCTGGTGGCCCAGCGATCTGGATAGCGCGTTTCAATACTTGAGTTCACAGGCCGGCGTGAATCGCGAGGCGATTGGCGTGGGCGGCGCCGGCAACCTGGGTGTCGAAAGCGCAATTGAAACTGCGCGACGCCATCCAGCTCAGGTGAAATCACTGGTATTACTTTCCGGTGAAACGGTGCGCTCGGGCATGGAATTTCTGCACCAGGCATCGCAGTTGCCGCAGCTCTATGTAATGGACGACAACGACGAATATCCACCGACCCAGGAAGAGATGAAGATGCTTTACATCACCGCCTCGAGCCCCATCAAAAAACTGGTGCATTACTCGCAGGCCGAAGACGCTCCATGGCTGTGGTACGAGACTTTTCTTGATAGCGGCAAAGTTCCGGCCAGGGGCGGGCACGGAACTGACATGTTCAAGCCTCATCCGGATCTGCCGGGGATCATCGTTCACTGGTTTAAGAGCACGCTGCTGAGGACCCCGGCCGTGCCACTAGCGGATACCTTGGCTTCTGCGCAGGTGCTGAATCAACTCAACTTCGGCGGCATCGCGGGCATCACACAAGTGAAGCAGCAACTGCTCGAAGCGCGGAAGAGAGATCCACAGGCGCAGTTGTTCCCCGAGGTTTCGGCCGACAGTATCGGCGAAGGTTACCAGCGCGAGGGCGATGCCAAAACGGCGCTGGAAGTCTTCAGATTGCTGGAGCTGGCGTATCCACAATCGGCAGACGTCCAAAATGATATGGCGGACGCGTATCTGGCGAATGGAGAGAGAGACATGGCGCGTGAGCACGCGCAAAAAGCCCTGGCACTACTCGATTCGCATGCAGCGCCGGCCTCATCGTGGTCCGATACCGAAGAGAGGCGCGGCGAAATCCGCAGCTCGGCGGAACAGACGCTGAAGAAAGCGAGCGGGAAGCAATAGTCTTCTCGGCTCTCCGAGTGTCGAGCGTTTTTGGTTTCGGTGGTCAGGGAATTCGATTTCTCTTGAGTTAGCTTGCTGGCGATCCGGCGTTCGCGGCCTGCGCGAAGCATGCTTACACTCGAGCCATGCGCACGGCGAAGAAAATTCGTTACCGTCTGGAGTGGCTGGGACTCAAAGCCGCCGCGAAAATCGTTCCACTTTTGTCGCGTAAAGCTTGCTATCGGCTGGCCCTTTTGCTCGGCTCGCTCGGCGCCATGCTCGATCGCCGAGGCCAGCGCGTTGCGCTGAGTAATCTGCGCGTGGCCTTTGGCGATGAGATTTCAAGCGAGCGCCGCGCGCAGATCGTGCGTGAATCGTATCAGCATTTTGCCCGCACCATGCTCGATTTTTTTTGGAGCCCGCGCCTAACGAGTCAAAATTTCTCGCGTTACGTTGAGTTTGAGAATCGCGATAGGTGGGATGAGGAAGACACGCGCCCGGGCAAGCCGGTCATTGTCGGTTGCTATCATTACAGCAACTTCGAATGGCTCAGCATCGTCTCGGCCTTTGCAGGTCTCGAAGGTGTGATCATCGCGCAGCAATTCAAGAATCCACTGCTCGATCCGATCTTCCTGAAGTTGCGCCAGAGAAGCGGCCATCGCGTTGCAGCCCGCGAAGGGGCCGTCATACATCTGTACCGGGCGCTACGGCGCGGCGAACGCTTCGCTTTGCTTGTCGATCTGACGATTTCGGCGAAACTGCCGACCGTCGCGATTAAGTGCTTCGGGCGTGAACGCTGCGTAACCTTTGCTCACGTGTGGCTGCATCAGCGCACGGGCGCGCCGCTCATCAACGTTCATTGCGAGCCATTGCCCGGCGGGCGTTACCGCGTGGTTTTTCATCCCCGGATTGAATTTCCCGTGGGCGCTTCGCTTCAGGAAATGGCGCAAGCTTGTTGGGACCAGTTCGAGCCGGTTGTCCGGAAAAATCCCGCCCCGTGGCTCTGGATGTACAAGCATTTCCGTTACCGCCCGCTGGCGGCGAATCAGGCGGCGTATCCGTTCTACGCGAATGTTTCGGAGGATTTCGAGCGCCGTCTCGATGAAGGCGTGCGCAAACTTCCGCCGATGACTTCGAAAGTGAAGCTGCGAATGGTTCCGCCCGCATAATAGCCTGGCAAGCGGGACGTATGCCCTACTGCTACTTCCGAAGTCAGCATGCATCGTCAGGAGCTCATGATCGACGGTGAACTGCAGCTTTCGACAATAAACGCGACCTGACATTCGTTGAAATGATCGGTTGTGTTTCGAGCGGTTGGCGCGATAGTGGGCACTTATTGGATTACTCTGTTTAACTTCACTGCACGGTAGATCGTCAGATGAGCATCGCTCGTTGGTGGTTTGAAACCCGATTCCCGGGAACGGCTCTGTAGCTCCTTAGTTTTTCCAAATTCAGACACAATGAAACTGTATGTAGGAAATCTCTCTTTTGAGACCACCGAGAACGATCTTCAGGATCTGTTCGAACAACATGGCCAGGTCAATGAAGTCCGTCTCATGATGGACCGCATGACCGGCAAATCGCGCGGGTTTGCGTTC
>DATBEX010000042.1:0-9034 GCA_036558805.1 Candidatus Udaeobacter sp.
AAGGTAAAGCGTGCGGGGGATCGGGGTGGCCGAGAGCGTCAGTACATCGACCAGCTTGAAGAGCTCTTTGAATTTCTCCTTGTGCAGTACTCCGAAACGCTGCTCCTCATCGATCACTACCAGGGCGAGATCTTTGAATACAACGTCGCCCGATATGAGTCGATGCGTGCCGATGACGATATCGACGCCGCCTTCCCGCAGTAACTGTAGTACTTTTTTTTGTTCCGATTGCGAACGAAAACGGCTGAGCATTTCGATGCGCACTGGATAATCAAGCATGCGCTGCCGGAAGACCTCGAAATGCTGTTGAGCCAGGACAGTGGTCGGCGCCAGCACAGCCACTTGTTTGCCGTCCATGACTGCTTTGAACGCGGCGCGCACAGCCACTTCGGTTTTACCGAAACCAACGTCGCCGCAGATCAGGCGGTCCATTGGTCGGGAACGTTCCATGTCGATCTTCGTATCGATGATTGCCTTCATTTGGTCCGGCGTTTCACGAAATGGGAATGAATGTTCAAATTCCGTCTGCCATTTCGTGTCTGGAGCGAACGCGTAGCCCGCATGCGTTTGGCGCTCCGCCTGGACCGCGAGCATTTTTCCGGCGTAATCAAAAATTGAAGCCGCCGCTTTTACTTTGGCGCGTGCCCATCTGCCGTCGCCGAGCGAACTAAGTGTTGGCGATTTTTTTCCCGCGCCGACGTAGCGGGAAACGAGGTACGCTTGTTCAAGTGGGACATACAGCTTCGCTTCATCTGCGAATTCGAGAACTAACACTTCCTGTGGCTGACCTTGCTGTTGTAGGGCAAGCGCTCCGCTTGCCAGGTGTGTCCCGTCCGCATCAGGCAGGCGGTGCGCCTGCCCTACAGGAATTCTTTGTAGTCCAAGAAATCGCCCGATGCCATGCTCAAGGTGCACGACCAGGTCGCCTTCGTTTAGTTCGCTAAAGTCGATCTGCGCTCGATGGCGTTCCGCGCGTCGCAGACGGCGGCGAGTATGCGTGGCGAATCGGCCAAATAATTCCGCTGCGGAGAGGACGACGAGATTGGCTGCGGGGAAACAAAAGCCGCGTGCGAGCGTTCCTTCGACAAAATCAATGCCATCAGTAGCGGCCGCCATGATCTCGCGAAAGCGCTCAATCTCACCCTCAGTCTGAAAATAAATGACGATTTTCGCGTCGTTCGCGTGCCATTCCCTCAGGCGCTTGGTAAACTGCGCTCGTTTCGCCTCCGCGAGCACGAGATCGCCGACCCCAAATTCACCGATTTCACAATCCTGGAAAGCGCCGCTGAAATCCTCCGGGCCGGTCTCAATCCAGCCTTCGCTGACCTGGATTTGTGCGGTCGAAGTTTCTTCTGGCTCGATATCGACCTTGAGATCATTGGCATCGATGTAATCACGAACCCGACTACTCTGGTCCAGCGCCGCCTGGTTGAGCAAAACATCGACTGACTTCAGATCGCGCACTGAAGTTTGAGTGTCGATGTCGAACTCACGAAGGGATTCAATTTGATCCCCGGAGAATTCGGCCCGGAAAGGCATTGGGGCCTGCCACGAATAGAGATCGACGATGCCGCCGCGGACGGCGAATTGACCTCGAGTGGTGACCTGAGCGACGCGTTCATAGCCACTGCTAATGAGGCGTTCAAGCAGGCTTTCCATCTTCGAGGCCGCTCCGCGCTCGAGTTGAGTGACAGCGGATTCCAGTGCGGCGTTCTTCGGTGCAGCTTGATCGAGACTTGCGCGTGTTGTTACGATCACGTGCGGACCGGCTCCGCGACCGACATGCATAAGGACTGCCAGCCGTTCCGCGGCGATCTCCGGGTCGGGTAACACATTTTCGGCGGCTGCAAATTCTGCTTCCGGAAGGAAAAGCGCATCCGGCTGCCAGTTAAGAAGGCTTTCATAGAACAGTTCCTGAGAATGAACATTGGGGCAAAGTAACCAGACGGTAGAAGCGGCGCCCTTCCGATCGTCGGGCAATAGCCGTTGCCAGGCGCGCGCGATGATGGCGGTCAAAAATGGCTGTGCCGCTTGGATGACGTGAGAAAATTGTACCGGCCACTGAGCGTTTTGTATCGCATAAAGCTTGCGCCCGACGGGTTCGCTCGCCGCGACGCGTTCCAGAAGCTCTGTGCCGATTGGCTTTCGCACCGCAAAGTTTACGCTAAATCACTGCGGAGTTGTAGTCGCGTCTCTGTGAGACGCGTGGGGCGCGTTATTAACAGCCCAGCCTTGCGCTTCGCGCAGCGAAGCGATTACAAATTTCGCCCGATCGCTGCAGCAACACCTCGGAGACGGGGAACCAATTCTGCGAAAATTTCCGGCGTCAGCGCCTGGTTTCCGTCGCTCTTAGCCATCTCGGGAGAATCGTGGACCTCAATCATGAGCGCATCTGCGCCGGCGGCGACCGCTGCCATACACATCTGCGGAACAAATTCACGCAGACCTAGAGCGTGTGTTGGATCGACAATGACTGGCAAATGTGTTTTGGACTTCAAGATTGGAACGGCGCTCAAATCCAACGTATAGCGGGCGGCAGTCTCGAACGTGCGAATGCCGCGCTCGCACAGAATTACGTTTGGGTTCCCCTCATTCAAAATATATTCCGCGCTCATGATCAAATCGTAAATTGTCGCGCTGAATCCGCGCTTGAGCAGCACGGGAAGTCCGCTGCGACCCACTTCTTTCAACAGCGAAAAGTTATGCATGTTGCGGGTCCCAACCTGAAGACAGTCTGCATATTTTTCGATCATGGAGAGATCCCGCGGATCCATGACTTCGGTGACCACAGGCAGGCCCGTTTTCGCGCGAGCTTCCGCAAGAAAACGAAGTCCCTCCTCGCGTAAGCCCTGAAAACTATACGGCGAAGTGCGCGGCTTAAACGCGCCGCCTCGCAAGATTTTTGCGCCGGATTCTCTTACGATGGAGGCGATCGACTGTATCTGCTCTCTGCTTTCGACCGAGCACGGCCCGCAAATCAGAACAACGTCCTCATGTTCGCCCAGACGGACGTCGCCTATTACAACAGATGAGGCGCCGCGAGAATCGCGCGCAGCCAACTTGTAGGGTTTTAACACGGGCACGATCGCTTCCACGCCTGCCATCGCCGCGACGGACTTTTCGCGAAGGAGCGTGTCTGGCCCGACAACACCAATGATCACGCGCGAGGCGCCGCGGCTGATTTGCGCTTCGAGCCCGAATTCGCGAATACGGGTGACGATCCGTTGGACCTGTTCTTCGGTGGCGTTTGGTTGCGTGATGACGATCATATTCCTGGCAACGGAATCAGAATGACGTCGCCGAGAATTTTCTGCAAGCCCAGATACTGACAGCTATCTCACAAATGTTGTAGCCACATCCCTGTGGGGCGGTTGCAGCTTGTGAGGCGGACGCCCCAGACGGCGCACAGCGCCGTGGCTACAGCGCTTGCCCATTCTCAAGATGCCTTTAGTTCCGTTCAGGAACTAATTCGTGATCGTAACCGGCGTTCCGACCGACACCGACCTGAAGAAATCTTCCGCCATAAATTCAGGCATGCGGATGCATCCATGCGACGCCGGATAACCCGGCAAATAGCCTGCGTGCATGCCCGTCCCTGAGACGATGCGCATGAAATACGGCATCGGTGTGCCTTGGAAGTGGGTACCTGGGGGCTTCGGATCCTTTTTGATATCAACGTTGGGAACGACCACGTGCCCGGACGAGTCCACGTAGTCCCCGAACAAGCTGGAGACATGGTCTTTATCCTTCTGAATAATTTTGAAAGTGCCAGTGGGAGTGTTGAGCCCCTCGCGGCCCGTCGACAACTGCGAAACGCCGACCAGCACGCCACCTTTGTAAAAATAGGCGCGCTGTTCTCCAAGGCTGATCTTTACCGAGGGGCTTCCGCTGGCGTTGTCTCCGTCCCAATACGAGACAGTATCGCGCGGAGGCCCAGCTTGCTCGCCGCCGCCATAAACGCCGCCCAAGTATGGAGTGTTAGCGGAATACTGGTCTCCGCCGCAACCCGCAACAATCAGGATGAGACCAAGAGAAACAGCTACCCGGAGAGAACCCAACAAAGAATTATGCATAGACTTTCGACGGCGTTCTAAATGCGCAACCTGCGCAAAAAGTCAAGCGACACCGGTGCAGCGCAGTTGCGTTCTGGTCATCCCGAGCTCGCGTAGACAGCGAGGACCTCGCACAAGCTTCGTTGCTTGCACAATCAAACTCGTGCGGTCAGCGAAGACTGTGAGGTCCCTCACTTAGTTCGGGATGACAGCGCGGTTATTTGCACCACTGATCCACCCAATCGTTCACCGTTTTATACCACAGCCGGCTGTTCTGCGGTTTGAGAACCCAGTGGCCTTCGTCGGGAAAATACAACATTTTAGATGGCACCTTCAGGACCTGCAGCGTCGTGAAAAGATCGAATCCCTGCGAAACGTCGAGGCGAAAATCGTTCTGACCGTGCACGACCAGCGTTGGCGTTTTGAAATTCGCTGCGTACTGATGCGGGGACCATTTCCGGTAAACATCCCGTTTTTCCCACGGCGGACCCCCGAACTCCCAGTTCATGAACCACAGCTCTTCAGTCGTGCCGTAGGCTGATTCAGCGTTGAACATTCCGTCGTGCGACACGATGCACTTGAACCGGTTGGTGTGACCGAGCATCCAGTTAGCCATGTAGCCGCCGTAGCTCGCGCCGAGCGCCGCTTCGCGATTTTTATCGATGAAGGGGTACGTTTTCTCCACGTAATCGAGACCTTTCATTAGATCGAGGAACGGTCTGCCGCCCCAATCGCCGCTGATCGAATCGGTAAACTTCTGGCCGTAACCGGTCGATCCGTGGAAATTGATCATGACCACCACGTAATTTCCGGTGGCCGCGAACAACTGCGCGTTCCAGCGATACGTCCAGTCGTTTCCCCACGCCCCCTGCGGCCCGCCGTGAAGTAAAAATTTCAGAGGATATTTCTTGTTCGGATCGAATCCCGGCGGTTTGAGCAAAAATCCTTGGACTTCATCATTGTTCGCACCTTTGAACGTGAACGACTCCAGCGGCTGCATGTCGATCTGCGACAAGAGCGCGTCGTTCATATGGGTGATCTGTGAATCACGTCCTTCCGTAGTGTCTGTGGGTAGATCCATTCGCCAAATTTCGCTTGGCGCAGTTATGGACATGTTTGAGAAAAACAGAATGTCGTTGAGGACGATTAGATCGTCGCCGTGAAATGGGAGGACTCGAACGCCAGGGTATTCTCTCGGGGTCTGTGGCACATCGAGGTACGCCTCCGCGTCTGCCGTGAAAATTTCTGAGTTACCTCGATTCTCTGCAGCAAACAAAATTGTTTGTCTGTGACTCCCAGGAAGTCCCCGCCACGTAAAGCTTCCCACCGATCGATCAAATTTTTCTGTCAGATCTCGTGTCGTTCCTGATGCCCGATCTTTCACGAACAGCCGCCACTTATCGGCTTCGAATCCGGCGCGCGCTTGCGAACGCCAGGCAAGATATTTTCCGTCCGGCGAATAGAGCGGCGTGGTGTCGGAGCCTGGACTGGTGGAAATTTTCTTTGCTGTTCCGCCTGTGATCGGCACGACGAAGATTTCGTTGTTCGTGCTGATCGCTTCGACCTCTTCAATGTTCGACGTGTAAGCGACTTCCTGGCTGTCGGGTGAAATCGCATACATATCCTGCCCGCCTAACGAGAACGGCGGGACATCGTGATCGCCAGGGGTCAGATCGCGTGCCTGGTTCCTATTCTTCTGTAGCGGCAGACGTGCCGGCTGCGATTCTGGGGAGGGTGCAGGCGACAGGCCTGCCTCTACAGTTTGAGCGATCGCGTCAGCTGGAATTACAAACAAATGACTTCTCTTGAATTCCGTGAACACGTTCCAGTGACGAAAAAACAGGCGAGGAAAAACTTTCGCTTTCACTTTGCTCTTCTTTACTTCTTCCTCGCGTTGCTTATTGCACGCATCGTCTTTGCAATCCGGATAGACCGCTGACACAAACACGATGTTTTTTCCGTCCGGCGACCAGATCGCGCCGTCGGCGCCGGTCGAGATGGATGTCACTTGATGCGGCTTCCCAACAAGCGCGCCGGCGTTCGCATCAAAGTCGCACATCCAGAGTTGCGTCGGATCGGTTGCCTTCGAAGTCCAGATCAAGCGTTTGCCGTCCGGCGAAAAACGCGGTCTCTCCTCGTGATTCGGCGTTGGATTCAATCGCCGCGATTCGCCGCCACTCGCCGGCACGATCCACAAATGTGAAATCTTCGTATTCGCTTCCAGATCAACATCAATGCAATCGAACACGACCCATTTACCGTCCGGCGACGGCACCGGCGCGCCGACGCGCTTGAGTTTCATCATGTCTTCAAATGTGAACGGGTGTTTCGCGGTTTGCGCGAATGCCGAGCTAACGAGAACAAGCCAGACTGCTAGGAATTTCCATTTCATGTCAGTTCAATACTGAGGTTGTAGAGGCGCTTGTGCCAAGCGCCTATTCAGTATCAGGCGTTTGACACAAACTCCGCTAAAACGTTGTCAGTTTGTCATCCTAGCGGAGGCAATGAATCTCAAACTATTTCGGAAACATCCAGAGATGTCTTCCAGCGACGGCAGGACTCGACATGACAATCTGAAGACATTTAGAGTGAACCCATGCCTCAAGTAACAATCGAAACAATCAAGAACGGACCTTATATCGTGACTGGCGAAGTCGAGTTGATCGACTCGCATGGAGACAAATATCCAGCGGAAAAACGCATGGCGCTCTGCCGCTGCGGCGCATCGACTGAGAAACCGTTTTGCGACGGCACACATTCGAAGATCGGCTTCCAAGCCGCCGAGAAAGCCGTCCCGGAATCGAAGGAATAAGACGACGTTCACTGGATGTCTTCTCACGCGCTAAGGGTTCAGGTCGAGCGCTGCATCTATTTGATTCGCGGCGAGAAGGTGATGCTCGATTACGATCTGGCGGCACTTTATGGCGTCGACACGGGCGCGTTGAACCGGGCCGTCAAGCGAAACCGCAATAGATTCCCCCAAGATTTCATGTTCCAACTGGACGCGGATGAATGGGAGGTTTTGAGATGCCAGATTGGCATTTCAAACACGGACACTCGAGGGAAGGCTTCTGATTTGAGATTCCAGCTTGGCACCTCAAAGAGCCGCCGTGGTGGACGCCGTTACCTGCCTTACGCCTTCACTGAGCAAGGCGTGGCAATGTTGTCGAGCGTTTTACGCAGCCAACGCGCGGTGCAGGTGAACATTGCGATCATGCGCACGTTTGTGCGGTTGCGCGAATTGCTGCTTTCGAATGCCGATCTCGCGCGTAAACTCGATGCGCTCGAAAAAAAATATGATACTCAGTTCAAAGTCGTGTTCGACGCGATTCGCGAACTGATGACACCCACTGAACC
Source organism: Candidatus Udaeobacter sp. (assembly GCA_036558805.1). GTDB lineage: Bacteria > Verrucomicrobiota > Verrucomicrobiia > Chthoniobacterales > UBA10450 > Udaeobacter. The sequence goes on from DATBEX010000042.1 coordinate 7,410, forward strand.
GCCAAGGCGCCAGATTGGATTCCACTCTCATGAATAATAAAACAGCAATTCTCGCCGCGATGATGTTGTCGAGCCTGGTACTCACGATTCACGCTGAAAAAGTTTCGCTAGTCGGCGGAACCGTGATTAATCCCGCCGATGGCAAAGTGTTGTCCAACGCGACGGTCGTGATCGACGGCAACAAAATCGAACGCGTCGCCATCGGCAGGCAACACGCGGCGACGCTCGGAAAACAAATCCCTTGTGTTGGCAAGTTCATTCTGCCGGGTTACATCGACACCCACGTTCACTTCTTTCAATCCGGCGACTTGTTCACCCGACCGGACGGCGCCGATCTAAACAGTGTTCGTCCGTACAGAGACGAAGTTGCCTGGGTTAAGGGTCACGTGAATGACGTATTCGAGCGCTATCTCCGATGCGGAATCACCAGTGTTGTCGATGTGGGCGGACCATTTTGGAATTTCGAGGTCCGCAAAACTGCAAATGCGACAGCCAAAGCACCGCGAGTGGCTGTGGCCGGTCCGTTAATTTCGAGCGTCTCGCGCGAAAAACTCGATCTTGGCGATCCACCGATCGTCAAAATCGAAACGCCCGATCAAGCGCGCGCGTTTGTGAGGAAACTCGCGGAGCAAAAGCCGGATCTGGTGAAGATTTGGTACATCGTCGATAAGGATCACCCCGTCGAAAGTTTTCGCCCGATCGTCCGCGCAACCATTGAAGAAAGTCACGCGCACAAAATTCGGGTGGCTGTGCACGCGACCGAATTGGAAACAGCGCGCGCAGCCGTTGAAGAAGGGGCGGACGTGCTTGTTCACAGCGTGACGGACCAACCGATCGATGACGCTTTTGTGAAGCTGTTGAAAGATCGACACACGATTTTGTGTCCGACGCTCGTCGTTTTCGAGCGTTACGGCCGCACATTTTCTCATCAATTGAATCTCACCCCGGAGGAACAAAAGTGGGGCAATCCTGAAGTGATCGCCTCACTAGACGTCACAAAAATTCCGCAGGACAAATTGCCGCAAAGGATCAAGGACGCTCTTGGCAAACCGGACGAAGCAATGAGTCGGATCAAGAAAACCTACGAGGTCGCGCTGCCCAATTTGAAGAAACTGGAAGATGCAGGCGTGACGATTGCGGCGGGAACGGACGCCGGAAACATTGGCACAATTCATGGACCAGCGCTGTTCCGTGAGTTTCAGCTGATGAAAGAAGCGGGAATAACGCCCATGCAGATCCTTCAGTGCACCACGACAAACGCAGCGAAACTCTTCGGCGGCGAAACCGGTGCCCACATCGGTAAGATCGAAGCCGGTTATTTTGCGGATCTCGTCGTTCTCAATTCGAATCCGCTGGATGACATCGCCCACGCTTCGGATATCGACATGGTCATCAAAAACGGCGTGGTTTATCGGGCTGATTCGATTTTGCAGTGACAGCCGGAGCCTGATCGGTCCTCAAAGCAATCCCGATGTTTGCAGCCCGCACGGCTGCCTCTACAGTTAGAATATGATGCCGTCACTAGTGCTGGCATCCAGTTCGCCGAGACGCGCTGCATTGCTCAACGAAAGTGGATTCGAATTTGAAATTGCCTCGCCACGGGTTGAAGAAAAATTCAGCAGGAC
>DATBEX010000043.1:0-6212 GCA_036558805.1 Candidatus Udaeobacter sp.
GGGCGATGCCACTGAGCCTGCGTCGAGATGATCGCGCCCAATCACAATCGGCGCCTTGATTTCACCGCGCTTGACCAGCTCGTTCATGGCAACGCCGAACTCGGCGCGTTCGCCGTATCCGAGCCAGCAGATCCGGGCCGGCAAGCCCTGAAATTGAATCCGCTCCCGCGCGAGTTTCATCCACCGGGAAAGCGTCTGGTTCTTCGGAAATAATTCGAGCGCGAGTTTGTCAGTGCGCGCGATATCGTTGGCGTCGCCGCTTAACGCCACCCAGCGAAACGGGCCGCGCCCTTCGCAAAATAACGGGCGAATGTATTCAGGAACGAATCCGGGAATGTCGAAAGCGTTCTTGATTCCGGCTTTTTTTGCCTGCGCACGAATGTTGTTTCCGTAGTCGAATGTCACTGCGCCTTTCTTTTTCAGCGCTAGCATTGCCTCAACGTGCACAGCCATCGAGTGCATGGCGCGCTCGATGTATTCATCGGGATTCTTTTTGCGCAAGGCGAGCGCATCTTCGAGCGACATCCCATGAGGCACATAACCATTCAACGCGTCGTGCGCGCTGGTTTGATCGGTAAGAACGTCTGGAACGATCCCTCGCTTGACTATTTCGGGTAAAACATCCGCACAATTACCTACCAATCCCACGGAAAGTGACTGACGATCCTTGCGCGCCTGGTCGATCAACTTAAGGGCTTCATCGAGTGAGCGCGCGATCCGATCGCAGTATCCGCTCTTCAATCTCTTCTCGATCCGTGCCAGATCCACGTCGACCCCGAGAAAGACTGCGCCGTTCATTGTCGCAGCCAGCGGTTGCGCTCCGCCCATTCCTCCAAGCCCACCCGTTACGACAAATTTTCCCTCAAGCGAGCCACCAAAATGTTTGCGCCCGGCAGCGGCGAATGTTTCAAACGTCCCCTGCACAATTCCCTGACTGCCGATGTAAATCCACGAACCAGCGGTCATTTGTCCGTACATCGTTAGGCCAAGCCGTTCGAGACGATTGAACTCCGCGTAGTTGTTCCACTGGCCAACGAGATTGGAATTGGCGATTAGAACGCGGGGCGCTTCGTCGTGGGTCTTAAACTTGCCCACTGGCTTCCCGGATTGGACGAGCAGCGTCTCATCGTTCTCGAGCTCACCAAGGGAACGAACAATTGCATCGAAAGCTTCCCAGCTTCTCGCCGCACGCCCCGTTCCACCGTAAACGACCAGCCGATCAGGGTCTTCGGCGACTTCGGGATCGAGATTGTTCATTAACATTCGCATCGCGGCTTCCTGGTGCCAAGCCTTGCAACTGCGCTGTGTGCCGCGCGGCGCGTGGATAAGTCTTTTTCCGCTCATAATTCTTCGCCTTCGCCATTAAAATCACCATGGCGAATCGCTTCAGCAACCCGGGCGATATCGTTCGCAAGCGGCCGATCCTTTGTCAGCGGCGGCGACAGCTTCCGAACAATTGTAAATGCGCGTTCGACGCCCGCGCCGCTTTTCAACGGACGACGATGCTCCAGGCCTTCGGCTGCGGCAAGCAATTCGATGGAAAGCAAGCTTTCCGCGAGACCAACAATCGATCGCAATTTCAATGCGCTTGTCATTCCCATGGAGACATGATCTTCCTTGCCGCCCGACGTTGTGATGTTGTCAACACTTGCCGGGTGTGCAAGCACGCGTGCTTCATTGACCAGGGAAGCAGCTGCGACGTGCGCGGTCATGAACCCCGATTCCAGACCAGGTTGGCGAGCCAGAAATGCAGGAAGGCCTTCGCTCTTGTCCGGATTAACCAGCCTGTCGATTCTGCGTTCGCTGATACTCATGAGATCCGTGATGGCAATCGCAGCATAATCGAGCGCAAATGCGAGAGGCGCACCATGGAAATTGCCGCCGGAGATGACATCTCCACTTTCAGCAAAGACAAGTGGGTTATCGGTCGCCGACGCCGATTCAATCAGCAGCACATCTTCGCAGTGCGACACCGCGCCACGCACAGCACCGTGCACCTGCGGCATGCAGCGCAGACTGTAGGCATCTTGCACACGCGGATCGTTCTTTAGATGAGACTGACGAATCTCGCTGCCTTCCACCAGCGTGAGTAAACGTTTAGCCGCCGCGATTTGTCCAGGGTGTGGCCGGGCATTCTGCAAACGCGCATCAAACGCAGCGGGAGTACCCTTGAGCGCTTCCAAACTCATGGCACCCGACACGTCCGCAAGACGCGAAAGCCGTTTGCCGCGAAGAAGCGCAAGTCCCCCTACCGCATGCATTGCTTGAGTGCCGTTTAACAGGGCAAGGCCCTCTTTTGCTTCCAACTGTGCGGGTTTCAATTTCGCGCGACGCAGCGCTTCAGCGCTTTCCATTCTTTCGCCGTCGAGAAATGCCTCGCCTTCTCCAATCAAGGCCAGTGCCAGATGCGCGAGCGGCGCGAGATCGCCACTTGCGCCGACGGAACCTTTCTCCGGAACAACTGGATGCACGCGGCGATTGAGCATTTCTCCAAGCATTTGAATGATCTCGAGGCGAATGCCGCTGAAACCGAGCGCGAGCACGTTTGCGCGGAGCAAGATCATCGCGCGAACCTCGGGTTCGGACAGCGGCGCGCCAATTCCACAAGCGTGGCTGCGAACAAGATTGAGCTGAAGCTCACCCAACGCGTCACGGGGGATGCGAACGTCAGAGAGTTTGCCAAAACCCGTCGTAACACCATAAACGACAACATCCCGCGCAATGATTTCTTCGATAACTTTGCGTGACGCCAGAATACGTGGGTGCGCGACCGGGGAAATCTGGACTGCTTCGCCACCGAGTGCCACCGCAGCGACTTGTGAAAGAGAAATACTTCCGCCCTTCAGTTCCATTCGCGCAGCTTAACGGGAAAACCAGGAGATGGGAAGAAGTTGCCGGTTAGTCGCAGGGTTGCATCGATCGCGAAAAGAAAAAGGCCAGGTCGAAAGCACGACCTGGCCTCTTGGGCGAAGCCGCCCACAATAAATAAACAACCAGCCGCTGGATTTACTTCTTGGCTGTCGGTGGTGGAGGCGCTTCCCTCGTTTGCGCACAAGCACCGAGTCCCAAAGCGCTGGCCAATACGACCGCGATCATGATCACTTTCAAAAATTTCAATCTATATCGCCTCCTTTCGCAGCAGGTTGCTCCGGTCTGTTTAGACAGCAAACAACCGGGAGGCAATGCTTTTCTCAATTTATTTGAAGGTGTCATAACCGGGCACTACGGTTATTTTGAGTAACCCGTCGTGCCCGCGCCCGTCGTCACTGTCTCCTTGTGTTGCGCACAAGCACCAAAAGTCAAAGCAGTGGCTAAAACAGCCACGATCATGATCAGTCTTGGAAGTTTCAATTATCTCGCCTCCTTTCGCAGCAGGTTGCTCCGGTCTGTTTAGACAGGGAACTACAGGGAAGCAACGTTTTTCTCGACTTTTTTGGATGTGTCCGCCACGCAAATCGCAAGCCTGCGCGTAGTTGCTACAAGCGTTACTGCAGTCTGGCAGCAATGTGCCGATCTAATCTTCAATCAGGACTGGTGTTTCGGGACCCACGAGATCGAACAGCTCGACCACATCCGCGTTGCGCATCCGGATACAGCCACAGCTGGCGGGGCTGCCAATCTTGTCCTCGTGTTTTGTGCCATGAATATAAATGAACCGTTCTCGCGTGTTGGTATTGTGGTCGTCTAATCCGTCCAGCCACAAAATTCGCGACATCACCAGATCTTCAGTCGGAGGAAGCGCGTCGGCGGCGGTGAGCGGTACGCGGCTTCGAAAAATCGTGCCTGTCGGCATGTCGCCTCCGATCTTCTCCACTACGCGGAAGCGACCGGTTGGTGTTTTCAGACTCCCCTCTTCTGTTCCGATTCCAAAACGCGAAGTGGACACAGGATAGGTGCGGACCGGCGCATCATCTTCCTTCAGCGTGAGCAGCTGATCGCGAATGGAAACGTGTATGCTTTTCATTTCAGTTAGATACATCCGGAGAACATGACTCGAGTTAATTTACGGGAATCACCCTCCGGAACGCAAACTGTTGACGGCTTCAATGGATGTTTTCAGGGCTGTTGGCGACAAGATAAGATGTATGTGATCCACAGCGGGTACGACCGTAACGGCCGGATCTCTTCCCGCCTGCTTCAAGACTTCCGCGAATCGGTCAGGGTAATAGACCTCGTCGTTCTCACCGATTAGGATGCGGAAAGGTCGATGCATATTTCGGACGTCCGCCAAATAATCTCTATTCGGACGAAAGTTCGTTTCCAGCGCATAAGAATATTCGGGCGTCAAGATTGCCCTTGCGCTGTCGCTCAAGGCAAACCGGACGACTGGCAGTGAATTGAAAGCTTTAATACCGAACCCGTTCAACATTGCGATCGCGATAATGCGTGGCACGCCGACATTCGCCCAGCCGCCGCTTGCAGGCCGCTGAGTCGGGGCGTCCTGGCTGATAAACGGAGCGAGCAGCAGATAGCTTTGGAAAAGATTCTGTTGGTTGCTGCCAGCGAACCGTATCGCAAAACCGCCGCCAGACGAGAAGCCTACAAGCGTCAAGGGCTGCGCCGGCGAAACCGCTTGCACGAAATCGGCGAGGTCATCTTCCAGTTGTCCGATGTAAGCGATCTGGCCCTTGCGACCGGAAGCACCATGACCACGGACGTCCAGCGTGTAGGCCGGATACCCCGCAGTGCTAAATGCTTTGGCCATCGGATGCATGCTAGAACTGGTGGCCGATGAACCATGAACGAACACGACGCTGCCTTTGCCCGGAGTCACAGCTGCCGATGGATAAAATCGGTAGGCCAGCTTCGTTCCGTCGCGGACAGTGAACCTGGCGAGCGGAGGCAAATCGGAAAAATCTACAGAGTTGAATGGCTCGTTGATGCTGGCCACAGGCTGCGGCGTTCCAGGGCCGCCGAAGAAGATGGCGCCAGAGAAAACCGCAACCAGCAGGCCTAAGCAAATAAGCAAGATGCGCTTCACGGGATCAAACGAGAAAGGGATAAGCTACAGCTATCGTTGAAAAACAATACCGCGGGAGCGCGAAGCAGCGAATCGCACCAGGGAAGCCGGGAACCGAGACGAGGTCGATGGTGTCATAGGCAAACACACTGAACTTATTTCCAAATGGCGTCGCAACAAGAATCCAACGGAGACCGAGCCGAGCCACCGCTGGCGGCGGGCATTTTGCACAACTCTCAACTCTCTCAACACTGACCTTTCTTTATACAACGGCCGGCGATCGGCTCGATCCCGTCAGAGCAACTCGTCGGTAATCGTCCGCTTCATCAGGAGGTTCGATGGCACGGCTGTAGCGTCGAGGATCTTGCGCGCGGTCTCATTCCCGGCCACGGGAAGGCTTGTCGGGTCGAGCAAGCCCAGCTGCACTAAAGCCGAGGCCTGGTCCCAGTGGATGTGCTCGTGGTGAATCTTCCCACCCTCGAACGCAACGACCACTACCGTGACCAGCTCCAGCCGCCGCCCCGTCGGTGGCACGCCGGGCAGCAGCCAGTCCATCCGCACCGTGTGCGTGCAGCGGAAGACGAACTCGTCCACGATGCGGTCGTAGCCGACGGTCCGCGAGATGGGCACCAGTTCTACGTCGCCTGGCATGCCCGGGATGAAGTAGCAGCCGTAGAAATGCTCCAGCTGTCGTCGGCCCACGCCGCCGGTCAGGACAGGTACGTGGTTGACGTAAGGATATGCAACCATTGTATCGCACGACGCGCGAGCATCCTTGTCCTCGAACTCCGCCTTAAGATGCTTCTCCCACAAGTCGACCATCGCCCGCTGCTCGGACGTCAGCTTATTCAAGTCGAGCGGAAACACATTAGACCTCCTCTTGGATCACGTTCTCATAGCCGTGTTGTTTTGTTCTTGTCTGCTTTGCACAACTCAAGCGGGGCGCTAGAATCCGTTTTACCATGAAAGGTTACCACATCGCCGTCGTAGGCGCGACCGGCGCCGCGGGCACAGAGCTATTGCGTGTGCTGGAACGGCGAAATTTTCCCGTGGCCAGCCTACGTGCGATCGGTTCGCCGCGTTCTATTGGAAAGTCAGTTCGATTTCGCGAAGAACCGATCCCGGTTGAAAAACTCGGCGACCAATCATTCGACAAAATCGATATCGCATTTTTCAGCGCAGGCGGTGATGTCTCCCGAAATTATGTCCCGGTTGCCTGCCAGTCGGACGCGATCGCGATCGATAAGTCGTC
>DATBEX010000044.1:0-8793 GCA_036558805.1 Candidatus Udaeobacter sp.
TGGCGCACGACGCGGAAGTTTTGGGGGAATTACTGGGGCGCGAGCACGATTTAAATTTTCTTTGGGCGCGCCTGGAGAAAGAATGCAGCGATGAAGCGCTCCAAGATGAGCTCGCACAACTCGAGAAGTTAATCCGGAAGCGGGGTAAACGATTACGCACGAATGCGCTCGAACTCGGACGACGTTTCTACGCCGAGCCTGCCAAGGCGTTCGCCAAGCGAATCTCCATCTTTGTAGGCAAGCGGTTATAATCGCTTATTACTGGTCCTGGTAACAATCGAGGTATTTGATTCCAGATCCGGTATTGAAGATGACCACGCGTTCGCCGCGCTGAATTTTGCCAGCGGAACAGAGCGACTTTAATGCGGCGAAGCACGCCGCAGCTTCGGGAGCAACGAAGAGACCTTCGCTAGATCCTACTTCGCGCGTGATACGAATCATTTCTTGATCATCAACGGCGATTGCACCGCCATTAGATTGACGGAGGATATTCAGGATCAGGAAATCGCCGATCGCCTTTGGCACACGCAGACCGGAGGCGATCGTCTGCGCATTAGGGAATTCTGCTGCGTTTTTTTCTCCAGCATCGAACGCGCGGACGATTGGCGCACAACCGCTCGCTTGCACCACAAACATGCGAGGGCGTTTTCTGCCAATCCATCCGAGTGTCTCCATTTCATTAAACGCTTTCCACATTCCGATAAGGCCGGTCCCCCCGCCGGTTGGATAAAGGATTGCATCCGGCAATTGCCAGTTACACTGCTCCGCTAATTCGTACCCCAGCGTCTTTTTTCCTTCGACGCGATACGGCTCTTTGAGCGTGGACATGTCGAACCAGCGCTCGTTAGCTTTGCGTCTAGCGATCTCATCGCCACAATCGGTAATCAATCCGTCAACCAACGTCACGTCAGCGCCCAACTCACGACACTCGATGATGTTTGCCTGCGGCGTGTCGCGCGGCATGAAGATGTGGGCTTCCAGCCCTGCGCGAGCTGCATACGCGGCTAGCGCTCCGCCGGCGTTGCCGGCGCTGGGCACGGCGAGCTTGGTTGCGCCAAGATGTTTTGCCATGGACACAGCAACGCTCATCCCGCGCGCCTTAAAGCTCTGCGTTGGATTTGTTGATTCGTCCTTGATCCAGAGATTGATGTCGCCGCCAAACTTTTGCGCGCGCAATAGTGGCGTTCCCCCTTCGCCTAACGAAACCGGCTCAACATCGTCTGGCAGTGGCAAGACTTCGCGATAGCGCCATAATGATTTTTCGCGTGTCGCCAGCGTCTCGCGCTTCAGTGTGCGACGGGCAGCGGCAAGATCGATAACCGCGAACAGCGGTTTGGCACAGGAAAGGCAGACGTTCTGCAGGCGCGACCACGGGTGCTCACGACCGCATGCGCTGCATTCAAGGCGCGTCACAAACATGAGACAATAAACGTAGCACGTTTGCGGCTTGTGTTAGATTTGGGCCAGATGGATTTGATGACTCTGACTGAAATTCGTCAGGCGGCATCCCGCGCAGGCGGGAGCGGTATGCCTGCGCGCGTACACGTTCAAGTAGAAGCGGCCACCGCAAAGACGCAACGCGAAGGGAAACCATACTGCGAACTGGCTTTGGCAGATTCATGCGATCGAATGACGCTACGGGTATGGAGTGATCATCCCGCTTACAAATCATGCAGCGCGTTCACCCCCGACAATTTCATCGAGCTCACTGGCGACTTTCGCGTACACCCGCAATTCGGACTCGAAGCGGATAAATGGACTGTACGGCCGCTGTCTGAACAAGAGAAAAAAGAATTGTTGGAGGGACCGGCAGACTTACGCACGAAGCAGGCATCTGACTGGGAATTTATCGTGCAGTCCATCGGCACGATCGGTGATCCTCGTCTTCGCGCTTTGTCCGAAGCGTTTGTCAACAAGTGGGGCGACCGATTTCGTCGCGCCGCAGCAGCTCGCAAATATCATCATGCCCGGCGCGGCGGACTGGTCGAGCACACCGCGCAAATGATGCGCATATCGAGGGCCATCGTGCCTCTCTATTCGCAGTTGAACATTGATCTTTTGATCGCCGGCATTCTTTTTCACGATTCGGGTAAACTTTGGGAAAATCAGTTTCCCGAAACCGGCTTCGTTATGACCTACGATGAGCTCGGCGAATTGGTTGGCCACATTTCGATTGGTCTAGAGCTTGTCAATTCGCTGTGGCAAAAACTCGCCGCCGAAAACGCTGATATCTGGAAAGGGTATCGACCGGCCTCGGAAGATGTTCGCGTACACCTTCTCCACCTCATCGGTTCGCATCACGGTGAGAAGCAATTGGGTTCGCCGGTCGAGCCCAAAACTCCCGAAGCAATGGCGCTTCATTACATCGATAATCTCGATGCCCGACTGGAAATGTTTGCCGCAGGTTACACCACAGCAAAACCGCTTGCTGCGCGCATTTTTGATCGCGTGCGTCCGCTGCCGGCAAACCTGGTAAAGTCTCTGGAGAAATTTCAGCAATCCTCAGACACCACAGTGCCGACCGAAGGCGAACTTCTGTGAAGCGGTACGAGCATTCGCAACTCGGTCACACGATTATCTGGGTCGCGCTTGCGGTGGCTGTTTTCATCGCGATCACCGGAATTTCTTGGCGAGTAGATCCAGGGACTTCCCTGATTGTCGAAGGGATAGTCCTCATTTGCGCGATCTTGTTCTGGAAACTGACAATCAAGATTGAGAATGAAACGTTAGAGTGGTCGTTCGGAATTGGGCTCATCCGAAAACAGGTGCCGATTGTTGACATAGCCGCATGTGAGCCGATTCAGATCCGCGGGTGCGGCTGGGGAATTCGTCTGACGCCGTATGGCTGGCTCTACAACGTCTCAGGATTGGACGCAGTGGCAATCAGGTTGCGCAATGGCAGGAAATTTGCCTTAGGCACCGATGATCCCCAAGGCCTCGTGAACGCGATTCAGCGTTTCAGTTCCGCCGAATAGTACCTCTATTTTTGTAGTTCGCGGAACCAATGCAACGCGATCGAGGTCTGGACATCATTGACCTCATGGGCGCCCCGAAAAGTCCCGATTCGAATTCGCTTAAAGCCGGTTCGCTTGATCATTCCCACGACGGCGTATTGCTGCTCCACGGTCGCGATTCTGTCCTCGTGTCCGATACTAAAGTAGATTGGCGTATTGAGGAAATCTGCGCCCGGCCTCAACTTCGCATATCCGTCACTTAGGTGGTCTTCGTTCGCGCCGGTGATGTAAATTCCGGTAATGCGACAGCCATTTCTCGCCAAAAAAGGGGCAACATAACCAACGCCTTTGCCTCCCCCGGAAAATCCGGCGCACGCCATCGGCCACTTCTCTGATCCGGGAAAGCTCCGGTGAAGCGCGTCGATTGCAGCAAGTGTCATGGACTCGCGCCACGCCACGTTGTCGTTCTTCGCGTGTTGCGGACCGTCTCCCGCGAGTAATACCCAGCCTTCAGAAAGTCCGACCCTCTGGTAAAAATCAGTCAGATCATTTCGGTTCTGGCGTTTAAAATCGCTTGTAGAGCACGGTATTAAGACAGGCCAACGCTTCGTTGGATCAAAATTTGACGGAGTTGCCAGCACCGCCACGGCGTATGCCGGGACGGGGTTGCCACCCTGTCCGGCGTATGATTTTTCCAACGCACTAAGCGGAACATTTGCCTGGACGATTGTACCCGGAGAAAAAGGAACGCCCCCGAATTTGAGAGACCCGCCGGCCGGAGCCGCGACTAATGTCGAAAGAACGTTTAGCGTTACGAAGACTTGGCCGACTATGATTATTCTTTTCAAGAAATGACGAAGCAACAACAGCTTCTGGCCTGCTGGTACCCTGTCAATAGTCCACTAAAAGCGAGATGGCTAGGCCAGTTCAATAAAAGCTTGCGGTTACCTTCGCTTAATCAGCACAATCCAATCGTAAATGGCGTCGCTTTGCCTCGGCGAAATACGCTTCGTCGATTTCAAACCCGATAAATTTCTTTAAACCGCAGCGCTTGGCAGCGACGGCGGAATTTCCAATTCCCAGAAAAGGATCGAGCATCGTTTCGCCTCGGGAGACGCCATGCAGTTTGACGCACCATTCGGCGAGTTGAACAGGAAACGTCGCGGGATGCGGCCGTTCCTTAGCGCGGCTCTGAATTGTCTTGTAAGGAATGAACCACGTATTGCCGCGGCAGCGTAGATCGCTCCCCCGCGTATGCGACCACCGTGCGATGTTACTTTTGTCCTGGTACGGCACGCCGAGCGAAAGCCGATCAAGCTCTACACGCCCGGTTTTCGTGAAATGAAAAATGTACTCATGACAATCGTTAAGAAACCGCTTCGAATTAATCGGCTTAAAGTGACCGTGCGATATGAGATCGCCCATTCGATTTTCAATTGTGATCGATTTGATCCAGTGAATCGTGTTTTGCAAAAGAAATTCTCCTGACGCAGACGTCAGCTCGATCGCAATTTGGTGTGGCAACATCGGATTCGATGGCGCGGAGCCGACGTTCAGAAAAAACGATCCGTTCGGCCTTAACACTCGTCGAACTTGTGCGGCCCACTTACTGCACCAATCCAAATATGATCGGCGATCCTGCCAGTCCGAATATTTTCCATAACTGATTCCCAGATTGTATGGCGGCGAGGTCACCACAAGATCAACGCTTTCATTTGTCAGTCGCGACATTCCCTTGATGCAATCTTCCCGGCGAAGATCGAACTGAGTCATTAGACATGAGGCTCGCTTGATTGGCCGGATCGTACAAGCAGAAAAACTGCTCGCGCATCGACTTCTGGGGAGCGCACGCGCCATCGCGTGTCCCGTTCGGCGACCCGCCGAACGGATTGGACGACCGTAGATTACTCTCCGAATTTATTGGGTGCCATGCCAAACGCTGTTTGCGGCGAGGGACGCCACAAACAACACGCGAGGCGCGTATGCTGCCCAGACATCCACACTCGCACGTTCAGGCAAATTCGTTTATTCTCTATCGATGTCGGATAAACCGTCGAAACTGAAGATTGCTGACCGCGAGTTCACTTCGCGTTTGCTGGTTGGTACCGGGAAATTCGCATCCAACGAGCTCATGCGTGACGCGCTCATTGGCAGCGGAACGGAGCTCGTGACTGTGGCGCTTCGACGCGCCGATATTTCAGGCAAACACGATCCGTTTGCGAACATTCTCGATTTTATAGATCCGGAACGCTTTCTTCTCCTGCCGAACACCAGCGGCGCACGTAACGCTGACGAGGCGGTGAGGCTGGCACGACTGGCCGCGAGCGCGGGATTGCCAAAGTGGATCAAGCTTGAAATTCATCCAGACCCCCGGTATCTGCTGCCCGATCCGGTGGAGACGCTGGCAGCCGCTGAAATCTTAGTAAAGGAAGGCTTCATTGTCCTTCCTTACATCAATGCAGACCCGGTTTTGGCGAAACGATTGCAAGACATTGGGACCGCAACGGTGATGCCACTTGGTTCGCCAATCGGCAGTAATCGTGGCATCGAGACGCGGCTGCAGATCAAGATCATTATCGAGCAAGCGACAGTGCCGGTCGTCGTTGATGCCGGCCTGGGTGCGCCGAGTCACGCTGCTGAAGCAATGGAAATGGGCGCTGATGCGGTTCTGGTCAACACTGCAATTGCAATTGCTTCCGATCCCGTTCGCATGGCGAAAGCATTTAAGAAGGCAATCGAAGCCGGACGCGAAGCGCGTGAAATCGGATTGGCCGAAAAATTGGACGCCGCAGCGGCAACCAGTCCGTTAACCGGATTTTTGAGTCGCTAATTTGAGCGGTCGCCGACCAGAGCGCCACGAGTCCGGCGCATTTAGTTCAGTCGAAATCAGCAGGCAAACCCGGATTTCTTGCGAAAACGAACGCCCGTTTTACCTGCCCCAAAAGGACTCGAGATTCTGAAAGAGCAGGTAATTGTTCCTCGCCGAAGAAGTAGGCCGCCTCTGTTTCAAGGCTCGTTTTGGCCGCGCCTCCCACAAGCGTACACAGGAAGATCACCTTGTAGACATGAAATGGACACGGGGGATGGCCCTGTCTGTCGCGATCGTAAATCGCCATCAATCTGACGGCATCTACGTCGTAGCCAGATTCCTCCTTTGTTTCCCGCACAGCCGCTTCGCTGGGGGTCTCACCGGGATCGACCCATCCACCAGGCAATGTCCAACCATCGCCTCGCTCCTTTACGAGCAATATTTTGTTTTCTGAAATGACGGCCGCTCGCACATCGATTTTTGGGGTTGCTGGCCCACTCTCCTGTTTAAACATCGCGCTGACCGTCTGCAGTTCAGCATCTGAATATTTGGCCGCAATCTCAGCGGCAATCTCTTCGACTTGTTGGTATCGCTGCAGATCAAATTCGTTTTTGCAGTAGTTGCGCCCATTCTGGGCGATTGATTGAAGCCTGCGGATCCAATTGATCCAGATGTTGCTCATCCGCCGAAGTTGTAAAGGCGCCTCGCTGGTTGCCAACGCGTTAAAGAGTTGTCTCGCTAACAAGCGCTTCTCGATGTCTGATGCCCCGTCGCGTCTCCTTCTGCAAACGTTTCAGGCGGCTCGACAACGCGGCCTTTGCCGCCGAATTCATCCGATCGATAAAAAGGATTCCATTGAGATGATCGCTTTCATGCTGAATTGCGCGTGCTAAAAATCCACCTGCCTCAATTTCAATTGTGCCGCCTTCCAAAGTTTGCGCGCGCACAAGCACCGACTTGGCCCGTTCGATGTTGCCGGTGATTTCGGGAAAACTCAGGCAACCTTCCACTCCAACTTCGACTGGACCGCGCAGTTCGATTTCCGGATTGATTAACACCAGCGGCATCGCGGACTTCGGGTCAACGTCTTTACCATCCAACTTCAAGGCGCTCGGCCGATCTTCGACCAGCGAAACGTCAAGGACGGTGAGCTGTAGTGCTTCGCCGACTTGCTGCGCTGCGAGGCCAACACCATTCGCGGCGTGCATTGTTTCGACCATGTTCGCGACAAGCTCGCGAATTCGATCGTTTATGTTGTCGATCGGTTTGCCTTTGGCGCGCAGGATTGGGTCGCCGTATTCCAGAATCGGCAGGATCATTTCTCTTCCCGGGTAAACGCCGGCAAATTTCTCACCCCCGCCAGCTTGAGCGCGTCCATTACCTTAATAATCGTACCAAAGGAAGCTTTCTTGTCCGCTTGAAGCGCGAGTGTGGACTTGCGGGTTTCCGGCAGGTTGCGAACAGCCCCCTCCAGTTCATCTACGCTGACGCTTCGTCCATCGAGTTTGATCTCATCACTTTGATCGATGCTGACGATGGCGTGTTCGGTCTCGGCGGGCTGTTTTTTTGCCGTTTTGGATTCTGGCAGATTAATCTGAACTTCCGGCTGATCTTTCTTGAAGGTTGTAGACACGACAAAAAAGATCAGCAGGATAATGAGAATATCGACGAGCGAGACGATGATAATAACGGGCGCGCGTCGTTTTCGTACTGCAAACTTCATGGTGCGAACTGCGCCGGGCGTTTCACGCTACCGGCGTCGAGATGGGCATCGAGCTGGAGGCGGATGCCTTTGCCGGTGCGAATTCGCGTGAGGAGCGACCGTAATACATTTTGTTAATCAAATCGACGACCAGCGTTTCCATCTCAATGGACATCACTTCAACTTTCCTCGAAAAATATGTGAATCCGATCAACGTCGGCACGGCAATGGAAAGGCCGAACACCGTTGCATTCAACGCTTCGGAGATACCGAGCGCAATTTGACGCGTATCCGATGCGCCCGAGCTCAACCCAAGCTGGGAAAAAACATGTACCAATCCCGACACAGCACCGATCAGGCCAAGTAGCGGCGCGATGCCCACAATGACCTCCAAAATAATAAGACCTTTTTCCAGTCGCACCATCTCGTGACGCGCGCGCGTTTGAACGGCTTCGATGTTTTCCGAACGTGGACTGCGCAAATACTGCAACGCTACCCGGGTGATCCGCGCCAGTGACGAGGCATCGTGATGCACACTGCGCGACAACCGCTCCGGGCTTTCGCCCGGGGCCAGCCGTTCTATTTCGTTCTCAATCAAAGGCGGCAGGACTTTATTGCGCCGCAAGGCGAGGCCGCGCAAAATCATCATTGTCACTGACACAATTGAGCAGGCCAGCAGCGGCCACATGAAAAGGCCGCCCTTCGCAAAAAATCCAAACACAGTATTCACGGTTTCGGGAGTTTCGATGGTTATTGCGGCCGTGATCATCCGTTTGGAAAGACAGTGAAGCCCAGGCCTTCAATTTCCAATCCCTGGGGCGGCAAAGCATTCGCCACCTCTTCAGGGATCGGTGGAAGTTGCGCTTCGAACACCGATTGCACACAAATGTTCGCGAAAGCCTCGTTCGAACTATTCTCAGTAACTTTCAAACCCTTCACTTTACCGCTTCGATCGACGCAAAACCGGACTCGTAGAGTACCTATGTTAGCTAAATCCCTCTTTTGATCCATAAACGCGTACCAGCGCGATCCGATTGCATCGATAACCATCTTCTGATATCGGCCGAGAGGCGTGCCTAACGCATTCACAGCTGAGATCCCGTGATTGGTGATGTTGCCGGCGAGACGCGCTTTCTGCTGCATGCGGCGATATGCAGATTGTGGCGGCGCCGCTGCGGTCGGGCGCTCAAGGGCAGCAGCTGACTTCTGAGTTAATAATGCAAACTGCTCGGCGGCGGTAATCGGTTCCGGCTGCTGCGGAGCGGCCTGTTGCGCTGGTTGTTGCGCCGCAGCAGTCGCCTGCTGCGGTTGCGCTCCCTTTGTATCCA
>DATBEX010000045.1:0-10587 GCA_036558805.1 Candidatus Udaeobacter sp.
TTCAAACAAGATGTTGCCAGGTCGCACCGTAGCGACCCAGAATTCGGGCTGGCCTTTGCCTTTGCCCATACGCGTTTCCGGTGGACGCGCAGTTACGGATTTGTCCGGGAAAATGCGGATCCACAGTTTCCCTTTACGCTTCATGTTACGAGTTAGCGCGACACGTGCGGCTTCCAATTGCGTATTCGTGATCCACGCCCGTTCCAGCGTCTGCAACCCGAACTCGCCAAAATCGATCTTGAGATTGCGCGAAGCGGTTCCCTTGCGGCTTCCCCGCTGGGACTTCCGATACTTCACGCGCTTTGGCATCAACGGCATAAATTTTCTCCCTAGACTTCAGCAGGCTCTGGCGCCGGAACTGGCGGCGGTGGGGGCGAAGACGCAGGCTGGGCCGCCGGCTCCTCCTTCTTACACATCCAACACTTCACTCCAATTTTACCGTAAACGGTGTTGGCCTCGGCAAAACCGTAATCGACCGGTGTCCGCAATGTGTGCAGAGGGACTTTGCCTTCCCGGTACCATTCTGAGCGTGAAATCTCCGCGCCGTTAAGCCGGCCCGAACAACGCAGACGAATTCCTTCAGCGCCAAAATCCATTGCCGTTTGCACCGCTTTCTTCATCGCGCGGCGATAAGCGATGCGGCGCTCAATCTGCAGAGCCACATTCTCCGCTACCAGCTGCGCATCGAGCTCCGGTGTCTTGATCTCTTGAATGTCGATCTTGACCTGTTTGCCCTGCGCCATCTTGGAAATCTCTTCTGTCATTTTCTCGATCTCGGCGCCCTTGCGTCCGATCACGATTCCCGGACGCGCGGTGAAAATGGTTACCCGGATGCTGTTCCACGCCCGCTCAATTACAATTTTCGAGACAGCGGCATACTGCAGCTTCTTTTTCACATAGTTCCGAATCTCCAAATCAGAGTGCAAAAATTCGGGCAATTCCTGAGGCGAGGCGTACCAGCGCGAGCGCCAGTCACGGTTCACGCCCAGGCGAAAGCCAATCGGATTAACTTTTTGTCCCATATGTAAAATTACTTTTTGGATTTACTGGCCGCTTTTTTCGCTCGCGGCTTTTTCTCAGTCGCAGGCTTTTCGTCCGCTTCGCTGACTGCGGTTTCTTTCTTTTTCTCGGCCCTCCGCTCCGCCTTTTGTTTGGCTTTTCTTGTCTCACGTGTCTCAACCTTAATTTCGTCGGTAAGCACGATTCGAATGTGACTGGTCCGCTTCAAAATCCGACTCGCGCTACCCCGGGCACGCGCCATGATCCGCTTAAACGTTGGGCCTTCGCCTACAACCGCTTCTTTTACAACCAATCCGTCCGGCTTGAGGTTGGCGTTATTCTCGGCATTAGCGATTGCGCTTTTCAATGTTTTGTTAATGAGAAACGCGGCTTTCTTGGGTGTAAAAGCAAGCAGATCGAGTGCCGCCGAGACCGGCAGACCCTGGATCTCACGCGTGACTTCGCGCGCCTTGAACGGCGAAATCCGCGCGTACTTATATATCGATCTGACTTCCATGCTTTCGTTCTGTAATTCGAGAGCTTACTTCAAACTCACATTCGGTTGCGCATCCACCTGGAGGCGGTCCCCAACTTTTATTGTTTCCCTTTTCGAATCCATTTCCTGAATCACCGCGCCGCAAATCTTCTGGCGCACATCCACCACACGCAGGGTCGCGATCCTTTTATCCCCGCGCATCACCCGCATTGGCATCCCAATTCTTACGCCCTGCTTTTCTCCGAGGTTACCAACTACAAATGACCATTCATCCTTTACGCTAATCACGTTCCCGTCCATTAAACCGGGCTCCGGCACATCCGACGAATCGGATCTTGTGACCAGTTTATCGATACCGCGCAGTTGAGCCTCCACTTCCATCCGGGCTTTCGGGTCGGGGTTCTGCGAGGTTTTCAAGTAACACAAGACCGCTTCGTCCAAGCGCAGCAGCTGGTCGCGATATTTGTCGCGCTCTTTCTGCGTCAGCTGAAGGTCACTTACTGCGGCCAGTAACCGTTGCTCCAGCTTCGATCGGTCCTTACTCGCGGACGCCAGCCCCAGCGCCTCCATTTGCAATTGCAAATCGGAATATTTTCGGCGGAACAATTCCGCCTCCGCATTGGACTCCGCCAGGCTGCCGGTCAGCGCCTTCAGCGATTCCTGGGCAATGGATAATTGCCTTTGCAAATCCTCGTTTTCGTGAAGCAAACCGGTCGCGGTCACGTCCGAAGGTAACCGGGTCGGTTCGGAATTTGCCGCTGCGGAATCACTCGCTCGCGCGTTTTCAGTTTTGGATTCTGACAAAGAACTATTTCCCTCTGCCGCCAGCCCTTGCGCTAGCGTAACGCAACCCACTGCAATGAGAGTCGCTAGCCGATGGTTGATCGTCGATGGTTTCACCTTGGTAAAACGCAACGGCTCATCTTATCAACTCGCAACTCTCAACTAAAACTCAATCTCAGCTAAAATTATTTCGCGACCTTCGCCGTATGCGAACCATGTTTCTTAAACACGCGCGTAGGCGAAAATTCTCCGAGCTTATGACCGACCATGTTCTCGGTAACGAATACGGAACTAAACGTCTTCCCGTTATGCACCAAAAACGTGTGGCCGACAAAATCCGGCGTCACCATCGAGCGCCGCGACCACGTTTTGATCGGTTTCTTTACGCCCGAGCTGTTCATCTTGTCGATCTTCTCCAGAAGATGCAACTCGACGAAGGGTCCTTTCTTTAATGATCTAGCCATAAAAATCAACTGAATAGTTATAGAAACGCCTCGACCAGGGTGCGCCACGCACAAGGTTGCGGCTACACTTTCTTCTTGGATCTTCTCCTTTCCAAAATGAAATGATCGCTCGGCTTATGTTTGCTCCGCGTCTTAAATCCTTTGGCCAATTGTCCCCAGGGACTGACTGGGTGATGCCGGCCGCCGCCTCCTTTTGATTTGCCCTGACCGCCGCCCATAGGATGATCGATCGGATTCATCACCATCCCACGCACGTGCGGCCGACGCCCCCGCCAGCGAGTACGGCCCGCTTTGCCGCTCGACACGTTCATATGGTCGACATTTCCCACCTGACCAATTGTCGCGAAACAGTTTTCGTGAATGCGCCGAATTTCACCGGAAGGCATTTTCACCAGCGCGTAGCCACCCTCGATATTGGTCAAGGTCGCCTGCTGACCGGCGCTCCGCGCAACCTGGCCACCGCGGCCTGGACTTAATTCGATGTTGTGAATGTTTGTGCCCAGCGGAATTGCACGGAGCGGCAACGCATTTCCCAAGTCAGGCGCGACATCGCCTCCGGCAGCAACCATTGATCCTACTTGCAGACCATTCGGTGCGAGAATGTAGCTCAATTCGCCGTCCGTGTATTTGATGAGAGCGATCCGGGCAGACCGGTTTGGGTCGTACTCGATCCCGAGAACTTCTGCAGAGACACCGTGCTTGCGTCGTTTGAAATCAACCTTGCGATATTTCTGTTTGTGCCCGCCGCCAATGTGCCGCGACGTAAGCCGACCGTAGCTATTGCGACCACCGGTCTTTTTCTTTGGCTCAACAAGTCTCTTCTCAGGTCGCCACTTTGTGATTTCATCGAAAGCAGGCAACGACTTGAAACGGAGCGTCGGTGTTAATGGGCGAAATTCCTTTAGTGCCATAACGGTTTAGAAAATTCGATTCTCTCCTTGTCAGATGAGATCGATCTTTTCGCCCTCCTTTAACGTGACAATCGCTTTCTTCCAGCGTGGTCGTCGCCCCACTGGTCCGCGCACGCGTTTCTCCTTGCCCGCATAATTACAAGTGTTCACGTCGACCACTTTCTTTTGAAACAGGCGCTCGATTGCGTTTTTGATCTCAATCTTGTTTGCGCGCGGACTAACGCGAAAGACATACTTGTTCTGCTTCTCGCTCATCAGGGTCGACTTTTCGGTCAACGAAGCAGTTTGAATAATTTCGTGTGGCTCGTTCATCGCATCACTTCGCTTGTTCGCTGCCTCGAGCGGGGCGGGTTCGCTCCCCCAGCCTTTCCAGCGCCTTCTGGGTCACGAGAATCTTCTCGAAAGCAAGCAGCTGCTCTGTGTTTACATCGGAAGCGGTGGCAAGCGTCACCGGTTTAACGTTGCGCCCCGATCTCAAGGTGTTTTGGTCGAACGCATCCGAGACCAACAAAACTTTGCGGGCATCCGTCTGTTTTTTCAGCAACCCCACAAACGACTTCGTTTTCAGCTCAGGCACGACGAATTTGTCGATCGTCAAAACGTCGCCCGCCTTGATCCGCTCGCTCAACGCCTTTCGGAACGCCAGACGCCGCACTGATTTCGAAACCTTTTTTGAGTAGTCGCGCGGCTTCGGTCCAAAAACGACGCCGCCGCCACGCCAGATGGGCGACGATTTGTACCCGGCCCTGGCGCGGCCGGTCCCTTTTTGTCGCCAGGGTTTCGCGCCAGACAGATCTACTTCCGCTTTCGTTTTCGTATTGGCCGAACCGGAACGACGCGCCGCGCGCATGGCGACGACTGCATCGTGAACAGCCTGGGAGCCTTTTCCGTCTTCGATCAGTTCGATTCCGGCTTCCCTGGCAGCGGTTTTGGTCAGAACTTTCGCGCTCATTTTCGCCCTGCCATTTCAGCTAATGTTTTCGGCTTCTTCGCCTTCTCCTCTTCCTCGTGCTTTCGGTGCTCAGCATGGAGTGCCACCAAGCGTTCGGGATGTTTAACGGCCGGCCTGATAATGACGTAACTACCATTCGCTCCGGGCACGGCGCCGCTCACCAAAATAATCTTTTCGGTTTCGCGCACCTGCATGACTTGAAGATTCTGAACGGTCACACGTTCATCGCCAAGGTGGCCGGGCATTCCCATGTTTTTCCAAATCCGCCCCGGAGTAGAGCGATTGCCGATTGCGCCAACGCGGCGATGCGTTTTTGAACCGTGCGCCGCGCCCTGCCCATGAAAGTTGTGTTTCTTCATCACACCCTGAAATCCTTTTCCCTTTGATCGGCCGATCACGTCGACATAGTCGCCCGCTTGAAATTGCGTAACGCTCAAATTGATATCGCCTTCTGGAAGATCCTTGGTTAGGCGAATCTCGCGCACGAATTTCTGCGGCTCCACGCCGGCCTTTTTGAACTCGCCAAGCAACGGTTTGGTCATGCGCGATCCTTTTTGCACGCCGAACCCGACCTGCAAGGCCGAGTAACCGTCGTTTTCCTGCGTCAAACGACGCAACAAAACGTTATCGCCGGCCGCGATCACGGTGACCGGACACAATCGACCTTTGGCGTCGTAAACGCTGGTCATACCAATTTTTTGTCCAAGAAGTCCGATGCTCATTACCGTCTAATCGCAATTCTTTCAGAAGGGCCTCCGCTTAAATCTTAATCGTAATGTCAACGCCCGCAGGCAGGTTCAGTTTCTTCAATTCATCCACAGTTTTCGCCGTCGGCTCAATAATGTCCAACAGCCTCTTGTGTGTCCGAATTTCAAATTGTTCCATCGACTTTTTATCAACGTGCGGAGAACGATTCACAGTGAATTTTTCAATCAGCGTGGGCAGCGGAATCGGCCCGGCTACGCGTGCTCCGGTGCGCTTGGCAGTCTCGACGATCTCCACTGCGGATTGATCGAGCATGCGATGATCGAACGCCTTCAGGCGAATCCGGATGCGCTGGCCATTACTCATTTGGCCTCTTTCTGATCGAGAATGGCGGGAACCAGGTTCGCTGGCACCGGCGCGAAATGAGATGGCTCCATCGAGTAGCTCGAGCGCCCCTTCGACAATGAGCGGATCGCGGTCGCATAGCCGAACAACTCCGCGAGCGGAACTTCGGCGTGAATAATCGCCAAACCACTGCGCGATTCGATATTGTTGATGCTGCCACGACGCCTGCTTAGATCCCCGCAAATGTCACCCTGAAATTCGTCCGGCGTGATGTTTTCTACTTTCATGATCGGCTCGAGCAAAATTGGTTTGCCCTGTTTGAAACCATCTTTCATCGCAAAGATCGCCGCCATCTTGAACGCGAGCTCGCTCGAATCGACTTCGTGGAACGAGCCGTACACGATGTCGACTTCGACATCGACAACAGGATAACCGCCCAAAACGCCGTTGAGCACCGCTTCTTCGATGCCTTTCTTGACCGCGGGAATGTACTCACGGGGAATAATGCCGCCGACGATCTTGTTCTCGATCGTCAGGCCTTTGCCGCGTTCCGTTGGCCGTACGTCCACTTCTACGTGGCCGTACTGACCGCGACCGCCAGATTGCTTGATCAATTTGCCTACGCCGTGCGCACTGCCCGTTATGGTTTCGCGGTACGCGATTTGCGGTTTGCCCGCGTTTGCGTCCACTTTGAATTCGCGGAACATCCGGTCGCGAATGATCTCCAGGTGTAGTTCGCCCATCCCGGCAATGATCGTTTGACCAGTATCTTCTTGCGTATAGACGCGGAACGTCGGGTCTTCCTCCGCGAGACGCTGGAGCGCAGTCGCCATTTTTTCCTGGTCTAATTTCGTCTTTGGCTCAATGGCCATCGAAATAACTGGATCAGGGAAAGACGGCGGCTCGAGAAGGATCGGGTGATCTTCATCGCACAACGTGTCTCCGGTGGTGATATTTTTGATGCCAACAATCGCCGCGATATCCCCGGAGTAACACGTTTGGATATCTTCGCGTTTGTCTGCCTGAATTTGGATCAGACGCGAAATTCGTTCGCGTTTGTTCGTGCGTGGATTGTAAACAGTGTCGCCCTTGCTCAGTGTGCCGGAATACACACGGAAAAAAACGAGTTTCCCAACAAACGGATCACTCCAGAGTTTAAAGGCCAGCGAACAAAAGGTGCCGTTGTCGTCGGTCGGAACTTCTACCGGCTCGCCAGTATCGGGATCCTGACCCTTTGCCGGCGGAATGTCCAGCGGGCTCGGAAGATAATCGACGACCGCGTCGACCAAATATTGAATGCCAATATTCTTTAGCGCCGATCCACCGATGACTGGCACAAATTTGTTCGCAATTGTTTGTCGGCGGATGCCCGCCTTCAGCAGCTCGGGCGTGACCGGTTTTTCGTGGATAACCGCCTCGGCAACCTCGTCATCGATATTTGAAACTTGTTCGACGAGATTGTGGTACGCCTTGTCCACGATCTCGACATATTCCGCAGGGATATCCGTCACTTCGTATGTGGATCCCAGCTGATCGTTTGCCGAATAAATGATGGCCTTCTTGTTAATGACGTCGAGCTGACCACGCAGCTGATCTTCCTTGCCCAGCGGCAGCAAGACCGGCCACGCGTTCGCAGCAAGTTTCTTGTGGATGCTTCCCACCGACATTTCGAAGTCGGCGCCCACCCGGTCCATCTTGTTAATGAATGCCAGGCGCGGCACATTATATTTGGTGGCCTGACGCCAGACCGTTTCTGACTGTGGCTGCACGCCGGCGACGCCGTCGAAAACTGCAATCGCACCATCGAGAACGCGCAAAGAACGTTCCACTTCGGCGGTGAAATCGACGTGTCCCGGCGTATCAATAATGTTGATCCGCTCCTTGATGCCTTCGAAAATTTTGTAAACGCCCTCTTCCTTACGTTGCGCCCAGGTGCAGGTTGTTGCGGCAGAAGTAATCGTAATTCCGCGCTCGCGCTCCTGTTCCATCCAGTCGGTCACCGTCGTACCTTCGTGCACCTCGCCCATCTTGTGGATCATGCCCGTGTAAAACAACACGCGCTCGGTGATAGTCGTTTTGCCGGCGTCGATATGCGCAGCGATACCGATGTTGCGCGTTCGTTCCAGCGGGAACTTGCGATCCGGCGAATTTGGATTTTTCACCCCGCCCTTTTTCTGTTCCATCGTCGCCGTCGCCATAGTCCTTACCATCTAAAGTGCGCAAACGCGCGGTTCGCTTGCGCCATCTTATGAGTATCTTCGCGCTTCTTAATCGCGTTCCCCTGGCCTGCAGCGGCGTCTTTGATTTCCTGCGCCAGCGCTTCCGCCATGGGCATACCTTTACGGTTATCCGCGTATTGGACGATCCATCGAGTGGCGAGAGAAATCTGACGTGCAGGCGTCACCTCCATCGGCACCTGATAAGTCGCCCCGCCGACTCGGCGTGATTTTACTTCCAATCGGGGACGAACATTTTCAATCGCTTTGTTGACTACTTCCAACGGATCGACCGAATCAGAACCTTCGCGGGACTTGTCTATCGCGGTATACACAATCCGCTCCGCCAGCGATTTTTTGCCGCGCTTCATCACAGTCGTAATGAGGCGAGCCACCGACGGACTCCCGTAGCGGGAATCGATATGCTCCTCTTTCTTGTAAACTCTTTTCCGTCGCGACATCGTCGATCTTCCTGTCCAATATTATTTCTTCTCGGCAGCGGCTTCCTTCGCTGCGCCGCCTCCGCCAGCAGCACCCTTGGGACGCTTCGCCCCATATTTGGAGCGGCCCCGCCGGCGTCCATCAACGTCCAGCGCATCGAGCGTTCCGCGTACAATATGATAGCGGACACCCGGCAAATCCTTCACGCGTCCCCCGCGTACAAGCACGATCGAGTGCTCCTGTAAATTGTGCCCCTCGCCCGGAATGTAGGCAATCACTTCCTGACCGTTCGTCAACCGCACTTTCGCCACTTTGCGCAGCGCAGAATTCGGCTTTTTCGGTGTGCGCGTCATCACTTGGACGCAAACGCCTCGGCGCTGAGGACAATCCATCAACGCCGGTGATTTCGACTTCACCGATACCTTTCGGCGTCCCTTGCGAATCAGTTGATTAATCGTAGGCATCTTTCAAATCTCAAAAACAAAGCGCCGCCAAAAGCGTTGTGCGCGGGGCGACAAAAAACCCGCCCAGGTCGCGCAGCAAACTCTCTCTCGCGCCTGATGCGGTGGATCGCGAATATAGAGGGAAAAACGAGGTCTGCAAAAAATATTTTACACTCCAGTTGTCATTCCGAACGGGGTCGAGGAATCTTTGATTGAAATGCAGAAAAACTTTGCCCTTTTGGCGACCGATCGACACTCGAAAGCGCGCCGCGGACGCCTAACGAATCCACACGGCGACATCGACACGCCAGCATTCATGCCCGTAGGAACGCAAGGTTCGGTAAAGAGCGTCAGCCCCCGGGAGCTGCACGAACTGCGTGCGCAAATCGTTCTTGGAAATACGTACCATCTATTCGTTAGGCCAGGACTCGATGTGATCAAACGTTTTGGTGGCCTTCACAACTTCATGAGCTGGGATGGGCCCATTCTAACCGACAGCGGCGGTTATCAGATTTTTTCGTTGGCAAAATTGCGGAAAATTACGGAGGAGGGCGTTGAATTTCAAAATCACATCGATGGCGGGCGAGCATTCATTTCACCAGAGATAGCCATGGAAATTCAGGCGCGGCTCGGCAGCGATATCGCGATGGCACTCGATGAATGCGTTCCATATCCATGCGAATACGATTACGCAGCGCAAAGCGCGGAGATGACAACGCGCTGGGCGAAGAGATGCAAGGAAGCTGTAGAGGCAGGCGTGTCGCCTGCGAAACTAAAGAATGCAGCCGACACGGCTGCCACCACAGAAGAGAAGAATCGCCCGCTTCTTTTTGGCATTGTTCAGGGTGCGACGTTCGAGGACTTGCGGAAGGAGAGCGCGCAGGCAATCGCCGCTGTTGATTTCGATGGTTACGCCGTTGGCGGCGTTAGCGTAGGCGAGCCTGAGGCGCAAATGATGCTCGCAGTGGATTGGGCAGAGCCATTCTTGCCCAAGAATAAACCGCGTTACGCGATGGGGCTCGGGACGCCACCGCAATTGCTGGAGTTGATCGGGCGCGGCATGGACATGTTCGATTGCGTGCTCCCAACGCGCCTGGCACGGAATGGAACGGCCTTTACTGCGACCGGCACAGTCAATCTAAAGAATGCCGAGTTCATTCTGGACACAAATCCGATTGAAGAAAACTGCGTGTGCGAAGCCTGCCGGGAATTTTCCCGCGGCTACATTCGGCATCTCGTCAAGGCGGAGGAAATTCTCGGGCTGCGCCTGATCACACTGCATAATTTGCATTTTTATTTGAACCTCATGCATCGGGCCCGCACCGAAATTGAACGGGGAACGTTTGATCAGTTTCGTAAAGCGTTTACAGCGGGATACAAAACGCGTGATGTGGAAGTCGATTGAGCTGCCCTTCGACGTCCGAATGGCACAGCGTGCCGTCGCGCCAATCGATTTATTCCTTGTTGGCTGCGCTTCTTGCGGCGCGAAGATCGACGACGAACTTTTCATACTCCCGTTGCCGCGATTCCTCGTCCGGTTGACGCAGCAGAGACGATGGGTGCACCGTCGCAAGCACTCTGGGCGCAAGTTTGGATGATAATACTTTGCCGCGCTCGCGCGTAACACGAAACGATGGACCAAAAACCGCCTGGGATGCCGTCGCGCCAAGGCATACCAGCAACTTTGGTTTAACGACGCGAAGCTCAGCTTCCAACCACGGTCGGCAGGCCGCGATTTCGCGTGAATTTGGCTTCTGATGAATCCTACGCTTTCCTCGCGGTTCCCACTTAAAGTGTTTCACAGCGTTCGTGATGTAGACTTCCTTGCGATC
>DATBEX010000046.1:0-24001 GCA_036558805.1 Candidatus Udaeobacter sp.
TTGCGCACGGTAATTGTTCCCTGACCTGGCGCGGGAGTTGGCGATGCTTCGGCGTATTTCTTTGTCGTGGGCCAGATCAACCGCCACGGCTGAGTCTTTATTGTCTCGCTGAATTGCTTGATGTTTTCGCCTGCTGGCTCAAGATCGGTAGTTGCGACTTTTAGTTTTTCCGACGAATTCCGCAGGTTTCGCAGTGTCACTTCGATGTTGTCGTTCTCCGTGAGACTGGTGCTGATTTTTTCGATATTGGTGAGCGAATGGGAAAGCGCGCTGTCTGGCGCGGTCAGGTCGACGAGATGCTGGCCGAAGGTCTTGAACTGCCCGAGGGCAAGCGTGAGTTCGGAGTTTTCGTCGGTGAGACGATTAAGATTTTGTGCGGTCTGCTGAAGATCTTTCATCGTGTTGGTCGCTTCAGCTGCGACCGGTTTAATTACCTCGAGCATCTTGGCCGCGGCTTCACCGAGGTCGGGCGTACGTTCGCCGGCGAATATTTCACCATCTTTCGCGCGACCCGAGTTTACGGTGCCCTGGGTGAAATCAATGGCCAGGTCTCCCAGCAATCCGAGCTGCATCATTCGCACTTTGGCATCGCGATACACCTTCGCGCTTTTGTCCACCTGCACATCAACGCGCACCTCGAATCGCGGTTTCACGGGCGTTGCAGACGGCATCGGGCTCGGATTTACTTCAGCTCGGTGAATTGCCGCCTCTGCTTCCTCGGCCTGTTTTTCTTCCTGCGGCGTCACCGGCGAGAATAATTTCTGGACCTGTCCAATCTTCCGGCCTGCAAGCATGACCGGCGCACCCTGTTTGAGTCCGGCCGCATTATCAAAGAAAATCTGATAAGTCACCAACGGCCGAAACAATCCGGGCGCGCCGAGCAAAACCAAAAGGAAAGCCAGTACCGCGATCGTTCCGATCACGAGCAGACCAGTCAGGATTTCATTTCTTTGTAATTGCATCGATGCTGCCTTCCAAAATTGGACCTTCGGTGCTCCCGCTCACGAACTGCGCGACGACCGGATTTTTCGAGTGCTTGAATTCTTTGGGTTCGGCTTCTTCAATGATTGTTCCCTGGTATAACATAGCCATTCGAGTGGCGATGCGAAAGGCGCTGTCCATTTCATGGGTTGCGGTAATGGAGGTGACCTTCGATCTCTCACTGAGGCTGATAATTAGTTCGTCAATCACTGAGGCAATGACTGGGTCCAACCCCGCCGAAGGCTCGTCCAGTAGAAGCAATTCGGGATTCAACACGAGCGCGCGCGCCAGCGCCACGCGCTTTCGCATTCCACCGCTCAGCTCCTCCGGCAACAGCTCCTTGGAATCGCCCATGCCGACGAGCTCGAGTTTTTCATCGACAATCTTGTCAATCTCGCTGCGCGACTTATCTGTCAGCTCTTCCAGCGGCAACGCAACGTTGTCACGGACATTTCGCGAACTCAGCAATGCCGAATACTGAAAGACCATGCCAATGTGCTGGCGCACCCGTTGAAGCTTCCGGCGTGAAAGCCGCGTGATTTCAAATTGCTTGAAAAGAATTGAGCCGGAATCGGGGCGCAGGGTGCCGAGAATCAGTCGCAAAATCGTGCTCTTGCCACTGCCGCTCTGGCCCATGATCACCAGACGTTCCCGTGGTTCGACTTTGAGCGAAACCCCGTCGAGCACTTTCTTTTCCTCGAACCGCATGTACAGATCGCGCAGTTCGACCATCAGCGGCGGCGTGCTCACGTCGGATAGAACGTCGTGTAAACGACGTTGTAGAGCGTATCGAAACCAATTACTGCGGTGATTGCGGTAACAACGCTGGATGTTGTCGAATTACCAACTCCCGCGGCGCCACCTTTCACTGTCAGTCCCCGATAGCAGGCGATCGCCGCGATGAGGAGACCGAACAAGAAGCTTTTCAAAACACCAGTAATAATGTCGCGGATCAGCAATGAATCTTTCACGAGGTCGAAAAAATACGGAAAGGCGATACTGAAATAAGCTTTGCACACCAGACTACTCGCGAATATCGCCGCGATGTTCGAAGCCGTGGAGAGACACGGCATCAACAAGACCAGGGCGAGCATTCGTGGCGCGACCAGGAAGCGCAACGGCCCGATGCCCATGGCCTCAATCGCCTCCACTTCTTCGGAAACCTGCATCGTTCCGAGCTCCGCTGTAAACGCCGCGCCGACGCGGGCGGCGACCATGATGCCAGTGAGCAACGGTCCAAGCTCGCGCGTAAAAGCAATTGCAACCAGACCCGGAATCAGCCGCTCCGTTCCAAAGCGTTGTAACTGGTAACCGGTCAACAGGGCCATCGTGAGGCCAAGAAAAAAAGAAACCAGCCCGACTAGTGGCACAGAGTCGACGCCAGCGCGCTCGGTATGGCGGAAGAAACTGGCAGCACTGAACGGGACGCGCCGATGCTGAATCCGCTCGAACGTTTCTTCGAACGTATTCACAATCAACCAGAACACGCTGCCTACTTCGCGAAAAAAATAACGCGTGACGTGGCCGATTCCCTCGGCAATCACAACGGGTGGCGGTTCAGCGTTGGCCATGGACGAGAAGTTGCCTCACTTCACAGTTCGGAAAAGAGCAAACTTCGGTCGTTTTCGAAGTGCGGTGGGTCTGCGCGTGTGTCGGCGCGTCGCCTTGATTTGACTCGAATACCAATAAGATCGAACGGCTACTCGAGCTAGCCCAGCGTTATCGCGTATGAAAAGCGTTTCAATAACGAATTGCTTCTTTGCCATCGTGCTATTTAATGCGGGGGCGCTGGCGGCGGCTCCAGAGCAATCAGCTCCGGTGGGGGTTTCCAGCAAGCGAAATCCAGATCATCAGCCAAACATGGAACCACAAAGAATTGGAATCGCGGTCCACGGCGGCGCCGGCACTATTGAGCGAAGCAACATGACACCAGAGCGGGAGCGCCAATATCGCGCCGGGCTGGAACGCGCGCTCAACGCTGGCTACGAGATCCTCAAACGTCGCGGGTCCAGTCTCGACGCCACTGAAGCAGCGGTGCGGGTTCTGGAAGACGATCCACACTTTAACGCGGGCAAAGGTTCAGTGTTTACAAGTGCCGGAACGAACGAGATGGATGCCGCTATCATGGATGGGAAAACGCTCGCCGCCGGCGCGGTTGCCACTTTAAAGCACATCCAAAATCCCATTAGCCTTGCAAGATTGGTGATGGAAAAATCAAGTCACGTCATGATGGATGGCGAGGGCGCGGAAGCGTTCGCAAAGGAAAACGGGATTAAACTGGTAGATCAGAAGTATTTTTTCACCCAGGAACGTTGGGACGCTCTTCAGAAAATTAAAGCCGCCGAAAAGAATCGCTCCACCGGCGCCGGGAAAAAGTTTCTGATTACCGATCAAGATCGGCATGGCACGGTCGGCGCGGTGGCACTGGACCAAAATGGCAATCTCGCAGCAGCGACTTCAACCGGCGGCACAACTAACAAGTGGCCGGGCCGCATAGGAGATACACCCGTCATCGGCGCAGGCACTTACGCAAACAACGCCACGTGCGCGGTTTCCGCGACGGGCGATGGTGAATATTTTATCCGAGCGACGGTGGCCCGCGATGTTTCAGCTTTGATGGAATACCGGGGGATGTCTCTCAAGGACGCTGCGCAAGCTGCCTTGGACAAAGTAGCGAAACTTGGGGGCACCGGCGGACTGATTGCGATCGATCATCTGGGCAACATCACTTTGCCATTCAACACCGCTGGAATGTATCGCGGCTATGTCGATCCGAATGGGAAGTTTGTGGTCGAGATTTATAAATAGAATTTCATGTCGAACTCTTCGACTTCGCTCCGGACGACCCTTGTCGAAGACATCTCTTGCCGTTGAAAATTAGAGATTCTTCGACTTCGCTCGGAATGACAAAGTGATGCTTTCACCGTTTTCTGTCGTCATTCCCTGTTTCAATGAAGCGACGCGCATTGGAGAGACGCTTCGCCAAACGCTCGATTACCTCGCGGCCAATGCTCCAGAGAGCGAACTGATAGTTGTCAACGACGGATCAACCGATGCGACCGGAACAATTGCGCGTGAAGAATTGAAAGATGCCAGGATCGAGACGCGCTTGGTCGAGAATTTTCCAAATCGCGGCAAAGGCGCGGCTGTCCGTTCCGGGTTACTTGCTGCGCGAAAACCGATCGGTCTGTTTTTCGATGCCGATCTTTCGACGCCTCTGGGAGAAATGTCAAAATTAATTGAGTCGATTGCAAACGACGAAGTCGACATTGCATTTGGTTCCCGTGCGCTGGACCGCAGCTTGATTGGCATCCATCAGCCGTGGCGACGCGAGCAGGCTGGTCGCGCGTTCAACCTGCTCGTGCGTCTCGCGACTGGTCTGCCGTTTTGGGACACCCAATGCGGATTCAAGGCTTTTCGCCTCGACGTTTGCCGTCCGATTCTTGAGGCCGCCCGTCTCGACGGCTTCGCCTTCGACGTAGAACTTCTTTATCTCGCGGAGCATGCCGGGTTGCGAATTCGTGAAATTCCTGTGCGCTGGAATCATGCTGAGGGGAGCAAAGTTCGGTTTTTCCAGGATAGCCTGCGGATGTTGCGCGAAGTAATCGCGATTAGGGTGCGAGCGTAATCATCGCTGGAAATCTGTAGCCGCTTCGGTCTGCGAAGCGCGACATCGAGATGTTTCGAAAACGCGCGGGGCGCGTCGCAGAGAGACACGGCTACAGCTGTGCCGCATTCGAAGGTGGAACGTGTTATCCTCCACGCGTTGGCAAGGCTGCTTTGCCGCTCGATTTTCTTTACGTAGCGCCTCAGCGAAAGGTTACTGCGCCTCGGCGACTGACATCGTCTTGAGGAAAAGCCGATCCATCTTGATAGGTTTCGCGAGAACTTTCCTTTCTCACGTCGGCACCTAAATTAATTGTTTCACTTTTCCAGCTGATGCAGTCATTCCAATTTCATCCTGCGGTGGCACGGTGGTTCGAGCAGACATTCGGCTCACCGACGGAACCGCAAGCGCGCGGCTGGCCGGCGATCCAATCCGGGCGGCACGTGCTGATTTCTGCACCAACAGGTTCTGGAAAAACGCTAGCGGCGTTTCTTGCTTCGCTGGACCTCCTTTTTCGCGAGGGAGCCCGGACCGATTTGAATGATGAAACGCGGGTCCTTTACGTCTCTCCCCTGAAGGCGTTGAGCAACGATATCCGGAAAAATTTGCAGGAGCCGCTTGCTGGAATTCGCGCATTACTGCATAAAACCGAAAGCCGCGACATCGATGTGCGCGCGGAGGTTCGAACTGGCGATACAACAGCCGCGCAACGCCAGGCGTTGATCAAAAAGCCACCGCACATTCTCGTAACCACGCCGGAGTCGCTTTATCTGCTGCTTACTTCCGAATCGGGCCGGGACATGTTGCGCACCGTCCGAACGTTGATCTTGGACGAGATTCACGCCGTGGTTGACGACCGCCGCGGTGCACATCTCGCGCTGAGCGTCGAGCGATTAGTCGCGCTAACGAGATCCGCTTCGGGCGGACCGCTTCAGCGAATAGGTCTGTCTGCGACCCAAAAGCCAATCGAAGAAGTTGCGCGTTTTCTAGTCGGCGCTCATTCAGTGGACGAGGTCGGTAATCCGGATTGTGAAATTGTCGACATCGGTCATCACCGGGAATTGGATCTGGCGATTGAACTTCCGAAGTCGCCGCTTGAGGCAGTGATGTCGAATGAAGTTTGGGAGGAAATCTATCATCGCCTCGCTGAGCTGATTCAAGCGCACAAGACTACATTGGTGTTTGTGAACACGCGCCGAATGGCCGAGCGCGTGACGCATCATTTGAGTGAACTACTCGGTTCAGACGCAGTGACATCGCATCACGGAAGTCTTTCCGCAAAGTTGCGCCTGGATGCGGAAGATCGATTGAAACGCGGCGAGTTAAAGGCGCTCGTTGCTACGGCTTCGCTGGAGTTGGGCATCGATATCGGTTCAGTGGATCTGGTCTGCCAACTCGGGGCGACGCGATCCATCGCCAGTCTTTTGCAGCGCGTCGGACGGGCAGAGCACAAACGCGGTGGTCTCCCAAAGGGCCGCGTCTTCCCATTGAGCCGCGATGAACTGGTCGAATGCGCGGCATTGCTGCGTTGTGTTCATCGTGGCGAGCTCGATCGACTGAACATTCCGGAAAAACCGCTGGATGTTCTGGCCCAGCAAATTGTCGCGGCGGTGTCGGCTGAAGATTGGGATGAAAATGAGTTCTTCGATCTTGTCCGTTCAGCCTGGTCTTATCGGAACCTTACTCGAAAGGAGTTCGACGCTGTCGTTGAAATGCTCGCCGAAGGGTTCAGCACCAAGCGCGGCCGTCGCTCGGCGCTGATTCATCACGATGCCGTCAATCATCGTTTGCGCGGCCGGCGCGGCGCACGGCTTGTTGCGCTTACGTCCGGTGGCGCGATTCCGGACAATGCCGATTATCGCGTGATTCTCGATCCGTCGGAAGCTTTTGTTGGCACAGTGAACGAGGATTTCGCGGTGGAAAGTCTGGCGGGCGATATTTTTCAACTGGGCAACGCCTCGTGGCGAATTCTGCGAATCAACTCTGGCGTTGTGCGTGTCGAAGATGCGAAAGGCCAGCCGCCGGGAATTCCATTCTGGCTGGGCGAAGCTCCGGCGCGCACATCGGAGCTGTCGCGGGCCGTTTCCGATTTGAGGATGGAACTGGAAAATAGACTCGCTAGTGGACAAAATCCCACGGATTGGCTCGCGCAGGAATCGCAGTTGCCAGCTAACGCTGCGCAACAGCTCAGCGACTATTTCGCTGACGCATATCGGTCGCTCGGCGCAATTCCTTCCCAGGAAACTCTGGTCATGGAACGCTTCTTTGATGAATCGGGCGGGATGCAGCTTGTCCTTCACTCGCCATTCGGCAGTCGGATCAATCGCGCCTGGGGTCTTGCTTTACGGAAACGTTTTTGTCGTTCGTTCAATTTTGAGCTTCAGGCGGCGGCGACGGATGACGCGATCGTAATTTCACTCGGTACACAGCATTCGTTCCCGCTCGAAGAGGTTTTTCGCTATCTGAATTCGAACACGGTTCGCGAGCTGCTCGTTCAGGCATTGCTCGACGCGCCGATGTTTACGATTCGCTGGCGCTGGAACACGACGCGTTCACTCGCAGTGCCCCGGTTCCGGGGTGGCGCAAAAATTGCCGCGCCGCTGCAGCGCATGGAGTCCGAAAACCTGTTAGCGGCAGTCTTCCCGGATCAGCTCGCTTGTCTGGAGCATATCGTGGGCGATCGCGAGATTCCGGACCATCCATTGGTGCAGCAAACAATCAACGATTGCTTAACCGAAGCGATGGACATCGACGGTCTCGAAAGAGTGTTGCGCAAGATCGAAGCCGGTCAGATCCGCTGTATCGCACGCGACTTGCCGGAACCATCGCCGCTTGCGTCGGAGATTCTCAACGCGCGACCCTATGCCTTTCTGGATAATGCGCCGTTGGAGGAACGCCGGACCCAGGCGGTGTACACGCGTCGCGCATCGGATTCCCGCGGACGCGGGAGTAGCGACGGTTTAGGCGTTCTTGATGCTGCAGCGATTGAAAGAGTTCAAAAAGAAGCGTGGCCTGAAGCGACAAATGCGGATGAATTGCACGACGCATTGATGTTGCTCGGCACGATGACGCCGAACGATGTCGAGCGAACGTCGGATGACGATAACGCTGGACAATTCTTGTCGATACTCACAGCTGAAAATCGAGCAACACGGCTCGTTTTTCCCGCAGAGTATCCGGACGACCGCGAGGTTTTGGATAGCGACAATGGTTTATCGCCTTCAGGTAGCGACCAAATTCCGGAAAAGCGCTCCGGCACCGGCGCGACCACTACATTCTGGATCGCAGCGGAGGGGTTGCGAATGATTCAAACGATTTACCCCCACGCGCGCGTTGAGCCGGAATTAGTTCTTCCCGATTCGCTGTGTGAAAAAACCTGGGAACGCGCGAGCGCGATTCGCGAGGTGGTTCGCGGACGACTGGAAGTATGCGGACCAATCACCGTTGGTGAGTTGTCAGGCGTGTTGGTATTGCCAAGATCCGAAATCGACGCGGCATTGCTCGCGCTAGAAGTGGAAGGATTTGTTTTGCGCGGCAAGTTTCGCCCGCACGCGACCGAACAGGAATGGTGCGATCGCCGGTTGCTGGCGCGAATTCATCGGCTCACGATCGATCGGTTGCGCGCCGAGATTCAGCCGGTTTCACCGCAGAATTTTTATCGTTTTCTGTTCGCCTGGCAGCGCGCCGATCAGGAACATCGCGTCGAAGGTATTGACGGTTTGCAATCTATTCTGGAGCAGCTTGACGGGTGCGAACTGCCGTTGGCGTCGTGGGAATCGGCCGTCCTCGCTGCCCG
The DNA here is from genome assembly GCA_036558805.1 of Candidatus Udaeobacter sp. Classification (GTDB taxonomy): domain Bacteria; phylum Verrucomicrobiota; class Verrucomicrobiia; order Chthoniobacterales; family UBA10450; genus Udaeobacter. The sequence goes on from DATBEX010000046.1 coordinate 8,385, forward strand.
TGTCGCCGATTACGACCTCGAATGGCTCGACCGCCTTTGCTTTTCCGGCCGAATTGGTTGGGGACGATTGAGCGCGCCGCAAAATCCAACCACGCGGGCGAGCGCTCCGCTACGCACCAGCCCCATAGCGCTTTACCAACGCGAGAATCTTCGGCACTGGCTCATGCTGACACAGGCGAATTCGGCGACCGAACCTTCAGGTGTCAGCCAAACGCTCTTTGAAACGCTCGCGGACGCCGGGGCGCTCTTCTTCAGTGAATTGGTGCGCCGCAGCGGCCTGCTACCTTCTCAAGTTGAAGAAGCTTTATCGCAACTTGCCGGGCTCGGCTTGGTGACTTCGGATAGTTTTGACGGCTTGCGAGCCCTGCTTGTCCCATCAAATAAGCGTCCAACGTTTGGCCGGAATATCGGGAAACGGCGGCGGAAAACCATTCTTGCCAGCATTGAGTTTGCAGGACGTTGGTCGTTGCTCAGAACTGAGTCTGCCAACCAAGCATCGGGAAATGGAGCGGAAAGTTCCGCGCGCGACGCGGCGACTGAGCAATTTGCACGAGTTTTGCTGCATCGATATGGCGTGGTGTTTCGCCGCTTGCTCGAACGCGAGGGTTTCCCGGTTACATGGTATCAGCTGGTACGAATTTACCGCCGCTGGGAGGCGCGGGGCGAGATTCGAGGCGGCTATTTTGTGGGTGGCACCAGTGGCGAGCAATTTGCTTTGCCCGAGGCCATCGGCCTTCTTCGGTCCATTCGCAAGGCGCCGCCAAATGGCGAGCTCATTACGTTGAGCGGTGCTGACCCTCTAAACTTGCTGGGCATTTTGACGCCGGGTCCACGAGTTGCGGCACTCACTGCAAATCGGATCTTATTTTTGGATGGATTGCCACTCGCCGCGCTCGAGGGGGGCGCAATTCGAAAACTAGCGGATTCGCCGGTGCCTGATTTGCAAGTCGAGACGGCTCTTAAAGTCGGGAATCTGCGGCCATCATTGCGACCGTATTATAAGTGACTGACTTGGTCCGGTTGAGGAAAGTTCCAAGAAACCCGCGACACAATCGAGGTATTTCCACGGAACCTTTGGATTCCGCTGCGCTCCGCTGAGCTCACGAGCGGTAACGCGTGCTCGTTACTTCTTAACGATCTCGGCGTTCTCGATCATGGCGATGCCGCCACGCTCGGCGAGCTTTCCTTTCACAGTAATGCTCTTACCGCAGTATTCAGCGAGTTCGTCGTTGATTGGCTTGTGTTCGCCAACCACCAGATAGGCTTTGCCTTCGCTTACAATACCGACTGGTCCACCGTTCTTGATGCACATGACCCCGCAGGACTGGCCATGTTTTTCGCCGACGGCGTTATGATCGACGTAGCACATCATATCGACCACTTCGCCGGTCACTTCCTTTGAAGCGGCCGTGTCGCCGCCATGCTCATGTTCCTGCGCAATCGCCAGCGGCGCGCATGTCAGAGCCGCGATGAAAATCGCAGTCACCGCACCTCTCAGGAAAGTAGGTTTATTGTCTGTTGAGTTAAACATGAGACAAATGTCGGCATATTGGTAGCCAGGTCAACGCCACTCCAGGGAGGAAAAAGGGCTTTCGTTTGGCGGGTTCAGCGATTGCGCTCCTTTTGCCTCTCGATCAGTTCCGCAAACTGATCGAAAAAGTACGACGCGTCGTGCGGGCCGGGTGCGGCTTCGGGATGATATTGCACGCTGAAGATCGGTAATTCCCTATGCCGCATTCCTTCGACACTCCCGTCGTTTAAATTTACGTGCGTCACTTCTACATTGGACGGCAGCGAGTCGGGATCGACGGCGAACCCGTGATTTTGCGCTGTGATTGCCACTTTGCCGCTGCTCAAATCTTTCACCGGTTGGTTCGCGCCGTGATGCCCAAACTTCAGCTTGTAAGTCGCTCCGCCAACGGCGAACCCAAGAATCTGATGGCCGAGACAAATCCCGAAAATCGGCTTCTTGCCTATCAAATCGCGTGTTGCCTTGTGCGCGTACGGGAGAGCCGCGGGATCTCCCGGTCCGTTAGATAGAAAAACACCGTCCGGATTCAGCGCGAGCACTTCTTCGGCAGTTGTCGTTGCCGGCACAACCGTGACGCCAAAACCTTTCTGCCTTAAAAGCCGCAGAATATTTTCTTTGATCCCATAATCGTAGGCGACGATGCGAAACCGGATGGTCGGAAGAATGGGCTTAATTCCCCCGTTACTGGATCTGATGGACCACGGCTCGCTGAGCTTGTCCTCGGGATCCCATTGAAAAATTTCGCGCGTTGAAACTTCGCGAACGTAATCCATACCGATGACGCCTTCGCCTTTGATCGCTTCCTGTGTCGCTTTCTCGGGAGACATCCTTTCCGTAGTCAAACAAGCCTTCATCGCGCCGCGTGTGCGCAAATGCCGGGTGAGTGCGCGGGTGTCAATTCCCTGAGCGCCGGGGATGTTCCATTTCTTCAAATATTCATCGAGCGACATCTCCGAGCGCCAGTTGCTCGGAACTTCGCTTAGCTCTTCGATGACAAAGCCCCGTACGTGCGGCGAACGACTCTCCTGGTCGAGGGAATTCGTGCCATAGTTGCCAATCAACGGATATGTCATCGTCACGATCTGCCCGCGATAGGAAGGATCGGTCAACACTTCCTGATATCCGGTCATGGCGGTGTTGAAACAAACTTCACCTACGCGAGTACCGGTTGCGCCAAATGATTCGCCCTCGAAAAATCGACCGTCTTCGAGAGCCAACAGTGCGCGCATGTCGCTGCGCATTGTCGATGTTCGCGCGCTATTTTCAAATCGGTTAAAGGGTTGAAACGCAAAAACGAAAAACCCGGATCGAAAGTTCGATCCGGGTTTTTGAAATGTTACCCCGCTAATGCCGTTTAGGCGGATCTCCCGTTCCCTTTTGTAACGGGCGGATGACCGTCGCCGTAGCGTCTGACTTCCAACAAAGGCCTGCCATTTTCTCCCAGCGACTCAGCCTCCTTAGGTTAGCCAATTATCGGTTCGGGAATCCCACCTGCAATCTCGAACATCGCAGGGTAAAGAACGAAACTACCCGCGATTGATGAGAGCCGCTGGTTGAGAGTTGAGCGAAAAGCACTGGTTTTCTTCCCAACCCTCAACAAACGACTCTCGCAATATCAAAGAACTATTCTCGCAACTCTGCGCCGAGGTCGCTTCGCAATCGTTCGCGAATTTTCGCATCCGCTGCATTCACTTCCTCGCTTGTGAGTGTGCGACTCTGGTCGCGGTATGTCAATCGATATGCGACAGACTTTTTTCCTGGACCAAAAAGTTGCTCGGCTTCTTTGCCAACGACGCGATCGAAAAACGCGACTGCTTCTAGCAAAGGCTCCTTCTGAAGAATTACTTCCGATATTTCTTCATGGCTCACTGTATCAGGCACGATCATTGCAACGTCGCGCGTGACTGCAGGGAATTTTCCAAGTTCCCGAAACGTGGCGTGCAAGCCTCGGGCTGTCTCCGGAAAATCAAGCGATACTTCTGCAACAAGAACCCCGCCCGAAGCGTCGAGTTTCGAACACAGCGCATTGGATAGCTGTCCTGCTACACCAATCAAATCATGGTTGGCAAGGATGTCGCTGGTAAGAGCCATGTGCTCATTTCTAAGACCGCGTTGAAATGACAATTTGTCGTCTCTTGCCAGTTCAATCGCGCTTTTCAGGTCGAAAAAATCGAGCGAGCGTTTTTCGGTGCGCCAATGAACTTCGCTTCCAACGTTGCCCCAAAGGAGAATCGCTACCCGTTTCTTTTCTACGCCTCCCGGTGGTTCAAAAACTCTGCCTGTTTCAAAGATCGCGACGTGTTTCGCTCCAGCGCGAATGTTGTGGTCAAGCACTCCCAACAACCCGGGCAACAAACTGGGGCGCAGTGCCACGTGGTCTTCGCTCAGCGGATTACGCAACTCGATCGCGTTTTCCCCAAACGCGAATCTCTCCCTGGGAAGCAACTTTGACGTCCGCACTTCTGTAAGGCCGGCCGCGACCAGTCGTTCGCGCATCTGTGATTCCAAATCGTGCGCGCGATCAGCTTCGCTCGAAGGGGTGAACCGGCTACGATCCGTTCCCGGAATCTTTTCGGCGCCGTAAGCTCGCACGACTTCTTCGATAAGATCGACATCACGCTGCAAATCGCGCCGGTAGCTTGGAATTTTCCATTCCGTCATTTTCGCAGCGCTCATTTTCTTCAAACCGAACCCGGTTAGAAGTTCGTCGACCACTTTTGGTTTGATCGCGATCCCCACAACGCGATCGCATTTCTCGTAGCTCAACGAAACGTCGGAAGGGTTCGCGGGCAGCGTGCCGGCCACGTTGATCTCCTTTGCTGGAGTTCCGCCTGCGATCTCTTGAATTAATTCGGTCACTCGCTCCGATGCGCGGAGCACCATTTCAGGATCCACGCCGCGCTCGAATCGGTAACTGGCATCGCTCGGTAGATTTAGTTCGCGCGCAGTCCGACGAATACTCGCCGGCAAAAAGTAGGCGGCCTCCAGGAACACATTCTTTGTCGATTCAGTCACGCCGGTTTCCTCGCCTCCCATTACGCCACCAATTCCAACCGCGCGCTCTTGATCGGCTACGACACAATTGTCCGGCTTGAGCGAATAAGTCTTTCCATCAAGCGCGAGAAATTTCTCGCCTTCATGTGCAGGGCGAACGTTGATGCCGCCCTTTAATTTGTCCGCGTCGAACGCGTGCGTCGGTTGTCCCAGCTCAAGCATCACGAAGTTTGAGATGTCCACGATGTTATTGATGGAGCGAACCCCAACGCTCTCGATCCTGGCGCGCAACCATTGCGGACTCGGTCCGACCGTGACGTTGTCGATCTTCCGCGCGGAGAAAAACGGACATTCGCGTGTTGAGGTGATGGTCACCCCAGTCTTCTTGACCGGAATTTTCGATTCGCGCGCTGCTGACTTGAGTTTCTTTCCGGTCAACGCCGCGATTTCGCGAGCCAGACCAAAATGACTTAGCAGATCACCACGGTTTGGCGTGATCTCGACGTCCAGAACCGTGTCCGCGGAAAATAGATCACCGATCGGCGTGCCGACCTTTGCGTCGGGCGACAAAATCAGCAGGCCGGAGGCGTCTTCGCCCAGGCCGAGCTCGATAGGACTGCAAAGCATTCCCTCCGATTCGACGCCACGCAGTTTGCTTTTTCGAATCTCAGTTCCATTCGGCAGCTTCGCCCCGGGTAATGCGAGCGGAATTTTGTCGCCAACCTTGTAATTGGTCGCGCCGCAGACGATTTGGCGTTTCGTTCCGCTCCCATCGTCCACTTCGCAAACGCTCAGTCGATCTGCGTTCGGATGACGTGCGGACGCGATGATCTGCGAAACGATTACGTGCTCGATCTTTGCGCTGCGGTTTTCGATGTTTTCCGTTTCGACGCCGGCTCGAGTAAGCAAATCCGCGATCTCTGTCGGATCGTCCGGAAGATCCACAAATTCACGTAGCCAATTGGCGGAAAATTTCATGCGAACTGGCGGAGAAACCGCAAATCGTTTTGTGCAAACAGGCGGATATCAGGAATGTCGAACAGAATCATCGCCAGCCGGTCCATTCCAAGACCGAACGCGTAGCCGCTCCACTTTTCGGGATCGTAAGCTTTGTCACCACGCGCTTTGTTGACCTGCTCGAACACCGCGGGATGCACCACGCCCGAGCCGGCGACTTCGATCCAGCGCTCACCGCCCTTGAGCGCTTTCGATTTCACGTAAACTTCGAGACTCGGTTCGGTGAAGGGGAAGAAGTGAGGACGAAATTGTACCTGCGTCCCTGAACCAAAAAGTTCGCGCATGAAAAACTCAAGGGCGCCTTTCAAATCGGCAACGCTCACGTTTTCATCGACATAAAGTCCTTCGATCTGGTGAAACTGCGGGCTGTGTGTCGCGTCGAGTTCGTCGCGACGATAGGCGGCGCCCGGAGCAATCACGCGAATCGGCGGTGGCGCGGTCTGCATCGTTCGAATTTGCACAGTCGAGGTGTGCGTCCGCAGCAAGCGCCCATCTGGTAAATAGAATGTGTCTTGTTCGTTTCGCGCCGGATGCTCGGGCGGCGTGTTCAGCGCGTCGAAACAATGCCATTCGTCTTCAATGTCCGGCCCGTCCGCGAGTGCGAACCCCATTCGTCGAAAAATTTCGATCGAACGTCCCCACATCTGCGTGAGCGGGTGGAGAGCGCCGATTTCAGACGGCGTTCCCGGCAGCGATATGTCGATTTTGGCCAAGGCACCCGATTCTTTTTCTGCGCGGAATTGTTCGCTGCGTGTTTCAATCGCAACGGTCACGGCATTGCGAACGTCGTTGAGCAATTTGCCAACAACCGGCTTCTCTTCTTTCGCGAGCGTTTTCATCTGCTCGCCCCACAGGGAAACGCTGCCGGTTTTGCCGAGATATTTTACGCGCACCGCTTCAAGCGCCTGTTCCTCGGGCGCAGCTTCGATTTCGCGCAACGCATCGTGGCGAAGCTGTTCGAGTGGATGAGTCATTGGATCCGTGAATCGTTAAAACGTTACATCGTTACATCGGCAAATCGATTCACGATTTACGAATCACGAGTTACGATTCAACGAATCACGCCGCCTTCTTGCTCTTCTTTTCCAGCGCGCTTTTTGCCTGATCGACAATCGATTTGAACGCGATCTCATCGCTGACCGCAAGGTCCGCCAGAATTTTTCGGTCCAGGTCGATGCCTGCGGCTTTCAAACCTTCTGCGAGACGACTATAGGTCATCCCGTTTGCGCGCGCGGCCGCGTTCAGTCGTTGGATCCACAGATAACGAAACGTTCGCTTACGTGTCTTGCGGTCGCGGTAGGCCCAATACTGGCCTTTCATGATCGCATCCTTGGCGTAGCGGAAAAGCTTCGAACGGCGTCCCCGGTAGCCCTTGGCTTTTTTTAAGATTCGTTTGCGTCGCGCCCGGCTTGCCGGGGCATTAGTAGCTCTTGGCATGGTTGTTTCCCCAAATCGCTTCGGGGTTCCTTGTTCAGCGAGCTGTTTGTTCCATTACCGATCTTCGCGACCTCACCCGCTGCTGCAGTTCCGTCGCGCGGAACCAGGTGCGCAGATCGTCACGACGCGGCAGCGCCGGAGGACGAACAATAGATGGCGAGTCGAGAATGACAACTGGTTTTCGCAAGATGGGACGTTAAATCGTTGAACGGTTGAAACGCTAAAGCGGCGGATGGACGCCATCTTGTCATGCTTCTCATGTTCGCTGCACCGAAAACCTAACCAGAGATTCTTCACATCGTTCAGAATGACAAAGATGTTCAAACCCTTTAACGCTTCAACGTTTTGGTGTTAAATTCCATCGGCATGCACTGGCTCGGGCGTCATCGATTCATGGCACTGGCCTGCATTTGTCTTTTTTGGACGGCTCTGACCTTCATCGGTCATTTTTCCCCGGGTGCCCCATTTATTTCGGCGCCGTGGCGTGGTGAACAGAGCTTTGAAGACTTGCTTCGGCGCGAAGGCCGGAAAACGCCGGCACCATCCGATTTTGTTTTTCTTGGGATCGATCAAAGCACATTGCAATTGCCGCCGCTGACCGCTGCAGAGATCGCGAGTAACCGCGCGTTTCAACTTATGACTGAGAGGCCATTTCCGTGGTCACGCGAAGTATGGGCACTTTTGCTTGATCGGTTGTTTGGCGCGGGCGCGCGACTGGTCGTGTTCGACATGATGTTTAATCCGCCTAACGACGGAGATCCGGCGTTTCATGCTGCGCTTGATCGCTATCACGATAAGGTTGTGCTTGGTGCCAATTTCGATATGGCGAACGCGGCTCAGGCGGTCACGCCAAATGATACTCTGATTCCGCCACCGCAAATGCTGGATGATCGCGTCGGGTTCGTGAATTTCTGGGCCGATCCAATCGACGGAAAAATCCGCGACGTGACTTACCGCGTAACCGATCGGCAGCTCGCTGGTTTGCCGCCCGATCCAAGCGAAGAAGTTTATCAATCTCTTTCGGCCCGCGGTCTGGCGAAAATCGGCCACGCGAACGATGTGCCACAGGATTTTCGTGGCCACATGATTCGTTTCACGTCGCCGGAAGCGTTTGCGCCCCGGCCGCTTTACGAAGTTTTCGATCCAAAGTTTTGGCATGCCAATTATGCCGACGGCGCGTTCTTTAAGGACAAGATTGTAATGGTCGGATCTTCAGCGCAGGTGGAGCACGACACTGTGGTTACACCGATGAGCCCAATGACATTGGGTCCTTCGCTTCATCTGCAGGCAATGGCCGCCGCGATGAATCATGAATTTTTACGACCCACTCCGGCTAAAGCCGGTCTCGCTCTGGTCGGCGCGGCTGGGCTCGCAGCATGGTTGCTGGTCGGCTTTTTGCGCCGGCCATTGCTTTGCCTCGGTGCGTTGGTGCTGATTACTGCTGCATATCTCGGCGCGGCGCGATTGGCTTACGACAGGACCGGACTTCTGCTTCTCACGGTTCCGGTGCTCTCGGCGTTCGGGTTAAGCGGAGTATTCTCGCTTGGATTCGAGTATGCTCTCGAATGGCGGGAGAGACGACGCACCAGGCGGACGCTCGAGCGTTATGTTTCGAGGAATTTGGTGGAAGAAGTCCTGGAAAATCCGGACAGCTACTACAGTTCACTTCGTGGTGTGCGTCTTCCTGTCACCGTCCTGTTTTCAGATCTGATCGGGTTCACCACATTGTCCGAGAAGGGTGACCCCGAGGCGCTGGTTGCGCAGCTCAACGAATATCTGAGCCGCATGACTTCGGTTGTTTTCAGCAACGGTGGCACCCTGGACAAATTCATTGGGGACGGGATCATGTCTGTCTGGGGAAATGTGCGCAGTTTTGGAATCATTGAAGACGCGAAGAATTGTGCACGCGCGGCGCTTGGAATGCGCCGTGAGCTTCGACAGCTTAATCAAAAATGGCGTGAAGAAGGTCGAATGGCGTTTGGAATGGGCATTGGCATCAATCACGGTGAAGTGATTGTTGGCAATATTGGCTCGCACGAGCGCATGGATCCTACAGTCATTGGCGACTCGGCAAATCTCGCCTCGCGAATCGAGGGTCTTACGAGAGTTTATGGCCTCGATATTCTGGTCGGCGCGACAGCCGCCGAGTTGGTGCGAGACGAGGTCTACCTTCGCTCGGTTGCCCGTGTACAAGTGAAAGGCAAAACCAAACCGGTGGACGTTTTTACGTTCATCGCCGCTCGAAACGAAGACGTGGATTCAGAGTTTCTGAAGTGGCTGGAAACCTACGAGGGCGGATTGGAGAAATTCCGAAAACGGGATTTCACTCAGGCTAAGATCCTGTTTTCACGATTCCTGGAATTTTATCCCGACGATCTCCTTGCCAAAATGTATTTGGATCGCGCGCTGGAATACGAACAAGCCCCGCCGGATGAAGCATGGGACGCGGTGGAGGTATTTAGGAAAAAATAGGGACCGCGGACTACGCGGCCAACTTTCTTACGATAGATTCTTATCCGTGAAATCCGCGTAATCCGTGGTTTCTTCTCCCGCGTGAAGGAACTGCCAAAGAAATTTCATTTTCTTGGGATTTGCGGTACGGCCATGGCGTCCGTGGCAGCGGCGCTGAAGGAGCGCGGGTTCAAGGTCACAGGCTCGGACGAAAATGTTTATCCGCCGATGTCGACTTTTCTCGAGGGAAAAGGCATCTCGTTGAACCAGGGGTATCGCGCTGAAAACGTTCCGGACGACGCGGACGTTGTGGTAATCGGCAACGCGATGAAGCGCGGCAATCCGGAAGTGGAAGCCGTGCTGAATAGAAAGCTTCTGTACCTTTCATTGCCGGAAGTGCTGAAAAATTATTTTCTGCGCGGCCGCCATAATCTTGTTGTTACCGGTACGCACGGCAAAACGACAACGACAGCGCTGCTCGCATGGATCATGGAGAAAGCCGGATGCAATCCCGGCTACGTCATCGGTGGGATTCCGAAAAATCTTGGCCAGGGCGCGCGCCTCAATGATTCCAAGTATTTCGTAATCGAAGGAGACGAGTACGATTCAGCCTTCTTCGATAAGCGCTCGAAATTTATTCATTACCTCCCGGAGCTGCTGATCATAAACAATATCGAGTTCGATCATGCCGACATCTTCAAGGACCTCGATGAAATCAAGCTGAGCTTCCGTCGTTTGCTCAACATTGTTCCCCGGAACGGCATGGTACTGGTGAATGGCGACGACGCCAACTGCGTTGAGGTGGCAAAGGATTGTCTTGCGCAAATGGTTGAAGTTGGTTTCTCGAAGAACTGTGCGCAGCGAATCCGCGATGTCGCGTGCTCGGCAGAAGGCTCCAAATTCAACCTTGGAGACGAAACATTCGAAATTCCACTGGTAGGCGAATTTAATGTGCACAACGCGGCGATGGCGGCGATGGCGGCGCGGTTCTATGATGTGCCCAAGGCAAAGATTGACAGCGCGTTCAAGAGTTTTGCAGGAATCGCGCGCCGGCAGGAAGTCCGCGGGGAAGCGCGCGGCGTGAAAGTGATCGATGATTTTGGACACCATCCAACAGCGATCGCGCAGACATTGGAAGCGCTCCGTCATCGGTATCGCGGAAATCGCCTGTGGGCCGTGTTCGAACCGCGCTCCAACACAACGCGTCGCGCAGTCTTTCAACAGCAGCTTCCCGACGCGCTAAAGTTGGCCGATGGAGTTTTCATCGCACAGGTGGCCAAGCTGGAGCAGATCCCCGAACAGGACCGATTAAATCCAGAAAGAGTTGTCGCTGCGATTGCCCAGGCTGGTCGGCCCGCTTTTTACGAGAAGAACGCCGACGCCATTGTGGATCGAATTCTGCCAATGCTGCGGCCAAATGACGTCGTCGCAGTTTTTAGTAATGGCGGGTTTGATAATATCCACGAAAAGCTGCTCGGGCGTTTGCGATCGTGATCGGTAATTAACGCATCTCGAGTTACGTCGGCGGCGAAGCCGCGGACGTGTGATCATGCACAATTCTCCAGCCCTCCGGCAGGCGTTTGAGAACTAACGTGAATCGGCCGTGCGGCCGGTCGTTAGCCCGTTTCAGGCTCCAACGACCTGAGGCGACGGCCGCGTCGGATGACAAAGGCGTGATTTCCAAGTCAGAAAACTCCAGCATCCCCATCTTCGACCGGTCGGAATATTTTTCCCTGTATCGATTGCGCACAGTTTCCCAACCCCGCGTGAGTGTGTCCCCCGAAATAAAGACGGTCGACGGTAGGCGGGCATATCCGTTCATAAATCCGTCGATATCGCCACGGTTCCAGGCATCCTGCTGTGCTTGAAGGACGGATCGAATCTCGGAATCCGGGTCTGCGGTTTGTTCGGGTGCTGCAAGAATAGTAGTCGCGGTAAGGATGCAACAAGTCATTGCGATCCAGCGCACGCTCTCCGAGCCTACAGGATGATCATTTGCAGCGATGGCAATCCCCTGTAAGCTAGGGACCCTGTTGCGTCCAGCTTGAGCATCAAAGGATTGTCTGAACCGAGGGAAATATTTTGACGGGTTTCATAAATGCACTAGGGTCGCCCATCCATCCAAATAAGGCTGTGCACCGCTTTTTTTGCATCGCGACGCTCGTGCTTGCCAGCGCGCAGGCCGTTTTAGCTCAGAATAAACCGGCTCGTCCCGAACCATCCGGTGCTTCCCAGATGGGAAATCCCCCGCCGGCAGAAGAGCCGGCGACCGCGCCTCCCAACGCACCTGCCATGGTTCGGCTCCAGTTCCCGAACAGCGACGTCGTCGATGTGCTGCATCTTTATGAGCAGCTCACCGGTAAGAAGCTGGTGATGGATAATTTCGTTCAGGGAAAAGTGAACATTTTCATCGCCAGAGACGTTTCACGCGAAGAAGCAATCAAGATCATCGAGATGAGCATGTCGTTGAACGGCATCTCTCTCGTTCCGTCTGGCAAGGACATAGTCAGCGTGGTGGGAGCGGGTCAAAATCCTCGAAAAGCGCCAGTGCCGATTATTTCCGATCTGGCGGACATTCCAACTGGAAATCCGGTGGTTAGTTTTCTATTCCGGTTGCAGTACGCGGACCCTCAGGAACTTCAACAGGTCTTGATGGCGTATTTCCAGGGAAGCTCGGGGACGATCAACATTCTCGCTTTGCCAAAAGCGTCGGCCCTTCTGGTAACCCAAAGCGCCGACATCATTCGGCAACTGGCGACTGTGATCAACCAGGTCGACGTGGCGCCGGCGGAAGTGGTCAGCGAGTTCATCAAGCTCGACCGCGCCGACGCGAGCAAAGTCTGCGACATGCTCAAGGATATTTTCGAAAAGGGTACCGAGTCGCCCACTCAACCAGGTGTTCGTAACGTGAAGGTGCCCGGGGCGATACCGCAACCGCAGCAGGTTGAAGGTGCAGGATTAACAGTGCTGTCTGAGGAAGCCATCATCGTGGGTAAGATCAAACTTACTCCCGACGTGCGGACCAACCGCATCCACGTTGTGACGCGTCCAATTAACATGCCTTTCATCCGCGAGTTAATCCATCAATTTGACGCCAACGTTGAGTTTGCAAAACCCGTTACGCGCTATTTGAAATACATATCCGCCGGTGACGTGTTGCCGGTATTGGTTCAGGCCCTAACCGAGCCGGGTACGGAGGGCGGCGCTGGCGCGCTGCCTGGCGGCGGTGCACTCCCCGGCGCAAGTCCACAACCTCAACAACAACGGGGCAACTTTGGAAACACTGGCACAACCAACCAGTATAACTCCCAATTCGGCACATCCGGCACGTCAGGCGGCAGCACGTTGAATATTTCAGAGGAGCTCTCCACGCAACCGGTAAACACCACACCGCAAGCCGTCACGATTGGAAACTCCAAGCTCATCGCCGATCAGCGCGCCAATTCCATCATCGTCCTGGGGAATCGCGAGGTGGTGGTGAAAGTGGAGAAAATTCTGGACCAAATGGACGTCTCGGCGCCGCAAGTCGCATTGAGCACAGTGATTGGCCAGTTGACGTTGTCCAATAACGAGGAATTTGGTGTCGATTACTTCGCAAAATACAACAGGCGATTCGTAGGCATCTCGCGTAACAACTCGATATTTTCATCCGCGGATCAACCGGCGATTCCGATCCCCAATCCCACGGCCGCGCCCGCCGGCGGCACAGGCAACATTCTCGATCCTTCCAATCTCATCAATTTCAGCCAGATCATTCAGAATGTCGGCAACGGAACCAATATTTACGTGGCCGCCGGCAACGCTTTTGCAGCCATAGTGCATTTGCTCGAATCTACGAATAAGTTCAAAATCCTTTCGCGTCCGACAGTTTTCACAAGCAATAATAAGAAAGCGATCATCGCGTCAGGCCAGGAGGTTCCCGTGCCAACGAGCACCCTGACCAATGCAGCCACGGTAGTGAACACGGCTTCTATTCAGTCGAGCATCGAGTACAAAAAGGTAGTGCTTCAGCTCGAGGTCGTCCCGCTCATCAACTCCGAAAAGGAAGTTTCGCTCGATATTTTGCAGAAGATCGACAGCCTAGTACCGAACGGAAACGTCCTTATCAGTGGCAACGAGGTGCCAACAATCGATACTAAGTATATTCGTACGAACGTTTCGGCAGCCAACGGATCGACCATTATCCTGGGCGGATTAATCCAGGAACAGAAGCAGAAGCAATACAGTGGTATTCCGTATATCTCGCGCATTCCGCTCATCGGCGCGGCATTCCGTGGCACGGCAACCAGCAAGCAACGGCAGGAGCTGATTATTCTTATGTGTCCCCAGGTGACGCTGAGCAAGTTGGATTCCTACCGGCTGCGTCAAAGGTGGGAGAACACGTTTACGCATTTCGGTCCGGACCTGGATCAGAACGAGTGTCCGGATTGCCCCAAGACGCAGGATGGCAAGCAGGTGACTTTGCCACCGCCCGATATTCCCGAACCGAAAGATATGAGGTAAAGTCGATGTTGAGCGAAGCGAAACCTCTCTGGATTCTTGGGTTACCGGCGCCAAAAAAAACTAGACAGGGATTCTTCGCTCCGCTCAGAATGACATTGTGAGGCTATTGTCATGAAAGGACTGCTTGTTGCACTGATTCTTTGCCTTGGCGCGACCATTGCGTCCGCCGACGAGTTCGACGTTGTTGATTACGATATTTTCCGTTCAGTTGATCCACTTGCGCAGCGTAGCGAGTGGGGGCTCGTACATCAGGGGAAAACTCTGAATGCAACCGATTTTGCGCCTCGGTACAGGTGGCGATGGTGTTACTACTTCAAGTCGCCCGAACACCTCCTCGCACAACCAGGCTATGTGGGATCAATGCAAACAGCGCTGCGTCGGCTGGGATATTACTGCGGCCCCGTCGACGGGGTATTTACGCCGGAAGTAAGCTACGCCATAGCGCGGCTGCAAAAGAGCTATTCGATGCGCGTTACGGGAACACTCACCGGACCTGTCCGGCGCGCGTTGCATTTACCCTGAGCGCTTCGAGCACAGGAATTTTGGATTTGGCCTTCGAAAGGGCCGATTGGAAAGCGCGGCTGGTTGATTACGCATTATGCGTGAAAGCGCTTGCGAACAGGCTTAAATGGGCTTCATTCGAACGCTTCCAATTCTGCATTGTCGATTCAACTGAACGCCGCGCTGAATGAGCTCACCTGCCAGTCAATCGCTGATTAATTTGCTGCTGGAAAGCGGAGTTCCTTCGACAGAAGAAGCGGCAGAGTTAGCTGTCAACCTGAACGGCGGTTCCTGGGTGAGTCAGGTGCTCGATTCAGGTAAAGTGGATGAGCAACGTTTCCTCGCTGCGATCGGCAATTTCTTTCGCGTGCCGGTCATGTCTATCGACGCGAAAACGATTGATCGCGCGACTTTGTCGGCGTTACCGAGCCGTTTTGTCTTTCAGCACCACATTTTGCCTATCGAGGTCAAGGAAAACTCGGTGGTGCTTGCGACGTACGACCTTTTTAATTCCATTGGCCGCCAGCTTGCGTCGCAGCTTTTGAAAAAGCCGGCCGAATGGGTGCTGGTGCCGCGCGCACAAGTTCTGCGGGCGATGAAGACTCTCTATGGCATCGGCGCGGAAACCTTCGATGAAATCCTCAAAACAAACCGTTCCTTCGAGGCGTTGCAGGACACAGAGACAGCTATCGAGTTGAATGACGACGATCCGGAGGCGTCGGTCGTTAAATTTGTTAACCAGATCATTCGCGAAGCGATTGTCGAGCGCGCGACCGATATTCACGTGGAACCGCTGGAAAACGATCTGCGTATTCGATATCGAATCGATGGGATCCTGCACGAGGTTGCCGTACCGCCGCAATTGAGGGTCCTGCAATCGGCCATCATCTCCCGGCTGAAAGTAATGTCACACATGGACATCGCGGAGCGTCGTCTGCCTCAGGACGGGCGCATCAATTTGCAGTCGCACAATCAAAACATTGATGTGCGCGTTTCAACGATTCCAACGGTTAACGGCGAATCGATCAGTCTGCGGTTACTTATACGCAGCGAACAGCAGTTCGGGTTTGACCGGCTCGATCTCAGCGAAAAGCAGGAGAAAATTGTTCGACATCTTCTGGCACAGCCTAATGGAATCATTCTTCTCACAGGGCCGACAGGCTGCGGAAAATCGACGTCGCTT
>DATBEX010000047.1:0-6369 GCA_036558805.1 Candidatus Udaeobacter sp.
ACCTGCGCCCAGCTTTGGTCGACGGTTTGCTGCAAACGGACGAGACGATTGTAACTGCCGCCCACTCGGGCCGCAATAAGGACAATAACAAGCAGGATTACGAGTATTACCCCGCATCCGATAGTGGATTTGCTCATAAGGAATATCGGCGATTATTGATGATTATTTCTTTAGGATTGGACTAACTTGTGACGCGACCACCTTCCATGCGCCACCGTGTTTTATAAATGTATCGGTCCAGACGAATCTACCTCCGAGAAGATTTTGTTTTCCCTCGTGCGCTTTGATCGTGCCCTGGCCCACAACGATTCCGGTGTCTCCATACAAGCGCACTTGTAGATCGTCGATTTTGAATTCGGTGAAAGCAATGTCGCCAGTCATGCTCTTCAAATCTTCGCGTTTGTTCACGATGCTACCGTCAGGCCAGACAACCGTGCAGTTTTCTGCCTCCAGGCGCCGGGTGAATGAGCTATCACCTTTCAGGCGTGCTTCTGCCCAGTCGTGCTGGATCTTAACGAGCGCCTGCTCATCCTCGGGGTTTTGTTTCATCAACCTCTGATCGTTTGCCAGACAAACGAGTAAGTCAATCCTACATACAGATTTACTGGGTGCGGCCGAGCACCAGTCGCAGGAAATGTGCATCAGAGAACTTTGCCTCCATTCCCTGGCGCACGATGACTGCCCTTAGCGATGGAATAATAAAGAGCCGCTGAAAATGCGAGCCAAGCGCTACTACCATGTCTGCAGGCGCATCGTTGCAGATACAAACGCCTTTCCATTCCGCACTTTGCCATTGTAAATCGAGCATTCGCTCAATATTTGCCTCGCGACCGGCAGGCGCCTCCCGATTTAGCCAAAATGTGAGGCCGTAGGACGGGTTTGCTTGCGACCCCTCAAAGGCTTCCCGCAATAGAGCTGCGGGAACAATTTGTCGACCGTGATAACTGCCTTGACCGACGACCAACTCGCCAAGGCAGGCCCATTCCCGGGCAGTCAATTCAAATCCTGTTGCAGGCAGAGGATTTCCCCCGGCATCCTTTTTGTAGTTGAGACGGCCGAGTCCAAGTCGATTCGACACACGTCCTTCGAAATACCCGATCGTGCTGCGGCCCTTCAGTTTTCGACGCAGGAGTTCGCAAAAGATCTGTAGATGACTCGGGCCATAAATGAAGGCCGAGCCGGGTTCAGCAACAGCCTGCAATCGGATCGCCATGGCATTACGATCGCGGATCGAAGCGCGCTGAAGACGTGAAGCGCCTTCAATGCCGTCGGTCTGGCTGAGCAACTGCCGGATGGTGATCCGCGACTTCCTCGGGTCGCTCTTCCACTCTGTGATTGTATCCGAAACAAGATCGTCGAGCTTGAACAATCCGTCGCGCACTGCAGCGAGCGCGGCAATTCCCCAAAAACTCTTTGTGCCACTGAAGATCGGCCATCTTCCACGCGCCGATCCGCCGTTCGCATAATGCTCAAAGATTGTCTGGCCATTCTGTATGACCAGCACGGAAACACCACGTTTGCCTTCAGAATATTTCGCAGCACGCGCGCAATCATCGGCACGAATCTCCGCTTGTACTGAAGTTGATAATGCGATTGTAACAAGCCAGAACGCGCTGTAGCCGCTTCGCTCGGCGAAGCGCGACCGTGACAAGCCATTCATCTACAGATCGCGTCGGTCACACGCAAAGAACTGCGGGCTACGATTGCGGCGTCGGAGTCGATGATGACGGCGGTGCGGCATCACCGATGCCGGCTACAACACCCGACTTCGGCAAATGGCGGGTGCGCAACTCCTCCACGTTCGGCAATTCGTCCAGATTCCGAAGTCCAAAATGATCGAGGAAAAATTGCGTGGTCTCGTACAGGAGCGGACGCCCTGGGATCTCGGCGCGGCCCGCGATTTTAACAAGGCCACGCTCCATTAATGTCTGCAGCACACCATCAATGTTCACGCCTCGAACTGCTTCAACGTCCGCGCGTGTAATAGGCTGGCGATAAGCAATGATAGCAAGCGTCTCCAGCGCAGGCGCACTCAAGCGGGCCGGTTTTGCCGCGGGAAAAAGCTGACGCACCCACTGAGCATATTTTGGATCCGTAGCCAGCTGCCAGCCGTCCGCCTTCTCGTTAACCTGAAATGCCCGCTGTTGCTCGATGCACTCGATTTTCAATTGTTCGAGCGCAGCAGCGACTTCTGCCTGGCTTGTCCGCGCGAATTCGTTGGGCGAAAATTCATCTTCCGCGCCAGCTCGCTTGATGGCCTCCGTCAATTCACGGATCGAAAGCGGTTTCTGTGCACTAAATAGAAGCGCTTCGATTACTCGGGATAAGGTCATGTGTGGTACAAATCTTATGCGGCCTATGCTCCGATCGCGCTTTGTATCGCATCGGCGATTCGGTCTGCTTGTTTGTCAATCTTGTCGAATTCGCGGCCTTCAATGAGCAGACGAATCTTTGGCTCAGTACCCGAATAACGCAGGAGCACGCGACCTTTTCCGGAAAGTTCTTTCTCGGCTTCACCCACCAGCTTCATCACTGTGTTCAACTCGGTCAGCGGCCGCTTTTCTTTCACCAGCAAATTACGCTGAGCCTGCGGATATTTTTCCAGACACGCCTTCAACTTACTTAACGGCTGGCCGCTCTTGTGCATGATGCGCAGAATCTGAAGCGCGCTGATGATGCCATCCCCAGTGGTGGTGAAATCGCGGAAGATGACATGACCGCTTTGTTCGCCGCCAAGATTGAGTTTCTTTTGCGTCATCTCTTCAATCACATAGCGATCGCCAACCTTCGTCCGCACGACTTTCCCACCGTGGTTCGAAATCGCTTCGTCCAGGCCAAAATTGCTCATCACCGTAGCCACAACCGTGTTTTGCTCCAGGCGGCCAGCGTTCAAGAAGTCCAGAGCCGCGATGGCCAGGATCTCGTCGCCATCAACAATTTCGCCATTTTCATCGCACAACAGGACGCGATCGGCATCGCCGTCATGCGTGATTCCAACGTCCGCATCGCTCATCTTCACGACACGCTGGATTTCCTCGGGATGAATGCTGCCGCAGCCGTCGTTAATGTTCATGCCGTTCGGTTGATTGTGCTCCACGGCGACCTCCGCGCCGAGTTCGCGCAGAATGCACGGCGTCGATTTGTAGGCCGCGCCATTTGCAACGTCCACCGCCACCCGCATTTCCTCGAGTGACATTCCACGTGGGAAACTCGCCTTGGCGAATTCAACGTAGCGGCCCAGCGCATCGTCGATACGCGTCGCGCGCCCGATTTTGTTGGCAGTCGGTCGGATCGAATCGATCTCGCCCGCAAACACGAGTTGTTCGATTTTTTCCTCGATCTGATCGTCGAGCTTGTAGCCGTCGTGCCGGAAGAACTTGATACCGTTGTCCTGATAAGGATTATGCGAGGCCGAAAGCACGATGCCGGCATCGGCGCGGAGCGATCGCGTAATGTAAGCTACACCCGGGGTAGGCAGGGGTCCGATGACAAGAACATCAACTCCGAGTGAAGTGATCCCAGCCACCAGCGCGTTTTCGAGCATGTAACCGGAAAGGCGCGTGTCTTTTCCGAGCACGATCTTGGGCCGCGCGCCTGCCAGTGTCTTGCGCGGATTTAGCTGTGTGAAAACATACGCCGCCGCGCGCCCCAATTTTAGCGCGGTTTCAGCAGTGACCGGTTCCACGTTTGCTACACCGCGCACGCCATCCGTTCCAAAAATCCTCTTTTCGGTCACGGCGTAATTGAAACGCTCGAAAGCTGATTCGTAAACGGCAAAATTTTATGAGCACCAAGTGGAGGGTTGCCATGCCGCCTCGCTTAGAAGTTGCGGGGCCTGAGATTGGGGCGACTCTTTCCGTTTAATCGCAGCGTGGACGCGAACGCCGAGCCTCGTAGTGAAAAAGACCTCCCCTCGCAGGAGATGCCCAGAGAATTTGGCGACTACGAATTGCTGGAGGAAATCGGTCGCGGCGGTCAAGGCGTGGTGTTCCGCGCCTGGCAGAGAAGTCTCAGCCGAACAGTGGCGGTAAAGGTCATTGGCCTTGGTCAGTTCGTCACTAACGCACACCTGAGACGCCTTCGGCGCGAAGCGGAAGCAGCAGCTAAGCTCAATCATCCGGGAATCGTTCCGATTTACGAAGTCGGTGAGCGCGATGGCACAAACTACTTCAGCATGCGCTTCGTTGAAGGAGAGCCGCTCGACGAAGTAGTCAGTCGTGGGTCGATATCGGTCCGTGAGGCAGCAGAGCTCATGGTGAAAGTCGCTCGCACTGTACACTACGCACACGAACACGGCATTTTGCACCGAGATATCAAGCCGGGAAACATTCTGTTGGATGCAAATGGCGAACCACACCTCACCGATTTTGGCCTGGCTCGGTTAGTCGAACACGGAAGCACTGTCACGGGCACGCAGGAGGTGATGGGGACACCTAGTTACATGGCGCCGGAACAGGCGATAGGTAACAACGCAGCCGTATGCAGTGGAACTGATGTCTATGGACTTGGTGCCGTTCTCTACGAACTGCTTACCGGCCATGCCCCTTTTGAAGGGGGAACAACCTACGAGACGATCCGGTTGCTGCTGGATTCGGAGCCGCAGCAACCGCGTTCGTGGAACCGAAAAGTAGATCGCGACCTTTCCGATATCTGTTTGAAATGTCTGGAAAAAAATCCGCGTTACCGTTACGCCTCGGCTCTGGCGCTCGCCGAAGATCTTGAACGCTGGCTAAGGCACGAACCAATTCAGGCGAAACGCACTGGATTTTTCACACGTTCCCGAAAATGGGTGCAACGGAATCCAACCATCGCCGCTTTGATCATGTTGTCGGTCGTGCTCGCAGCCGGTTTGGGCGGGATGATCTGGCAACGCGAATTACTTGGGCGGATACCCTCAGGAATCGCTGTTCTTCCATTTGAAAATCTGAGTGACGACAAAGAGGACGCCTTTTTTGCCGACGGGGTCCAGGACGACATTTTAACCAAGCTGGCGAAAATCGCCGATCTCAAAGTGATCAGCCGCACCAGCGTGATGCATTATCGCGGCAAACGAGATTTGCTTCAGGTCGGACGCGCACTTGGCGTTTCACATGTGTTGGAAGGAACGGCACGGCGCTCGGGCGGCAGGGTGCATGTCAACGCGCAACTGGTGGACACCCGCACTAACACAGGAGTGTGGGCCGACGGATACGACCGGGATCTCAACGATGCATTCGCGATTCCCAGCGAGATTGCGCAAAAGGTGGCTGAGCAGCTGCATGCCAAAGTTTCAACGGCCGAAAAGCAGGATATTGAGCGCAAGCCAACCGCCGATGTGAGTGCTTTCGAACTCTACGCGCAAGCCAGGACTCTGCTTTCGACTCCAATCTTTAGCGCTACCGGTGACGCGAACCTGGTGCAGGCAGTCGACCTCTTGAATCAGGCCGTCGCGCATGATCCGTCATTTTTTCAGGCCTACTGCCAGCTGGCATACGCACACGGCCTTCTGTATTTCGTCGGAAACGACCGTACGCCCGCTCGTATGGGAATGGCGGAAGCAGCCACTCAGGCAGCGTCTCGCCTTCTTCCAGATGCAGGTGAAACGCACCTGGCACGTGCCGAGAATCTCTATCGAGGATACCTCAACTATGAGGGGGCACAGGCCGAATTGAAAGCGGCCGCCCAAACACTGCCGAATGATGCTCGTGTGTTCGAGCTGGAAGGCTACATCGAGAGGCGTCAGGGGCGGTGGGAAGACGCCATACGAAATCTCCAACGAGCGACTGATCTGGATCCGCGTAATGCTTTCACGCTGGAGCAACTTGCCTTGAGTTACCAGTTTCTCCGCCGCTATGCGGAAGCAGAATCTTTATTGGATCGCATACTGGCCATGGAACCGACCAGTGTCGAGATACAAGCAGCTCGCGCATTCATCGAACTGGATTGGAAAGCTGATACCCGTCCCTTGCGCCAACTGATCGATACAATCCGCACAACAAATCCAACTGCCACACAAAGTATCGCGAACTACTGGCTCTTTTGCGCGCTGGCCGAGCGCGATGCTGCAAGTGTCAGGGATGCTTTGATCGCATCGGGCGAAAACCCAATCACATTAGCTAACGAGAACGTCGTGTTCAGTCGTCCCTTCGTAGAAGGGGTTCTCGCTCTCATGGCGAATGATGACACAGAAGCGCGCTCAGTGTTTACAACCGCGCGCCTGGAGCAGGATCAAATCGTTCAGGCTGAACCAAATTACGGCCCCGCGGTTTGCGTGCTTGGTTTGACTGACGCCGGTCTCGGACGGAAGGAAGAAGCGCTTCGCGAAGGTCGGCGAGCAGTCGAGCTTCTTCCTCTCGAAAAAGATGCAGTCGGCGGCGCGGAAATAATTAA
>DATBEX010000048.1:0-21335 GCA_036558805.1 Candidatus Udaeobacter sp.
AACCCATGAACCATTTGATCGGCGCAAACTTGCAGGCAGCATCGCGAAAGCTTTCGAAAAACGCTCCACCAGTCTTATGACCTTGGAAGACACAGTGGACCAGATTGTGCACGAACTTGAAACGAGCGGTCGGGAGGTTCCTTCGTCTGCGATCGGCGCCAAAGTGCTAGAGAAATTGCGCGGAATTGATGAAGTAGCCTACTTGCGATACGCATCTGTGTATCAGCGATTTCAAGATGTGGATCAATTTGTAGATGCGATTCACACCCTTGGGCGTCGCGTAAAACCGAACGCGCTCCAGCGGGAATTGTTTCCGGCTGACGCCGATCCGAATCCCGCGCCCGGACCGCACAAGATTCCAATTAGGAAGAATCATGGTCGCGTTTAAAGAAGAATTTCCATATCTCCGCACAGATTCGGGCCAGTTGTTCGAATTCAATCGCGATTGGTTGCACGCGGCCATCACGCGGGCGGCCGACGAAGCTGGCTACCCCAGTTGGTGGTTGACCGATCACGTGACCGAGAGCATCGCCTTTTATCTGCACCTGCGAAACAACGAAAGCGTGGTCGCATTTAGTCAGTTGTCGCAGACCGTGCGGTATGTCCTAAAGGCGATCGGTTACAAGGAGATTGTCCCCTTTTTCGCGCCGGCACCGCCGCCCATTTGTATCTCTTTACTCGACATCGCGTACCACGCCGGAGCCGGTTATGAGCTCGCATTTTTTGATCTTTTGGAAAAACGAATTAACAGCTTGATCGAGATTGGCGCCGATAATCTCCAGCTTTGCTCGCTGCAGTCCTGTGTGAAGCATCTTCGCGGGGTGAAAACCTGGACGCGCGCCTGCGACGCGTTGCGTGAGGAAATTGTCTGTTTCGTGCGCGAAAGACTGACGTCTGCAATAGATCCCACAATTGCGAGACTCGATTGTTCGCTGCGCTAAAGGATGGTTCGTCGAGGCCAGCCGGAAGGGTTCGAATCGATGCGTTTCGCATTTGAATTACGTTCAGAATGGGCAGATTTAGCCAAATTCTCTATGTGATTAACCACTTCATGCCATGACTATCTTTGAAAAAATCATCGCACGGCAAATTCCAGCGAAAATCATCTGGGAAGATAACGACGCAGTCGCCTTTCACGACGTTAATCCACAAGCCCCAGTGCACGTGCTGATCGTGCCCAAGAGAGCCCTTCCGCGCCTTGCGGATGCGAAGGACGAGGATTGCCCGCTCCTCGGCAAATTGCTTTTGGTTGCACGCGATCTGGCCAGGAAACTTGAATTATCGAACGGCTATCGCGTGGTCATCAATTGTGGGCCGGATGCGGGCGAAAGTGTTCCGCATTTGCATGTGCATCTTCTTGGCAAGCGCGCTATGGCCTGGCCGCCGGGGTAGCGCGTGAGGACGGGCGGCGGGGCTTCGGATCGGGAGTACTCTGTCCCTGGCGCTCAAAAGAAGGTGGACTTCTGAAACGCCCGTACAAAGCCGTTGAGTTTGAGCACTATTCACCGACAAGGGACCAATCAATCCCGATGACCCGCTGATCCGCGAAGCCCTTCAGCGATTTCGGGAAAACGAGATAAGTGGCGCCTTTCTTTTCTTTAAAACCAGCAAGTCCAAAATCCGTTCCGCTTTCAGTCTTCAGGATCGTCATGACTCGATTGTTCTTTAGCTGCGCCTGAAGGTGCCGGTCCGTAGAGGGTTTTTGCCAAAGTGTATAAACCTGCGGTTTGCCAGATTTTTCAATGACCTGCGCAAAGCGTGCCGTCGTGGTCTTTAGCAGTTTCATGACTGAGCCGTGATGGGCACGCACGGCAGTGGGCGCCCTACGGCAAAAAAGCCCGCCAGAGAACTACGGCAAGGAGGATCAGACTACCGTTGCTGCATTCCTGCCCTGGCGGGATTCGTAAGTCCTCAATCCATAGCCCCTGACGGAGGCTGAATTTCCATCCAACATTAGGATCGCGCAACCGACTGTCTTCTGAATGCCGAGACATTGACATGCTGTGATGCTTCTGTTTGCATCGACCGCGGTGAAATGGTTCGCGTCTCTTTTACTGCTTTTTCTCTTTGTCAGTGTGAACTCCTGCACGACGCTCGTTAACCGGCGCGACCTTTATAGTCCTGAACCGGGACCGGACTCGCTGGAAGCTGCGCGCCAATGGTACGGCGTCACAACGGCGACGCCGACCCGGAGCGAAGATACCGTTCCAGCAGCAGCCGTAGGGCGATATTAGTTAGGCTCTGGTTCTCGCGCTTAACGGCAGGACGCAAAGTCCAACACTCTTAACCGAACGGAAGGTTTGCCTTGATACGGGCGACATCCGTTTCGTCCACGCGCGCGGCCTTGCTCAAACGGCGCTTCCGCTTTGCGCTTTTTGCCGACAGCAAGTGACGCCGCGACGAATGGGCTCGCAGCACTTTGCCACGCGCTGTGATCTTAAACCGCTTCGCCACGGATTTACGGGTTTTACTACGAGCGATCGGCTTTGGCATAAGCGGAGAAGATAGTAGGCCATTAGGTTTTCACAACCACCTTTTGTCATTCGTCCGGCTCGTTTACTCGAATATTCGGCCTGTGTCTGAAGCGCTTGCTAGCGGCCCCTTCGAAGATGAACGTTGCTGGAATCTTCGAAGATGAAGGAATCATCGAACCAAAAACCGCGCATCATAATCGTTGGCGCCGGATTTGGCGGCCTCGAGGCGGCGAAAAAACTTGGCGGCAAGGACGTGCAAATCACAGTGATTGACCGCACAAATTATCATCTCTTTCAGCCGTTACTCTATCAGGTCGCCACCGCCGCGCTGTCTCCGGCGGACATTTCGGCACCGGTGCGCTCGGTGTTGAGCAAATTCAAGAACGTAGAGGTAATTCTCGCTGAAGTGGAGTCCGTGGATATAGAGGCTAAAAAAGTGAAAACGCCTGAAACAGAATTCGACTACGATTATCTGATTCTGGCGACTGGCGCGCGCCATTCCTATTTCGGACATAATGATTGGGAGAAACTGGCACCCGGATTGAAGAGTCTTGAGGACGCGATTGAGCTCAGACGCCGGATTCTGATGGCATTCGAGTACGCGGAGAAAACAAACGATGAAGCCGCGCGCAAAGCAGCGATGACGTTTGTGGTCATCGGTGGCGGACCGACGGGCGTGGAAATGGCCGGAGCAATTGCAGAAATTTCACGCCACACGCTGGCCAAAGATTTTCGCCATATCGATCCATCACAGGCGCGCGTAATTCTAATCGAAGGGGACCCGCGCTTGCTCGGCGCTTTTCCCGAGGATTTATCGCGCAGCGCGCAGAAGCAGCTAGTCGATCTCGGTGTGGATGTGCGCACGGGTACGCGGGCAACGAATCTTACGGAGGCGGGAGTACAGATCGGCGACGAATTCATTCCGTGTCGTGTGAAAATCTGGGCAGCTGGTAATAATGCCTCGTTCGTTGGGAAAACTCTTGGGGTGCCAGTAGACCGGGTCGGTCGCACCATTGTAAACGACGACCTTACGATTCCAGGGCACCCTGAGGTTCAGGTGATTGGGGACCTGGCGAATTTTTCGCACCAGGGTGGAGAGCCTTTGCCAGGAGTTTCGCCGGTCGCAATGCAACAAGGACGTCATGCCGCTCGCAATATTCTTGCGATGATAAAAGGGCACAAACCGCGACGGTTCCGTTATTGGGACAAGGGAACTCTCGCGACGATTGGCCGGAACAAAGCTGTCGCAGATTTAAGGTTCGTGCATCTTCGCGGCTTGCCGGCCTGGCTGGCTTGGCTGTTTGTGCACATTTTTTTCCTTGTCGGTTTCCGAAACCGACTATTGGTACTCTTCCAATGGGCATGGGCGTACCTTACTTTCGATAAAGGCGCACGACTGATTACTCGCAATTTTCAATCTGAGCACAGGCCGCCGGCATGAAGAACACTTATTGGTTCAGTGAGTGAACAATCCGAATTCAGTCGCACCTCCCAAAGTCAGCGTGTCCAATCTTCAGCGAAAAATTTCCGTCGATATTGTCGGACTTCGGACTTTTGCCGCGAAAGCGACGCGCTGCTGTTTGCAATTGCAAAAGCGAAAACCAACGAATTTGAGCAAATTGGGCGAGGTTTTCGTCTGGCTCATCTCGGATCGACGCATAGCCTCATTACATCGGAAATTCATGCATGAATCTGGTCCGACCGACGTCCTAACGTTTCAACATGGTGAGATCTTTGTCAGCGTTGAAACAGCGAAGCGCCACGCTCGAAGGTTTGGGAACTCTCTCTCGCGCGAGCTTCGCCTTTATGTCGTCCATGGGCTTTTGCATTTGCACGGATTTGACGATCGAACGCAGACTGAGGCACAGAAAATGGAAAGGAAGCAAGAAGAGATTCTTCGCGACTGTAGCCGGGATCGATGATCCCGGCCTGACAGCCGACCAAGAGCCGGCATCACCGATGCCGGCCACAGTGCACGGCTTGTTTGAACTGAGAGCGTCGTATGTTAGCGTTTCCACCATGAGTCGCGAGCGACGGCGGGGTGTTGGAAGCCGAGCGCAAGGCAAAGAAACAGGGGCAACGACTCATGTTTTGGAGCAGCCCGGCTCTGTAACAACGGCAGAGCCGACCAAGGAAACAGTTTCGGAAGAAGATCTCGATCTTCCCTGGCAGGTGGTGGTCCACAATGATCCCGTGAATTTGATGAGCTACGTAACAATGGTTTTTCAACGGGTCTTCGGCTATCCACGTGAGAAAGCCGAAAGACATATGTTGGAAGTGCATCACAAAGGACATTCGGTGTTATGGGCCGGCATGCGAGAGCCTGCCGAGCTCTATGTGCAGCAGCTGCACGGTTATCTCCTGCTCGCCACGCTGGAAAAGATCAGTTGATATGGAGATTTACCGGCGCGACGACCAGATTGAGATCTCCGAGTTAGACCCGTTCCTTGCCGAACTCCTTCGACAGATTCCGGCAAGCGCCAGCCCAGACGGGGCACCCGTCGCCGAGCAACGTCTCTTCAGTCCCCCAGCGAACAAGAAAGAGAAGGAACTTTGCGCAGAGTGGAAGCAGTACGTTGAACCTGAATTGCGGCGCCTGTTTCAGACCGCAACCGAAACGGTGGCTGCCGATTTGGAGCAATTAAATGGAAATGAAAAGAGTCTGGCGAACCGCACTCTGCGCATTCCCGGCAAACATACCGACGCCTGGCTGAACGCGCTCAATCAGGCCCGGCTGGTCATTGCCGCAAAAAATAACTTCACTGAAGGCGAATTAGGCGACCAGTTTCGATCGCCCATCGGATCGCGCCGGGACCTGAGTCTATTCCAGATAAATTTCTACGGTTTTCTGCAGGAGTTTATTCTGCGCGAACTTGATGAATGAGGCGCCGGCATCGCGACTACTCCTCCTTGCGCTCGCGTACCATGGCCATCAGCCGTTCTTTGATTGCGGCTGAAGACTTCGCCGGCCGCAGACTTAACGCAAATGCTTCGTGTAAGCCGTAACATTCGGCGATGTAATCTTCGGCCTTTTTCCCAAGTCTTTTCCGCGCCTTTTCGAATTCCTCCAACTCCTCCGCCTCCAACGCGCCAATAACGTAGAGCCGTGATTGGTTCTGGAATTCCTTAAAGTTCACCTCTTAACTCCTTTAGGCCGTCATAGATTTTTTTAAGGCCGAGTTCAAGCCTAGTCTTTACGGTGCCCAAGGGAGTATTCGTTTTCGCGGCGATTTCGCGCTGGCTCATACCTCGGAAAAATGCCAGATCGATAGCCTGTTGCTGGGCTTCTGGAAGGCCAGCGATCACCCTGCGAATGAGGTCACGTGTGTCACTGAGCACAATCTCCTCCTCAGTGGAATTATGTACCCATGCGTCAGGCTGTTGTTCGGTTTCGTTTTGCAGACGTTCTTCTGCGCGCGCATAGGCCTGCTTTTTCCGTAGCCCGTCAATCGCCCGCCGGCGGGCCAACGTTACCATCCAGCCAAGTGGTTTGCCCTTCTGGGAAGAAAAGTTTTTCGCCTGGTTCCAAATTTCCATGAAAATCTCTTGCAGGAGATCGTCAGCCTCGGCTTCGTTGTGAATTACTCGCAAAATAAGGGCCTTCAAAATGCCGTTGTATCGATCGTAGAGCTGAGAAAGCGCATCCGGGTCCTCTGCTTGGATCGCCGTCATTAGTTCCAGATCGCTGGGCGCTCCGGGCTCGACGTGCGGGGCGACAGCGCCCGCTCGCTCTCGCGATTTAAGGCGCGCGCTTTTTTTTGGTTTGCGGCGTGCCAGGGAAGCGAGTTTGGTTCGTGCCATGAGAGGTCAAGGGATTGCAATAAATCAATCAGTGGAGAGCACGCGAACGTACTTTGAGTTTCTTAAGCTGTGCAGATGACTTCGTCCACCGTTTTTCGAACCTACCGTAGTATCAAGGCACAAGAACAAGCGGATCCGATTCGCGACTGATTTGGGAGCTGTGCGGGTGGGTTCACAAAATCATGCGATTGCGTCGCGCGCGTTGTGCGGCAAAAATTAGACGCATGGCACAAATGGAGACTCAAACAAGCGTAGATCCGTTGTGGTACAAGGATGCAATCATCTACGAGATGCATGTCAAAACGTTTTGCGACAGCGACGGCGATGGGATGGGAGACTTCCGCGGTTTAATCGAAAAACTGGATTATCTTCAAGAGCTCGGCATCACCGCTATCTGGCTCCTGCCGTTTTATCCCTCGCCGTTGCGCGATGATGGATATGACATTGCTGATTACTTCGATGTTAATCCAAACTTCGGGACGCTGGACGATTTCCGCGCATTTCTTGATGCAGCACATCACAGAAATCTGCGGGTCATCACGGAATTGGTCATTAATCACACTTCCGATCAAAATCCGTGGTTCCAAAAGTCACGCCGCGCTGTTGCAGCTGGCGGCGTCGTCGGTTCGACTGACGATATTGCCTACAAGGATTTCTATGTCTGGAGCGATACGCCGGAAAAATACAGGGACACGCGGATTATTTTCAAGGATTTCGAAACATCGAACTGGGCGTGGGACCCCGTCGCAAAAGCCTACTATTGGCATCGCTTTTATTCACATCAACCCGACCTGAACTTTGACAATCCAGCCGTGCACGAAGCGGTAGAGAAAGTCTGCGACTTCTGGCTGGGTCTGGGTGTCGATGGACTTCGCCTAGACGCCATTCCCTATCTTTACGAACGAGAAAATACCAACTGTGAAAATCTGCCGGAGACCCATGAATATCTCCGCAAGCTTCGCGCGCATGTGGACGCGAAGTTTCCGAATAGAATGCTGCTCTCAGAAGCCAACCAATGGCCAGAAGACGCCGTCGAATACTTTGGCAAAGGTGACGAATCGCACATGAATTTCCACTTTCCGCTCATGCCGCGGATGTTTATGGCGCTCCAGATGGAGGACCGCTTCCCCATCATTGACATCCTCGAGCAAACTCCCGCGGTCCCCGAAGGTTGTCAGTGGGCGATGTTTCTGCGTAACCATGATGAGCTGACCCTGGAAATGGTTACGGATGAAGAGCGCGATTACATGTATCGTGTCTACGCCACCGATCCACACGCGCGTATTAATCTCGGAATTCGCCGGCGCCTTGCTCCGCTGCTCGCAAACAGCCGTCGCAAAATCGAGCTGCTTAATACACTGCTATTCTCGATGCCCGGCACCCCCATCATTTACTACGGGGATGAGATCGGGATGGGCGATAATTTCTACCTTGGCGATCGAAACGGTTGCCGCACGCCGATGCAATGGAGCCCGGACCGTAACGCCGGTTTTTCAAGAGCAAACCCACAGCAGCTTTATCTTCCGATCACGATCGATCCGGAATATCACTACGAAGCGGTCAACGTAGAGAACCAGCAGAAAAACCTATCCTCACTGCTGTGGTGGACGCGCCGCGTCATTGCCATGCGAAAGAATTTCAAGGCGTTCTCGCGTGGCTCGCTTGAATTTCTCTATCCAGAAAACCCCAAGGTCCTCGCCTTTCTTCGCCGGTACGAGGACGAGACCATTCTGGTGGTGGTGAATCTCTCACGCTTTGCTCAATCGGCGGAATTGGATCTTTCACGCTTCGCGGGTTACGTACCGATGGAAGTTTTTAGCCGCAATCCTTTCCGGCCGATCAGAAAATCCCGCTACGTTATTACGCTGGGTCCGCATGCGTATTACTGGTTCGCATTACACGCGCCGACCGATGGACGCAGGACACCAAGGAAGAAAGAGGTGCCACTGATCACCGGCTCGATGGAACTGGAAACCCTCCTGAGTAATGGCCAGCGGATTACAATCGAAGGCGAAATTTTACCCAAGTACCTTCAGACATGCCGCTGGTTCGGGTCAAAGGCGCGAACTTTTCGCCATCTAAAGGTCGTTGAGCAGGTTGAAATGTCGGAGGCGGCCAATAGTGCACAACTTTGGTTCGTCGAAGTCAGCTATTTGGATGGACCAACGGAAACGTATGCACTCCCAGTCAAAATCGTCTCTGGAGAGGCCGCGCACTCAATTTCTCAAGCTGCGCCGCACGCGATTATTGCTCGTTTCGAAGGCGATGGAGAAAATATCCTCTTTGATGCAATCTGGGACGCGAAGTTTCGCTCGCAATTGCTCACGGCAATTGTCAGCAGCCAGAAGATGAAAGCGCGGGCCGGTGAGCTCGCTGGCACAGTGGCTAAAACAATCGAAACAGATCAGCCCGTTGCCCCGGAAAATTCTCAGGTCTTAAGCGCCGAACAGAGCAACTCCTCAATGCTCTTTGATAACAAATTTTTCCTAAAACTCTACCGTAAGCTTGAAGATGGCATAAACCCCGACGTCGAAATAACCCGGTTTCTCACCGAGCACACTAATTTCCCAAATGTGCCGGCGTTTGTCGGCGCGATCGAATACGACCGAACAAGAGCACAGCCGACTGTGGTCTGTCTCTTGCAACACGCAGTTGCTAGTGAAGGCAACGTCTGGACGCTGGTTCTGGACGCTGTCGGGAGGTATTACGAGCGTGTCCTCGGGCGTAAGGCGGACCTTCAGAATGAAGTCGCGCCGCCGGGAGCGCTCCTCGACGAGTTGATCGGCGGCGTTCATCCTGAGAAAACAAAGTTGCTCGGACGACGCACCGGCGAGTTACATCTCGCCCTCGCTTCAAATCCCGATGATCCGGCGTTCCGACCCGAGCCATTCAACGCGATGGGCCAGCGTTCCGTTTACCAAAACATGCGAGCCTCGCTGCGACGCGCATTCACTCTTTTGGAAAAGAGGTTATGCGACCTTCCTGCGGAGTTCCGCGACGAAGCGAAGGAAGTGCTCGATGCTGAACAAGAGATCCTCGCGCGCGAAAAACGGTTGCTCGATCGTCACACCAATGCCTCGAAGATCCGTATTCATGGCGACTATCATCTTGGTCAGTTGCTCTACACTGGAAAGGATTTCGTTATTCTTGATTTCGAAGGCGAACCGGCGCGACCACTGAGCGAACGTAAGCTGAAACGGTCTGCGCTGCGTGACGTCGCCGGAATGATGCGCTCGTTTCAATACGCCGCCTACAGCGCGCTTTGGCAACCGGCGATGCGCAAAGAAGATGTGCCTTTTTTGGAACGCTGGGCCGACCTCTGGTATCGGCATATGGGCAGCGTCTTCCTACAAAGTTACCTGAAAACAACTGACAATGCCATTTTCATCCCGCAAAACAGCGAGGACCTCCAGATCATGCTCGAAGCGTATCTACTCGACAAAGCAGTTTACGAAATCGGGTACGAGTTGAACAATCGTCCCAGTTGGGTCGTGATTCCCGTCCGCGGCATTAAACACATTTTGAAATCGGTGTAGCTTCTTTACACGAGCCATATTCCTGAACCCCGTATATCAACCTGACCAGCGTTGAAGCGCTTGGATCATCGAAATCATACTAAAAACTTGCGGTGATCCAGCCTGCGTTTATAAGCAGACCTATTACTTTATGAACCAATATCTCGACAAAATCGACAATGACATTGCTGCAAAGAATCTTCTAAAACACCCTTTCTACCTCGCATGGACGCGCGGCGAATTAAGCGACGAAGCGCTCGCCGATTATGCGCAGCAGTACTATCACCATGTGGCGGCCTTTCCGACGTATCTTTCGGCAGTCCATGCGAAATGCGAGGACCAGGCAACCCGCAAACAATTGCTTAATAATTTAATCGACGAAGAAGCTGGCTCACCGAATCATCCGGCGCTTTGGAAGAAATTCATGGATGGTCTTGGCGTCAAAGATGGCGACCTTGCACGAACCGAGAAACAACCTGAGACAAAAAACTTGATAGCCACGTTCCGCTCGGTTTGCGGGCAGGCATCAACCGCGGAAGGGCTCGGGGCACTCTATGCCTATGAAAGTCAGATCCCGGCGATCTGTGAATCGAAGATCGACGGACTGAAGAAGTATTACGGATTCACCAAACCCGAGCATTACGAATATTTCACCGTCCACGTTGAGGCGGATCGTGAGCATTCAGCTGCCGAACGTGATTTGCTGAGCCGTTATATCAACGACCGCAATTTCGAATCTGTGAAAACGTCCGTGAACCAGATTCTCGATGCTCTTTGGGAAATGCTTTCTGGTGTTTGCCGCCGTCACGCGATCGCGTGCTAGCGCGTGTTTATTCATAAGTCGTAGCCACGGTGGTCCGTTGCCGTGCCATCATCAGACGACATAACATCTCGATCCAGCGAAGTAGCCAAAGCGGGCTTACTGCGGTCGCAGGACGAGAAATGAGCGTACCCGGCCGCGGCAGACGGACAAAACCTGCGGCCGAGTGGGGTCGAGCGACGAAGCGATCTTGTTGTAATCCGAAAGCGACGTAACCCGTTGTTGGTTGATTTCCTCGATCACGTCGCCATTTTTCAGTTCCGCGACGCCACTGTCGGGATCAACACCGGTAACCAAAACGCCTCGCACGTTGTCAGGCAGATCGAGCCGCCGCGACGTTTGTGGAGTCAGTTCTTCGACGTGAATTGACGCAAGAGGACTATCGCTTGTTTCTTGATCGTTTGGCTGTCGCGGTTGTTGCGGCTGAGGCTGGCCTCGTCGAGGCGAAACACCGGCGCTTTGTTGATCGATAGGCTGCTCCCTGATTTGCGTGGTGACCTTCAACGGCTTGCCATCACGCACGATTTCCAGCTCAACATTTTTGTCCAATTCGGCTTGCCCTACCATTTTCCTCAACGTCATGATGTTTTCGACATCGCGGCCGTTAAACCTACGAACGATATCCCCTGGCTGCAGTTGTGCCTGCGCAGCTGGCGATCCCGGCATCACTTCATCTACCACTACTCCGTCATTGTCTGTCGCGTTCTGTTGCCCTGTTTGCAGCGCGCGACTCACGATTCCGAGGTAACCGCGAATTACGCGACCATGTTTTAACACGCTTTCCAGGACCGTGCGAACGGCATTAGATGGAATCGCAAACCCAATCCCTTCTGAGCCACCACTGCGGGACACGATTTGCTCGTTGATACCGACAACTTCTCCACGCAAGTTGATCAGCGGCCCACCGCTATTTCCCGGATTGATTGCTGCGTTGGTCTGGAGCAAATCGCCTCGAAAATCTGTACTGTTCGGTTGTCCCTTCCAGCTAATGATTCCGTCTGTCACCGTTTCCTGAAGTCCGAATGGATTGCCGATGGCCAGCACAAAATCGCCGGGCTGCGCCGTGTCCGAGTCAGCGAGTTTGAGTGGATTAACGCCTGGATTGTCAATCTTGAGCACTGCCAAATCCGCCTGAGAATCCGAACCAACCAGGGTGGCCTTCTTGGTGCGACCATCGCTCAGCTGCACCTCAATTTGATCAACCTGATTGCCTTCCCCGTCGGTAACGACATGAGTGTTTGTGATGATATGGCCTTCGTTTGTCACGATTACCCCGGAACCGAGGGAGTTCTGGACCAGGGTCTCACCCGGCGGCTGCCGAAACCGACGCTGGTTGCCAAAAAAGAACTCAAATGGGTCAACCCCATACTGGCGCTGGGTACCAACCCTTTTGGACGCTTTAATGGCGACTACCGAAGGGAGCACGCTGCTAACAAGCGCCCGTCTCTCCCGGTTCAACGCCTCCAGCGATGGAACCTGCGCTGGATCGACACTCGGCTTCGATGCCAGCGAGTACTTTTCCGGCTTCCTGACAGAAGATAGATTCAGGCCGCCATGCTTCAGACGATAGTCGTACAGGAGGGAAATACCTGCGCTCACCAGCAGGACAAAAAGCAAAAATTTTGCAAAATTTTTCATTAACTTACATTGGAAAAAGTTCGTCGCTCTTGTTCGACAATTAAACATCTGAAACGTTGATTCTCCGGCAATTCCAAATGCGGGTCCCTCTCCAGGATCGATACCGCGGCTGCACGCGCGCGGCGCATCAAATGCCCGTCCGTCTTCAAGTTACCGATCTTTAGCGCGGGCAGACCGCTCTGGGCCGTGCCAAGCAGATCGCCCGGGCCACGCAGGTCCCAGTCCGCTTCGGCCACTTTGAAACCATCACTCGTTCGCTCCAAGATGCCCAGTTTTGCGGAAGCTTCCTTTACCTTGGCTGAGGTGAGCAGAATGCAATACGACTTGTGCTTCCCGCGACCGATTCGCCCGCGAAGCTGATGCAGTTGCGCAAGCCCAAAGCGCTCCGCGTTTTCAACAAGCATTACGGTCGCGTTGGGAACATCTACGCCAACCTCTAGCACCGTGGTGCTGATCAATGCGCTTGTGTCGCCCCGTCGAAATCGGTCCATGATCTCCTGTTTCTCAGCCGCGGGGATTCGGCCGTGGAGCAGATCGCACCGAAACGGATGCAAACGTTCCCGCCACAATTCGTACTCGGCCGCAGCGGCTTTCGCATCGAGCTTTTCACTTTCATCGATCAATGGATAAATCACGTAAAGCTGCCGGCCCGTCTCCAACTGTGTTCGCAAGAATGCAAGCACTTCCCCGAACTTCGACCCATCACGCAGAGCCGTAATAATTTTTCCCCGGTTTCCTGGCATCTCGTCGATGGTGGAGACATCGAGATCGCCATAGATGGTCATCGTTAACGTCCGCGGAATCGGCGTGGCCGTCATGACCAGCACGTCAGGCGCCGGTTTCCGCGAGCTTAACCGGGCGCGTTGTGCAACTCCAAATTTATGCTGCTCATCAATCACGACCAGGCCGAGGTTTTCAAATGAAACTTTGTCGTATAGCAGCGCGTGCGTTCCGATAACGATTTGCGGTTTATCTGCAGAAATCCGGGGAGCGCACGCTTGCAGCGTGCTGCTCGTCGCATTTTGAGGCGACGAACTTCTAACGATGTACATCTCATCCTGCGGTGTCCAGATCCACCGGTAACCCTCATCTTGGCTGGCAACACCCGCATCCCAGGGATTACGCAAGATGTAGTGAAACTTCTCCGCCAGATCGCGATCGGATCGAATGTACCGGTCGAAAGTTTCTTTCTCCCAAACCGCTCCAGCTTTTCCCTCCGTGCGGTTGATTTCTCGCGCGGTAAATGATTTCAATGAACACATCAATTCGGCCAATGACCAGAATCGCGTGTCGTCATCCGAAGCCTCGTTTTTCGGCCAGGGCTGAAAAAGCGCGTGCACATGGTCAGGCATGACACAGATGGCAAAGAGCTCGTAGCGGGCGTTGTGAAAATGACGCCATGCGTTCAAAACAACCGTTCGAGCTTGCGGACTCAGGCAGCGGCGACGCCTGGTTGCCATTGTCACGGCGTAAATTGCCCAGGGTTTTTCGAAATGTGGAAGACGACGGCGTGAGTACTGGGCACCGGGGGTTGAATGGGTTTCAGAAGAAGTTCGCGATGGCAGAATGCCATCGCCAGCACGCTGCAAGCGTGCGCTCCCCGGAGTTTCTTGACCCGCAAACAGCGGCAATGGCCCGCTTTCCTCTTCTCGCGCCGCGGTTCGAAGCGCCATTCGTACACCCAGCGGCTCCAGCCAGCGCCGCAAGACATCATAATGTTGCTCCGCCAGAATTTGTGTAGGCGCCATGAACGCGGCTTGATAGCCAGCCTCGACAGCGAGCAGCATCGCTGCGATGGCAACGACGGTTTTTCCCGAACCGACGTCCCCCTGTAACAAACGATTCATCGGATGACCGGCTGCAAGATCGTGGCGGATTTCACCGACCACCTTGGATTGCGCATTCGTCAGCCCGAACGGCAATGACTTGAGAAACCTGTCGAGCAGGGCACCGGTCCCACAATGCCGTACGCCCGGACGGATTGACGCATCGGCGCGTCGCGATGCAATTAGCACTTGCATCGTGAAGAACTCAGTGAGCACCAAATGTTCGTGCGCAGCATTACGCGTTTCCCAGCTGTCAGGAAAATGGATCGCACGGATTGCTTCGCGCCTCTCGCCATGAACAAGACTGCGCGGCGCCAATGGTTCCAATTCCCCATGGAGAGACGCAAGTTCGTCCAACAACCGGTAAATCATGCTCCGTAAGACACGTTGCGAAAGACCTTCCGTCGCAGGGTAGATCGGGGTGATCCTGCGGAAATGGATCGAGATCTCGTCATCATTCTCGATGACTTCGAACTCCGGATGGTCCATGCAAATTCGTTTTCCGCGCAGGCGTGGCTTTCCAAACACCACCATGCGTTGGCCGGTGGCGATCATTTTCTGCACGTAATGCAGATTGAACCATCGGCACACCAGCGGCTCGCTCAGAGCGTTTGGATTGGATTCTTGCAACGTGGCCTCGAAGATTTTCTTCCAACCGCCGAAGCGCCTCACGGATGTCTTGACCACTTCACCGCAAAGACAGATTGGGACATCGCTTTCTTCGCGCGGAAACTTCGGAAATTCCGTCCGGTCTTCATGGCGTCGTGGAAAATGGGTGAGCAAATCTTCAACGGTTTCGATGCCTAGCCGCCGCAGGGCGAGAAGCTTTGGGCGTGGAATCCAATTTAGTTCTTCCAGTGACTGCGAAACTGCCACGCTGGTGGACGACGGTTTCGCCGGTGTTCGTGATCCGTCATCCGTGATCGGTGATCGTTTAGATAACCTCGCGCTGTTCACTGTTCAGGAGCGCGGCGTTCGGCAGCCCGCACCGCTTCGATCTGCATGGCGACGAGAGTTTCGCCCTCAAATTCGTCGGCGCGAATCCGAAATGCGATGTCCCACGGCGTTGGTGGCAATTGATTTGGCACGCAGTCAAAGTAAACCGCCCGGCGATGGCGATTACCCTGACGCAGGCGAAGGATGAGATGTTTATCGTTCACGACTCGCGGCGGCGCGGCTGCCTCGACCTGGCGTGCAAGGAAAAGCGGCTGGGGATTTCCATTTCCAAATGGCTGCAACATTTCGTGCCAGCGCAGAAAACCTATGTCAATCTC
The DNA here is from genome assembly GCA_036558805.1 of Candidatus Udaeobacter sp. Lineage (GTDB taxonomy): Bacteria > Verrucomicrobiota > Verrucomicrobiia > Chthoniobacterales > UBA10450 > Udaeobacter. The sequence goes on from DATBEX010000048.1 coordinate 15,349, forward strand.
CGTAAACGACAGCTCATGGTCCAGTCGCACGCAAGGTTGAAGAGCGTCTTCCGAAAGAAGTTCACTTGCAACTTTACGAAATTCTTCCGCAAACAGATCGAAATTTCTCTCGTGCAGGGCCAGACCCGCCGCCATTTCGTGTCCGCCGAATTTCTCGAGCCTCCGGGAGCAGCGGCTCAAGGCCTCGACCAGATTTAACCCGTCGATGCTTCTGCCGCTTCCTTTGCCGATTCCGTTCTCGTCGAAGCCGATCACGATCGTTGGTCGATGATACCTTCGAGCGATTCGAGCTGCCACAATGCCAAGTACTCCGGGATGCCAGCCGCATGCGCCAACGACGATCGCTGCGTCGCGCTCCACGTCGCGCCGATCTTTTATCATCTTCACTGCTGCCTCGAAAATCTGCTTCTCTACTTCCTGGCGGTCGCGGTTCTGTTGGTCGAGCTCTGCCGCGAGCATCATGGCCTCGCCCTCATCGTCGGTAAGCAATAGCCGCAAGGATTTTTCCGCCGTGCTTAAACGCCCCGCAGCGTTCAAGCGCGGGCCAAGCCGGTAACCAATATCCTCAGGCAGGATTGGCGGCCGGACCCCGGCAACCTGTATTAACTTTCGCAGACCAGTACGTGAAGTCCGCGCAATCTCGATCGCCCCTCGCTGCACCAGAACGCGATTCTCGCCATGAAGCGGAACAATGTCGGCAACGGTTCCAAGCGCAACAAGATCGAGCTTTGATTTCAAATCGAATTCAGGCAATGGCCGGGTCTTTAGCAACGCATGACAAAGTTTGAAAACAATGCCTACGCTGCAAAGATATTCGAAACTGGAGTCCGCTGTTTTCGGATTGACGATCGCGACGCAGTCGGGCAACGCAGATTTCGGCTCATGATGATCGAGCACGATCACGTCCACGCCGCGTTTCCGCAGGTCGGCGATCTCTTTCTCCGAAGAGGTGCCGCAATCAATGGCAATCAGTAGTTGGGGGCGATATTGCCTGAGACAACGATCAACACTTTCGGGGCTCAAACCGTACCCCTCTTCCATACGCAGCGGCAAAAACAATTCCGGAGCGCCACCGTACGCACGTAACATTTCTGCGAGCAATGCCAATGATGTCACGCCATCCACATCATAATCGCCGAAAAGCACGACGCGCTCCCGCCGATCTAAAGCCGCGAGAATGCGGACAACTGCCGCTTGCATCTGGGGCAGCAAGAATGGATCGCTAAGCGCGTTTAGGCGCGGTCCTAGAAATGCGTTTACCTCTTCGGTGCAACGAAACCCTTTTCGCAAGAGTAATCTCGCGATGCACTCAGATCCACAAATTGCGCTCCACGAAATTCCTGACTTGTCCGTACTCAACTCCTCAGGCTGCGCAATGATCCATCGGCTTGGTGGCCGGCTCGATTTTCCAGGTGACCGTGTATCAACCAGACTTCGTTCTGCGGGGCTTTGCACCGATCACCTTATTTGCGGAAGATTCTCTGACAAGACGAGATGGATGATCGCCAACGGGTGCAATCACGCTCGACATAGAGCGATTTAGGCTGCAAAAGGCGCTATGCCAAGAGCGATACCGGTTTTCGTGACGGGCGTTGTAGCTGTCATCGCCGGCTGCTCAGCGAACGGAACAAGCAGTTCGAGCACGCCGTCTGCGGCTGCCCAGAGAGATTACCAACGATTGTCCGGCACCTGGCAATTAACGCGCGGAGTCGTAAACGGAAAGCCGGTGCCTGCGAATGTGGCGCGAAATACAATTCTGATTACCGATCACAACACATTCCGATTTCCAAAGGCGAGTGGTGTCGGAACGCATCCAGCTGGGACGTTTACAGTGAATCCGGCAACGAAACCAAAACAAGTGGACTCAATCGCAGAAGGCGGACCGCACGCCGGGCAATTAACTCGCGGGATCTACGAGATTATCGATGCCAATCATAAGCGCGCGTGTTGGGGACCGCCTGGCGGACCGCGCCCGACAGAATTCATGTCCCCTCCCGGAAGCGGCCGTATTCTCCAATATTGGAAGAAAATTGGACCGGTTCCCTCTGGTTAGAAATACATTCAAATCGGGCCGATAATCCGATTGCGTCATACCAATGAGATCTAAATGAGATTCCGCTGGTTAGTAATTCTCTTCGTCTTCATTCTGCTCATCTACGGAGCATCGCCGTACTTTTCATTCTGGCGATTCACGGAAGCACTTCGCTCTGGTGATAGTGCCTCGCTGAGTTCCCGCATGGATTTTCCCGCCATTCGAGCATCGTTAAAAAAACAGCTTGTCGCGCGGTTCGCTCAGAGAACCAACTCTCACAAGTGGTGGAATAACCTTGGCCCAAACCTGATTGACACCATTATTGATGCTTACGTGACTCCCGAAGGCATCGCGGCATTGATATCCAATCCAGAAGTTCTGAAGAACCTCAAACGTCCACAGGAGTTTCGATTCCCTGCAGGCAAAGCCCAGGATTGGTCAAAAGTAAGGCACGCGTTCTTCACGGGTCCGCGCACTTTTGCGGTCGATCGAGAGGGAATTAAACTGCGGTTTCGTTTCACAGGTTTAGCCTGGAAACTCTACGATCTCGATCTCGGTCTCGGCGAGGCAACGCGGTAGTTTCTTCAGGAGAACGAAAATCGCTCGCTAGACAACGCGAAACCCGAAATCGCGCTTTGGAAGTAGACCGTTGTTTATGCACAAATTCACGAAAATGCGTAGGCCTTCCTTTTCATTTCCGCCAAATCTGAACCGAAGATTCTCATGGTAATAACGCGACAGGAATTCGTTAGTTAGTCCCCTTTGGCGACTCGGTTCAGCGACGCCTGCTATAGCTTCTGCGATCACGGCATCGAGATTGGCAAGGTTTTTATCGCGAAGAGAGCGAAGCCGGTTCGCTATTTGCGTTGGATCGGCGACCTCTGGGCGAATAAGCCAGAGCGCGTAAACGAACGGAAGTCCGACGAGCATTTGCCACTGTTCGCCAAGATCCCAGAACGAAATCTCGTTGGCGCACCGTTGCCGGAAACGGATGGCTTGATCGCCGATGAGCAATCGCGCCCGACGGCCCGCTTTTAATTTTGCCTGGGCAGGCCACGCATCTGTGGTGCACTGGACCAACCGCGGATGCAATCCGAGTTCCGTGGTTAAACAATGCAAAAGATTTACAGAGGTTTCTGAGGCAGGATCGAGTTCGATCTCTTCCATCGCGGCAATCTCGTCACGATGTGCGACGACGACACTGTACACGGGTCCGTCCGAAGAAATCGAGACCGAGTCAACGATCTGGTAGATGGGGTTACGCAGAAATTCGAAGCTTGAGACAAGGGCAACGTCGAGTTTGCCGGCGGCAAGTTTATTGCAGAGTGCCGATGGATCGTCAAAGTCCACCTTGCCAGGCCAGCCGTGGATCAGCGGGCGAGCGTTGAGATATTTTACGCAACCGATGCGGAGCATTGCTTCCCCGGCGTGCCCGCCCTACCGCTTACGCGCGTGCCAGTTCCGCTGGCGCCGGACTTTTTGCCGATGGATCCCCTGATAGGTGTCGATAGTGACTGTCGCGCTGCAAGGGTTCCCGGCCCGCTTCCCTGATAGCATGTTCGAGCGCAGCCACGGTCTGCTGCTGCGGGGTGGTTGCGCCGGCCATATGGAAGATCTTTTCCTCCAAAATTGTCCCGTGCAGATCGTCCACTCCGTAACTGAGCGACACCTGCGCAAGAGGCAATCCAAGACTGACCCAGTAGGCAGTCAGGTGATCGATGTTATCCAAATAAATGCGGCTGACGGCAAGATTACGAAGCTGGTTAAACGCGGAAGCGCGCTTGATATTGGCAAGGATTCCGAGCGATTGGGTGGGTTCGAATGCAAAAGGAACGAAGCCTGTGAATCCGCCGGTTTCATCCTGGAGCTGCCGGAGCTGACGAAGATGATCCACTCGCTGGGGAAGGGTTTCGATGTGCCCATAGAGCATCGTGCAGGTACTGCGGCCGCCCATTGCGTGCCAGGTTCGATGAACGTCAAGCCATTCGGCGGCGGTTTCTTTGCCACGGCAGATCTTGTCGCGAACAGCAGGATCGAAAATCTCCGCTCCACCGCCCGTGATCGAGCCAAGGCCAGCAGACCGGAGGGTTTCAAGCGTGTCACGGATGGGCATGCGGAAAACTCGCTGAGCCAAATGGCGAACTTCGATCGCGGTGAACGCCTTAATGTGAAGGTTTGGATCGAGCGCTCGCAGTTTTTGCAAAAGTTCCAGATACCACTCCTTTTTCAGCGTGGGATGCAGCCCGCCGACCATGTGCACCTCCGTGACTCCAAGGGGAAGAGCAGCTCTCACAGCGCCGATAATTTCGTCGATCGCGTACTCAAAAGCATGAGCGTCGCGTTTTTTTGCCGCGAAAGCGCAGAACTGACAGGATAAGATGCAGATGTTGGAATAGTTAATGTAGCGGTTGTGAATGTAGGTTGCGTAATTGCCATTCTTTCGTTCCCGCACCACGTTGGCAATCATTCCAAGGGCATTAAGGTCATTCGCGCCATACAGAGTCAGAGCGTCCGTCTCTGAAACGCGGTGTCGCGCTTCGACCTTTTCTGCAATCGGCCTGAGTTCTTTCGGAATAAGTCGATAATTCATGCGGACACGAGGCCAAGCCCCAAACCAAGCATTGCACAGACCGCTTTGGCCGCGCAACAAAAACCACGGCTACGGACGTGGCGAAAGCCGAATTTTGGTTAGTTGTCGTTTTTCTGGCAAATTTTGTTCCGGACAGCCGTCCAAATGAAACGATGTCTGACAGTGATCGTGGAAACAAAGGGAGATCGGAAGAAGACGCCGATGATGTGCGCCTCATGCGACTTATCGGGCGGGGCGATACCATTGCGCTGCAGGAACTGATCAAGAAACACCAGGCTTTGGTGGCAGGCACGGTGGCGCGGATGCTGGGAAGCAACTCCGACGTGGAAGACATCGCGCAACAGGTGTTCATTCGAGTCTGGAAAAGCGCGCGTCGCTACGTCCCGCGAGCGAAATTTACGACCTGGCTGTTGAAGATTACCCGTAACCTGGTTTTCAACGAGCTTCGCCGCGCCAGGCGTCACGCGCACGTTCCGCTCCAGCCAGAACCCGGCGCCGAAGATCCGCCCGTAAAAGATGAGACAAACCTCGCTCCCGATGTTTCCATGCTTGAAGCAGAACTTCAGCGAACGATTGAGGCCGCGATTCTGCAGCTTCCAGAGACCCAGCGGCTTGCACTTGTGTTACGCAGATATGAACAGCTTAGTTACGAGCAAATTGCCGAAGTTCTCGGTCTCTCGGTTCCGGCCGTAAAAAGCGTCCTTTTTCGCGCGCGCACCGAGCTCAGGTCGCGACTGAGCAAGTATCTCGGCTAGGATTCCGCTTTCTACTCATGCTCATGCTCGTGCTCTTATCCTAAGGCTCGATCACCCGCCCGCGGACACGCTTTATCTGGCTGTGATGCGTGAGCACGTGAACACGTCCATCGCTGCCGCGAAAAAATGCGCTCAACAGCCAGCTGACGATCGAGATGATGATCGCGCCGAAGAATGCGCGCCAAAAACCCGGGACTTCGAAACAGGGCACGATCTCGCCGACGAATTTCAACATCAGCGCGTTAATAATTAAGATGAAAACGCCCAGAGTGACGAGAATCAGGGGGAGACTCAGCAACAGAAGGATGGGACGTATAAAAGCGTTGATAAGACCAAGTAGAAGCGAGGCCCCTAGCAGGCAATCGAGGCGGCCGCCGTAGTTGATGCCTACGATTGGCGCAGCCACAAACACGGCGATTGTGGTTATGATCCAACGAAAAACAAAATGTCTCATGCTCGTAAAGTTTCCAAATCTACTCCTCGATCAAAGAAGCGCGAGAAAGCACTTGCCAACCACCCAATGAACGGTAAACGAATTAAAATCATTAACGATAAAATCTGTGCCGAAAAAAAAGAAAATTGTCCAAGATAAAAATGAAAAACCCCAGGA
>DATBEX010000049.1:0-60569 GCA_036558805.1 Candidatus Udaeobacter sp.
ACCGTTGGCAACGGTCTTAAGAGCAGGATCAGTGAGGCTTACCAGCACCGTGAAATTGGACTGTGTGCTGGGAACCTTGGTATGATCGATGGTCATTGGCCTCTGGCATGCATTCCCGGATGGAGTTCCTGTTGGCGTTGCCGTTGCTGTTGGAGTTGGCGTTGCAGTCGGTGTTGCTGTTGGACTAGGTGTCGGTGGTGGAGGAGTGGCAGTAGGAGTTGAAGTCGCGGTTGGCGAAGGAGTAGCAGTGGGAGTAGGCGTAGGCGTTCCTCCTGGCAGTCTAAAAGCAAAGACCTTGTTGTCGCCCGCAACGTAGATACGCCCACGGGCAGCGACGCCGGTGTTTCTCCACTTGTGCATCCCCGCCATCAATTCGTGGGCGCCGCCACCACCATAGACGACAGAACCTGTATCTCCGTCGTAACCGTGCAATCGCTGGTCGCCACCGCTACCTAGGTTGTCAGTACTGGTACCTACCACCCACACGATCGTGTTATTAGTCCCGTCCGTGGAGGTCACGAAAGGTGACCCGCAGCCGTTACTGGGGAACGTACTCCATCCGCTGACGATGGTAGGTGGATTGGTTGCAGTAATGCGGAAAGTGCCGAGTGCGTCAGCGCCGGCGCGAAAAGCAACATACGTGCCTTGGTTAGTTCGGTAGGCCGCCGGGCCCCCATAGATGTAGCTGAAGGCCACCTGTGCTTCTGCTATCGGCGCCCTGATACCACCGAGATTATCGCGATTAAGTAGATGTACGTATTCATCTTTGCCCAGTTGGACGACAAGACGGGAGGGCGTTGCGCCCGGCACGTCCACCAGTAACGGACCTGCGGCCCCTACATCAACGGTCTGCTGATCGAGGCTCGACCAATTGACCGGCACCCAGTAATCACTGGTATTGCCGCTAAAAACCGGGCCGGGTTGAAAACGAATCACCGCCTGGCCGCCGCTCCAGTGAGCAGGTTGGAAAGTGTTACCGGTGCTAACGAACGGGTTATTGCCGTCACTGGCAACGCCACCAGCGCTCCATACGCCGCCACCGATAGCGCTGGTGGCCCATGCTGTTACACTTGCCGAGTTGTTTATCTGCACTCCCACCAGCCAGCCATGGTAAACGCTGCAATCCGAGTGACTCCCATATCCCACATAAAGGATGTTGCCCACTATGCCGAGCGCCGCTGATTGCATTTGGTTGGCTGCAATGAAGTTCGTGCCGTTGTATTGGGCTGTCAGCTCCACGTCCACCGGCCAACCCGGGTTAATAGCGCCCGTGTCTACATTGAGAGAGATGATGTAATGTTTGAGGGTCGTCCCGCCATCGGGTGTTGTCAGTGCGCCCACAAAGAGCGCACGCGAAGGCAGATCGACAACAGGAGTACTGATGATCCCCGCGGAACCAACCTCAGTGCAGAAGATATCATTTGCTGGCACCGGAGGACCTACATTTCGTTGCCAAATAATGGTGCCATTAACAGGGTTGAGTGCGTAGACATTATTCGAACTGGTTGCAATAATGAGCATTGCTCCGTTTGGACCGCCCTCGATGTAAAGGGGCTGCGTTAGAACGCTGCCTACGATCGTACCGTTGAAGTTTAAGTCACGCGTCAGGTTCGCGGCCGCCGCTTGGGTGAAGGCCGAATCGATGTAAAGACCATCACGGGAACTATTATTGTGATACTGGGTAACGTTAACCTGCGCGTTTGTCGGAACAATAACGCTCCACAAACCTGCGGCTACAAGCCAATAAATGGAAAATACTGTTTTCAAAGGTCGAGATGATAGCACTACACCGTTCTGATCTTGCATAGGTCGCGAGCCACCTGTGTTATACAAAGCAAGGCAGCAAATCAAGTTCCAAAAGAGAGAGATGTTTAAGAAACGTTAGGACCAGGTATCTGTCCTGGTTTGGGATGAAGATGCAATCGAGAGGCTCGTGCTACCCCGCTTCCGAAATTCGTAAAGTATTCCGACGTCATTTACAACATCCCGGCGGAGATGCCTGTGGATGCTGCACGGGAGTGGAACGATTTACACGGGCTTGGTTAGCTAATGTGGCGGAGCTGGACGAAGTCCTCGAAGGTTCCGGACCACCAATCCGAAAAGCGACGGCGTAACGGGTTTGCCAGTCAGGCCTCTTTCGGTTGAGAGGCTCAAGCGCCCACCAGGCCCATGGCCAGTCGGCTCGCACAGAGCGATCGCCGTCGTGGATTTCTTCTACCAAATCCCGCACTGGCTCCCAGCCAAGGCCGATTGCAGTCTTCGTTCGAACGTCCAAATCGACTCCTGAAACAAAAAGGTACCCTCCTGGACTAACAAATCGTGCAATATTGCCGAGGCATCTTTCAGCTTCGGCTTGGGGCATGTGACAGAGAAAGTTACTCGCGACCACGATGTCTTGAGGCCCAAGAATGCTTATAAGTTCCGGGTCAGCTACATCCTGAACGTGCCACCTGATCCCTTCTTTGAGCCATGATTTGACTGTGGCCTGATCGCCATCCCAATCGAACATTTCAACCTTCTCAGCCTCAGTCAATCGTTCAAAAATCGAAGCACCAACCAGGTCGGAGGTGTTGGGAGTATAGATGCCTTTCTCGGCGAAGCTCACTATCTCCGGCGAAATATCCACTGCCTCCAGGATTACCTTTAAGTCCGGCCGTGTTGCGCGCAGGGTCCAGAGGATTGAATAAATCTCGGCTCCGACGCTACAACCCAGCACGGCAATCGTTAACGTTGCGCCGTGGGGCTTCTGGCCGGCCACGCGGCGCATCAATTCCAGTGCTGGACGATTCCTAAGGAAGAAGGTGCCAAAGAACTGCTGGCGTCTGGCGCTTAGGCACACCAAGCTATGCAACCACATCCCGTACGAACGAATGACGTTCAGATTTCGTACGCGGGAAGGGAGACGGTTCCATACGAGCTTGTTCAGCCGCAGGTAAAAGCCGACAGGAGACCTGCCCAAGAACTGGAAGCGCGCCAGCTTGGCCAGGATTGGATGAGACCCTTGGTTGTTTATCACAACGAAATTCTCTTAACCGTTCGTTTGCTCAAAAGCATTAGAGACAAGGGTGTATTGTTCGTCCAACGTTTTGCGATATTCCTCGATCTTCTGTTTAATATAAGGCTTGAGCGTCTCGGCATTCGTTTCGAGTCTAACAAACCTATCGATCAAATTGTCAAAATCCAGGTTAGCAAGAGGAAGGCAGTATTCTGCCAGCCCTATTTCAGTCATTAACGAATTTAGCTTCATATGATCTGACAAGCAGATCACTGGTTTGTTGAGCATTAGAGCCAATACGAGGTTATGAAATCGTGATGTGACTAAAAAGTCGACGGCTGCGATTTGAGACAACAACTGTGCTACCGTGAGAACCGGTTCACTAATAATCTGATCTTCTTTTCTTACTAATCGGCGCTCGCGCAGTAATTCCAGGAAATCCTCTTTCACTCCACTGTCGTACAAAACGTCTCCGATTATCACTCGCACGGTGTAATTTCTATCGCACAACCAAACCGCCAAATTTGCCAGCGCGTTCAAGTAATCGCGATAGGTGCGATTATTGTGGCGATCACGCAGACCCTCGCGGCCAAGATAGTCCTTCAAGCCAATACCGATAACGGGCCTTTGTCTACCTAGGTTCTGACATGTTGGCAGCAGTGTGCTTTGCAAGCTAAACGCCAAGTCTGGATAAACGCGGTCACTACCACGACAAGGGCCCATTTTCTCTACGTACTGTTTCGAGGCGATGTCTCGGTAGCTACGGTAGTCCGAGAAATTGAGACTCGCCCTAATGAACCATCTGCTTAGAGGATGGTATATCGGACCGACTCCTATGTTTAGGAAAAGCAACCTAGCCCTGCATACTTTCGCAATGATCGACCATTTAAATATATCGTAGGGCCAGCTAAACGGTCCAGTCACATAATCTGACACCACCTGCGTTCCCGGAACGATGAGCATTTGACTCCCCTTGATTACGTTAAAGCCCTTAGCCCAATGGATCACTTCCAGAGGAATTCGGAAGAGAATCTTTCGCAGTAATTTCATCAACCTTGAGCGTCGCCCAGACCACAACTGGGAGTCTAACCAGGCGGGATAGCCTCGATGGACGGCAAATGCGGGGACGCCGTGTCTTAGTTCCGTATCCTCCGGAACTGTGCAAACACATGTAAATCTCGCGTCCGGCAATGCCTTATGGATGTTGTACATCGTAGCCTGCAACGTGCATTCATTGCCCAAATTCTGGTTACCAAACACACCGAAAAAGACGATTTTGTTACTCTTTTTGTTTTGTCTCATTTCGCGATCAAAATCGTTTGCCAATGTGACCTGAAGTTTTGTTGATCGTTGTTACCTTTAGTTGCTGAATCCACACCCATTGCTACGAGAAGCGTTGCAGTGAGCTCATGAGGCGTGGCGCGGCTCGTGCCGTGATCCTTGTGCATTTACGCCTCGCGGAAGGCACTACATCAATTGATGATTCCTGGCAATGTCTGCCAGTTCTTTCAGTCGTTTCTCCCGCAACTCGAGTTGCGGCATGGGCTCAAGCCCGGCAACGGCAAGAATTTGTTTCCAACGATACAACCAATCGTGGCGGAGGAGTGCTTCCGCTGCATTCCGGCGGCTGGCTTCACAAAGCCGCTCCGGTTGACCAGCAAGCTCAGTCAAAACCTCCGCGACATCGGAGCTATCGGGGTTGATTGGAATAACCGCGTCCTTCCAATCGAAAAGCTGGTGAAACAGCTCACAATTCGGGGCTTGGCCGATCATCACGGTACCTGCTGCCGCCCCTTCGTAAAATCTAGCCGGCACTTCAATTTGCCCTCGAGTCTCCTGTGGCAGATTCACCTTGCCAGGGGCAACCAAAAAATAGCGACTCCGCTTGACCTGGTTGGAGAGTAATTCGCGGTGCTGCCTATGATTGGACACCAAGTTTTCCGCGCCAGCCTGGAGCGTTTCATAAACGTAGAACATGTTCCGCTCAGTAGTAAACTTAAGCAGCGTCCGGTGAAGACCGTCCAATCGACGTCCCAGGCTGTAAACGTCGATCACACGCGCTGGCGGGTTCGGGTAAGGGCTGAAACGTATCGCGTCCACTCCATAGGGAAGGAAGTGGCAACGCCGGCCGATTACTTCGCTAATCGCATCGACACTCCCTTTGAAGCCAACGAACACGTGATCGAATCGCTTCAGGATGTGCAGGTAATTTCGGCTGAGGACAACTTCTGCGGAGTATAATTCGTCGAGCCAACATACGCTTGTCCTGCACCAATCCTTCCAATCCTGAAAGGCGTTCACATAAATCAGATCTCGCAGAGTTTGGAAGCGACAAAAAAACAGGTCGTATTCTTTTCTGAGGCGGACCGGACGGAGTCCGGGGTTGACGGAGGCGAGCGTTCGAGTGACGTCCTTCCACAAAAGCCTGCGCTGGCATTTTTCTCTAAGCCTGAAGGCTATGCCCGGCTCCACTGGTAAGAGGTCAACATCATCCACCTCCGTGAAAACATCCTCAGCTTCGTAGTTCGCCGCCTCAAAGGCCATGCGGGCGACCCCTCTCCAGGTTGGGATGCAAACACGAGCTGCAGGCAATGACCCCGATGATTGCGACAAGCGTCGCCCTTCAACTTGGTCGTTTAGCGTGTGCATATGTTCATAGCTCACCGAAACCCTCGCAACTACCAGGGCTGAAGAACTGGGGATCGATTAGGCGTGTCACCGATTTTCATTTTGTCGGTGTGCACAGACACAAGATGGATACCAGACGCTTCGCATATTTCCCATGCACTCGTTTAGGGTAAAATTGAGATGCATCGCTTGCCTCTGCCCAATCCAGGCAGATCGGGCAAGCTGTTGCCTGTAACAAGACCATCGTTTCATGCGGCACATCGGACATGTGGTTGGTGAGATACCCACCCTTCGGCAGAACTGAGTCAGAATGGAAAAGCGCCGGAAACGCGCAAAGGGGGCTCAAAACAAACTGATCAGTTACGGTGCCGTCAAACTCCAGCCCGCGGGGAGACTTGGACCAAATGCACCGCTGACGAAGAGGTTGTTGTTCAAATACCAGATCGCTGTTTGACGGGTGCCGGCATTATAAAGCACATAATCGGGTTTGCCGTCACCGTTGAAATCGGCGGTAGCTACCAACGCCCAGCCGCTGGGAACGGTGGGCCCCCAGGCGGCACCGTTAAGTGCTAGCCCTGATAAATAAGCGATCGCTGTGTAGCCCGAACCGGGATGGAATAAGACATAATCTGCGTGACCGTCTCCATCAAAATCCGCTGTACCCGCCAGTGTCCAGCCGACGGGAAGAATCGGGCCATAGCCACCGCCCACATAAACGTTATTGCTCAGATACCAGACAGCCGTTTGATTCGTGCCGGTGTTGTAAAGCACATAGTCGGGCTTGTTATCGCCGTTAAAATCGGTCGCCCCGACTAATTCCCAACCATTGGGAAGAGCGGGTCCAAAAGCATTCCCAATCCGAGTTGGCCCCGACAAATACCAAAGTGCCGTTTGCGTCGTGGCGGGATTAAAGAGCGCGTAATCGATATGGTTATCACGGTTGAAATCCGCCCCAGCTCTTAGACTCCAGCCCGCGGTGAGACTTGGACCAAATGCACCGCTGACGAAGAGGTTGTTGTTCAAATACCAGATCGCTGTTTGGCGGGTGCCGGCATTATAAAGCACAAAGTCCGGCCTGCCATCACTGTCAAAGTCGGCCACTGCCGCTCGCGCCAAGCCAGTACCACCCGATGAAACTAATGGATGCGGATAAACGTACGGCGTATAACCTGGCTTAGCTGTGTCGTTGAAATAGTGCACATTGGCTCTGACGCCCGGTCCCGCGCTGAAATTGACTGGTGTGTTACCGGTTGTGTTGTTCCACGAGTAGCACGGCTCGGTCACTTGATTGTTCCATCCGCCGGGTCGGATTGGCGGCGTGCCCATGATCAAAGAACCGAGCGCCCGGCCGGGTTGATCAAGGGCGTGAACGACTTTGCGAATTTCAAGTGAATCGCCTGCGCAGAACGACATGGATGGCGGTGTTGGATAACCACCGTTATCCGCGTAAGTGATCGTGTTCGACGTGTTGCTCAGAATCTCACTGAAATTGAGGCTGCCTGAGTTGCAAACATCACTGGTGCGCCTGAGAGCGTACCCTACCCAGTAGTTCGGTGTCCAGTTAACACCGGAAACGGTCACGGTTCTGCTCTGGCTGCTGGATGCCGCCGTCCCTGTGAAGAACGCGTTCGGCGCGTTTACGTCCCATGCATTTGTCCCATCGGCGCCGCCCCAGGGATCAAATGGGAAGAAGTTTCTGAAATTTTGAAGTGTAAACGTTGCTGAATCACCCCAATATCCGCTAATGGCATTGTGGTGAAACAATACCCCTCCCGAGCGAACGCCGCCTACGAACCTGTTAATATCGGTTCCGGTAAATGTATTGTTATACACTTCCATTGCCCTTCCACCGCGCGCGCGTCCTGTGCTTTCAGTGCCGTGATTGGATATGAGGCCGTTGAGGATATTGTTGTGTCTGACAACAAACCGCCCTCCTGCGTAGGAATCTGTAATGCCTTTTTGGGTTTGGTCGCTATGTGTGAACGTGTTGTCCTCGATGAACAAGAACCAACCCGTCCCGAAGCCAGTCGGCGCCGCCCACGAACCATCACCTTGGGTTCGTCCGTTCCAATATGAATCGTAGATATTGATTGGCAGGCCACTCCTGTCCATTACGAACGTGTTGTGATCTATGACTCCAATTACTGTATCGAATAGCGACGCACCATTCAGGTTGTTCCATTTACAGTGATCAAAACGAAATTTCGAGCCGTCCGTGTTTGATCCGACGACGCGCAATATGTCGATTGCCCTGTTCGTTCTGCCTCCGTCTTGAAATTCAATCCCGGTGATCCGCGTTAGGTTGTTACCGGCGAGCGTAACTTGAATGAGTTGTCCAGATTGAACCCCATCCTTGACAACACTAATGCCTACTCCTGCGCCTTGCAGGGTGATCGCCTTGGTGATGGTGACTCCGGTTGTCCAATGTAAAATTCCTGCCGGGAGCGTGATGGTGTCGCCGTTCTGTGCTTGGTTATTGTGGATGGACTGAACGCTTGCTGCGGTCCCATTAGAGTGATAGATCGCGGCCCGACAAACTGGAGCCAGAAAACTGCCTAAAAGTAGAATAAATACGACGACTCCAGGTCGTTTCATGACAAAGGATTGTTGAGAGTGAAAGCCTGAACCTGTCCTTGGTATCAGAATAAATTTTCATGGCAAGCATTTTTTCCCCTCCCTTCCAATTTTCTGAGGACGGGTCTTTGATCTGCGCTGGAAGCTCCAAGCCTGGGCTGGTGGACGTCCTGGGAACATTCTAAGCCTTCCACACTTTTCCCAGCGGTACCGGCACGCCAGCCATGGCGTTTCGTGTGTCGACTATGCACCGGGCCCATTCTCCGAGCTCATCATAGTTTACTGATGAATGGTTTGTTGCGATGAGAACGACATCGAACTTTTCCATCGTTGCGCGGTTCCATTCGACCGATTTTTTTCCGGCGAATTGCGGGTGCTCTCGGGTTAGTTTGATCACCGGAACATAAGGGTCATGGTAAGCGACCTCCGCGCCTCGGTCCGATAGCAATTTCATTAACACGTAACTGGGCGACTCTCGCTCATCATCGACATTTGGCTTATAGGCCAAACCCAGAATCAGAATCCTGGACCCATTGATAGCCTTGTGTTGCATGTTGAGTGCATCTGCAATTATGTGCACGACGTGCTCGGGCATTCGCGTATTGATCTCGCCCGCTAGTTCAATGAAACGCGTGTGTTGCCCATATTCGTGAGCCTTCCACGTGAGATAAAATGGATCGATTGGGATGCAATGCCCGCCAAGGCCAGGTCCGGGATAAAACGGCATGAACCCAAACGGCTTGGTCTTGGCTGCTCCAATTACTTCCCAGATGTCAATCCCCATGGCCGCATAAACCACCTTGAGCTCATTAACCAGCGCAATATTGACGCTCCGAAAGATATTCTCGAGTAATTTTGTAGCTTCAGCGACGCCACACGAAGAGACCGGCACAAGAGTGTCGATCGCCTTACCATACAGCGCCATCGCGCGGTCGAGGCAGGTTGGCGAATAGCCCCCTACAACTTTCGGAATCGACTTGACCTTGCTCTGTTCGTTCGCTGGATCCTCTCGCTCCGGTGAAAAGGCCAGGTGAAAATCTTCCCCAGCTTTCATTCCCGATCCTTCTTCAAGGACGGCCCGGAGATCGGTGTCAGTTGTACCGGGATAAGTCGTCGATTCCAGGACTACTAAAACGCCTTTGGAGAGATACGGCGCAATCGCCCGACCCGTCTCAAGAACGAACGAGGTGTCCGGCTCGCGATTTTTGCTCAGGGGCGTTGGCACACAAATGATGACCGCTTGAACCTCTTTGATGTGACTGAAGTCCGTCGATGCCGAGAATTTTCCAGAATTCACTAATTCCGAGACGGCCGATCCTTCAATATGTTTGATGTAGCTTTGCCCTTTTTTCAGCAACTCGACTTTTTTGGGATCCACGTCGATCCCCAGCACGTCCACGCATGAGCGCGCGAATTGAAGCGACAGCGGCAGCCCGACATAGCCAAGACCAATAACAGCGATTTTCATTTTTCAATCATGGGCTGGCGGGAGCGGAGCCGCCGTCTCTGGATGCACCGCTTCCGACGGAAAAAACAACAGCCTCGCGTATAAATACGCCGCAAACTCACTGACCACATTCTTAAGACCTTGGCTGTAATGCCACCAACGGTTTGCGGGATAATCCACGCTCGCCACGGCGATGATCCCAACCTGTACGTTGTTTCCGAGCGCTTTTTGGAAAAGCAGGCGAGTTCGGCGCGCGTGTACATCCTCGGTAACAACATTGATGGCAGATACGGCCATGTTATGGTCACGAAACCAGTTCCGCAACGCAACTGCCGAACCGTACGTTCTGTCGCGGTCCATCACACGGGATGGGACCATCTGCAACGATTGGTCCGGCACGCCCGCCTTTTTCAAAAGGTCTGCCCCAACACTGGCTGAAGTCATGAAGTCGTTGGTGTATCCTCCAGTGCCTTCCACCGGCCCCCCCGTCGTAAAAACGTGTTGATAGCGGTTATCTTGGAATTCCTTTACTGCCGCCCGAATTGCATACTCGTTTATCCACCCCTCGACTACAAGGTTATTCGCGTCGACGCGATGAGTTATCGCAAGAAATGGGTAAATGCTCTTTAGAACAAGCACGCTGACCAGCAAAAGCGCAGAAATGACAATCAGCCGTCCACGCCAGGAAAGGGACCAACGCTCCCTGCGATCAAACAATCCCCACATCGCTCGGCGCGGTGTCGCCCGTGGCAATGGAACAGACGAACTAACGCTATTTTGCATTGAAGAAACGGATCCTGGGCTTCAGTTCCAGGAGAATTTCAAAGAGCGAAAACGCCACTCGACGCATGTGCGGTACCGCACAAACTAAAATCGCTCCAGCAAAGAGTCCAATGGGAGCGCTGACCACCAATTGCACTAATGGATGGAAGTTCGCTAGAGGGAGGCGCGCCACCCATGTCACGCTGCACACAACTATCCAAAGCGGGAGATAGCGGAGAATCCCAGACCACAAATCCGCCGTAGTTACAGGTCCACGCCGTCCGGCAAAATAATAAACAGCAGGCGTGCCGAATAGAAGCCCGGCCGCGGAAAAAGAGACCGCGAGTCCGACAGGGCCAAACGGTAGACCGGCAATAAAGGCAGCGATCGTGATACTGGAACAGAGCACGCTAGCGAACAGCCAATCTTTTCCACGCCCCTGAGTCTGGAATAGCCAAGTTGAGGCTCCCGTTAGCGGAACCCAAATGGCTGCAATGGTAAAGCCAGCGAAAATAGGCACTGCCTGTTCGAATCTCGACCCGAGGACGACAAGAGTGAGAGGGCGAGCGAGAGCTAGAAGAAGACCAGTGAAAAGAAAGGTCACCAATGCCATCGCCTCGTATACGCGAAGAAATGTGCGCCGATATCGCTCCGGTTCAGCTTGGACCCGCGACAACGCCGGAATCAACACGGCATTGATCGGCATCGTGAATTGTTCCAGCGGCCGCATGAGAAGGATAGAAGCTCTCGAATACAGGCCAACTGCTACTGGACCGAAAAAGCGACCGATCAAAACATTATCCAAACCTCGAGCAAGCGTGTTTATCAGGTTCCCAATCGTGATGTTCGCCCCGAAGCTCAGCAGGTGCCGAGTTTGAGCATTCCGCGAGAACAATCGAGGTTGCCATCCCGAAATTAGCCAGGACATCACGAGCCTCACCACGACCTGCATTACGTTGGCACCAACCAGCGCCCAGTAGCCGAATCCGGACAGGGCCATTCCGATCCCGGTCAGATAACCGGCGAGTACGCAAGTAACCTCGATGGTCGCGATGGCCCCGAACCGCATCTGCCGGTTTAGCAGAGCAATGTGTTGAACCGCCGAGGTAGTGAGAAGAAAGGTAATCGAAAGCGCCAGCGTGATACCTACCAGCCGTGGTTCGCGATAAAACCATGCGATTGCCGGTGCCGAGGCAGCAACGACCAGCGTAACAAGACCACCCACGCCAACGTTTACCCAGAAGAGATTAGACACCTGTGCGTGGTTAATCTCCTGCCGCTGCACGGTTGCCGTAGAAAGCCCGATATCCTGAAAAATCCAGAGAAATCCCATCATGGTCGTTACCATGGCATAAAGACCGAAATCCTTTGGTGTGAGCAGGCGCGCCAGCACCATAATAAACGCGAGGTTTAACAGGAACTTGGTTGCCTGTGCGGCGATCGTGATAAAAGTCCCGGAGATCGTTCGCCCCTTGAGATCACCTAAGAGGTGATCAGTATTAAGATGTTTATCGTTGGGATCGACCGCTTTCCTGGCAGTATCTTGTTCGCCTGTTTCTCGCGGAGCCACGTCAACTACAATAGCCTCATCTTGAGCTACGCTCGAACTGTTGTTAGTAATCATTTCGATTGCTTGGACGTCCAGGTTAGCTGGACTTGTGCTGCTGAGTAGCACGTTTGATGTTCATCAATGCTACTCGAACCCTTCTTACCCGCGAAACATCCGGGCTCATTTCCTCAACTGGGCAAGCTCGAGTCACGCTGAAAAGAATGCATCACTTTGTCCCACGCTCTTAGCACGGAACACTTGGTCTGATTGTAGTACAATTGGGTATGCTTTGCAGCCCCAAATCCAAAAAGCTTTTCAATCCAGGCAAACTTCCACGATGCCTTGGGGAGAGAAAGCTGGCCTCCTAGTTCGGCAGCAAGTTGTTGCGCTTCCCGCACCAAGTCAGGACGGTTCGGATAGAAACTGGGCAACCAATCCTGCAAGCAAGTCACGCACGCAGCGCGAACCCGTTGATTGTCTTCCCGCGCGCGCAGGTATCCTATCTGGAGCTTCATCGCAAGGAGTTGCGCTTCCATTTTCTTTTCCGATCCGCCGATATGGCTCAGGCGACTACTTGGCGTGATGCGGTAATAGACCCTGCTCTGTGGAATGAACCGAATACCACTACTGCGATCAATTATGCGAGAGAAATATTCGCCATCGTCGTCTACTGAAAGTCGGGTGTCCCAGGGCCCGGCAGCCTCAGTCAACTCTCGGCTGACGAGCCAGGTGGCGGTTTGCACATGCCAATGTCCTTCCCACTTTCTTATCAACCATTCAGTCGGGGCGAGGTCGAAACAAAGCGAAGTGGGAATAAACTTTGCTTTGCTTGGCCGGTATCGAAAAGAACCCCATGGCGAAGAAAAAAGTATCCGTCGGTCCTTCGTACGTGCGGCTTGCTCCATCTGGTGAGCGACCTTGTCTCGCGAAAGCAGGTCATCTGCGTCGAGCCATTGAATGTAATCGCCGCTACTTAGCGAAAATGCCGTGTTCCGCGCGGCGGAAGCTCCTTGATTTGATTGCGTAACAACGCGGACTCCTTTCGTTTCAAATTGCTTGGCTGTTCGCAAGGTGTGATCGGTAGAGCCATCATCAACCACGATGATCTCCTTATTGGGCCACGTTTGCCCAAGCGCGGAGCGAATGGTTTCGGCGATCCAGGGCTGAGCGTTGTACGCTGGGATTAGGATGGAGACCAGAGAAGCCATGTGATCAAAAATCAGAGTACGGAAAAGCGTGGCAAAGCGTTAAGAGGTTGAACCGTGTAATCACTGGATCGGACATTTGCAAAATTCGGCCTTCGATTTCAGGAGTCAGTGAGAAGATAAAGGATTGGCATAAACAGCCGCCGTTATCTCAGCTACCTTACTCCATGAGTATCGTTCATTTGCATACTGTCTGATCTGAGACCGCGTATTTTTCAGATTGTTGAATAGTTCGCTTTTGAAATACTCGTCGATCTTGTTTGCCAGGTCCGATGGATTCTGCGCTTTGAACACCAAGCCTGTCTCGCCTTCGACGATTTCGTTCTTCAAGCTCGCTACGTCGGCGGCAATAGCGGGTAGTCCAAAATTATAGCCAAGGAAAAGCACGCCGCTCTGAAACACCTGTGCATACGGTAGGATCAAAGCGTCGGCTGCTTTGAAATAGAGCTCCGTGTCCTCGTCAGGGATATACTCGATCTTCTGGATGACGCGATCATGAATTTTACCTTTGACTATGGTCCGCCGGATTTCATTCCAGTAATTCTGTGGCCCCTTCGGCCTTCCCACAATCAACAGGCGATAGCTGCCATCTTTTTCTAAGAGTGCAGAAAAAGCGGCTATCAAGTACTCGAGCCCCTTATAAGGGGCGATGTTTCCAAAAAACAGCATGACTTTATCGCTGCTGCTCACGTTCAATCGGCGCTTCGCTTCCGCGCTCGAGAGGCCGGTGTCTGGAACTGTGTTATTAATGCCAAATGGAATAACGCTGATCTTGCGTCCGGGAATATGAAACTCAGAGATCATCTGTTGTTTCATTCCGTCGGTGTGAACGAAGAGGTGGTCGCTCAAGTTGTACTGGACTTTCAGCGAAAGTCGATTCAGCCACGAATCGTTGGAATCCCGCTTACCCGCGTTCACGTTGTGGGCCGTGAGGACAATGCGTTTACCTAGCAGTTTGTAATACAGCATCAACAAAGTGCAGTCGAAGAGTTGAAATTTATTATTCCAGAGAATGTGAAAAATCTTCGGCTTCGCTGTGGCGCTGTACCTGATCAAGCGCCAGTAGTACGTCAACACTCTGGCCAGCTTTCTGGTGGATCCTGCGTCGGGATTCTGGTCTCCTCGCAGATTTAAAAAGTTCACTCGACTATTGGTTAGTAACTCCGGGACGTTCAAATCGTCACTGCCAATAAAATCAATGGAAATGCCTTCTGAAGTGAGCGCAGCTGCCATTCCAAGAGCATAGGGCTTGTCGCCGCCACCAGTGAGAAGGGTAACCCGAAGCGTCTGAGGATAGAGGCTTGATAAGCCCTCTGAGTTAGAGCTTTGGCGTGCTAAAACGGACAAAGCGGCGTCTGAGGACTCAGATGATCCTTGACGTCCGATTTCCGGTGTCTGTTCGGCGAGTGGCATCATTTGGCACCACGAACCGCCACCTCCAACTGGCACGTGACCGTGCTTAGCACCTCATCCACTGAAATGGCGCTTGTCGCGCGCTCATCGTATCCCCGTTTGTAGAAGAACTCTTCCAGCAGCGGCGAAATGACTTTTTTCTGAATCCCGTAGTCGTAAATTTCCCAAGGGCTCGTGCACGTAAAAACAGTCACGCACCGCGTACCGGTCCCGAGCGCGAAATGCATCGGCAGACTATCGCCGCCAACCAGGCAGCTGTGGTTTCGGACATCGGCCAGATGCTCGAGCAGCGATGACCTTTCCGGGAGTACGTTGACGATCAACCCGCTATCTTCCAGGCGCCGCTTTAATTGCTCGTAATAAGCCCATTTCTTCATTGGCCAGACAGGTCCGGCATCTGCTGCTATGGCCACATCGCCAGACAGCCCGGTTTCAATCGGTTGCGGCAACAGATACGTCTCGCCCGAGAAATCGAACCCAAGTCCCCTAAAAATTAGCTCCTGATATGTCTGCCGATTGAGAAGCTTAAGTCGATCGGCTGCTGACCGTCCATGGGAACTGATGAGACTGAGATCAAACCAGCATCTTGAGTTCTCCGTATAACGCAAGCGCTGAGACGCGTCCAAATAAGCACCGAAGATCTGTGGCGGTCGGACTGTCTTGAGAAAGGTTGCGACCTCGACGGTGTCTTCGAGATTTATCGCTAAGTCGTAGGGAATGTCTAATGCTCTCGCTCGCGCTTCCCACGAAAAATGACGCAAGTTGTCTGATAGACCGTCCAGCAACACAGCATTCTTCGCTGCTGTGATCCACGTGACCGAACCGTTTAATCGACGCAACAGGGGCGTCGTGCGAACAACATCCCCGGTAGCCCCAAGTTTGATGATTAAGACGTTCATACCAGCTCAAGTTGGAAGCGACAGGTTGATACTAGTTCTTTATCTCGTGTGACCTGGCCACAAGCATTACGTGCCGGGGTACCTATTCTAATTCTGTTCAATTAATTTTCTCTGGATGAATTCCAGCGTCAAAATCTTGTGTATCTCAGATGTATAGTTTCGCTGCCCGGTGGTATGAGCTTTAAGCATCGCTTCCACAGAATTCGCGCGAAGGTAGTGTCTGCTTCGCGCACCCGGGTCGAGAAGAATCTCCTTTAAGCTCGGCGAGAGTTCATCGCGGTACCAGACACGGAAATGAGCGACTTTGTGCCGCCCAAGGAACAGCCTTTCCAGGTGCATCGGGGCAAACATGTGATCGAGTTTCGCCAGCCATTGCGGCATGCCGTAATCATAAGCGTACTCCGCTTTAAAGGTGAATTCTTGGTACCAATGCAGCAACCGATTGAAATGGCGAATTGATCCGGAGGCGAGTCCGCGATCCGTCGCAATCCTTCCCAATGCCGGATTGCCATCAGCAATGAGTCGAATCGCTGGCTCATTCTGCAACAGGCTTGCTGGCGTTTGATAAGCTAGCGCAACCAGATCGTTATCAAAATACGGAGTTCGATACGTGACCTGCGATCGTTCTATGGCAAATTTACTCGCCATATACCATGGGGCCTGCTTAAAGGACGTGAAGGAAAGTCTGTGGCCTTGAAGCTCGTTAGCATAGCTCTCAGCCGCCTCCCGAAAAGAGTTTTCTAATTCTAGAGCGAACACCCCTTGTAGAATAGGAGTCGGCTTGAACATCACAAGACGCCTTAAGATTTCGCCGCCACAGACACCACTAAGTCGGACCGGGGCGATTTGGCGGGCGAATCTTTGAACGTACAAGTCGATCGACCCAGTTACGTCCATGGTACCGTCGCTGATATAAACGGCTTTCTCGGCGAGATCCTGGAACTGGGACAAGAACTCGTTACCCACCAGAATCGTATTGTGCGGCTGCCCGCAAAGTTTTGCGGCTCGTCGGGCGATCTTGACGTCCTCACATTCGCGATATTTCCCGCCCCATGTGTAGCATGGCAGCGTGCCGGCGAGAGAAGGCGCCCAGGCCAGGATCATTCGGCTATCGACCCCGCCAGTCAAAGACAGGCCGATGGGCTGTTTTCCAAGGAAATATTTCGGAAGGACCCGCGCCCAGGTCTCTTTCAAGTTCTCATAGAAGTCGGATTCGCTTAACTCCGGCTGGCTTTCCCATTCTTCTCGCTTGAAATAAGTCTTTTTCTTAACTGGTTCTCCCCTGGAAAACACCCACGACGAACCTGGTGGAAGCAAGGAGATCCCGGAAAAGAGCGTCCTGTTTTGCAGAATTGCCTCACAACAGAAAACCTCGCCCAGGCTGCGTAAATCAAGTTGACGAGTGTTGGGAAGGATCTTTAGAAGGGCCTTCGCTTCAGAAGCAAAATAAAATCCACGCGAGTCTTCGTGATAGTAAATTCGATTTACGCCATAGCGGTCGTTAAACAGAACGAGCTTGTGCTCACGAAGGTCCAATAACACACCGCTAAACCACCCGTTGAGCTTCTCCAGGAATCCATAACCCATTTCCTCGTACAAGTGGACAAGATGACTTGCGTCACTTGAAGTAAAGTCGTGCCCGCGCTCTCTCATAGCGTCGACATCAGCCTGGTCGGCGAAATCCTCGCCTGAAAAAAGAAGGCAGATGTCTTTCTTTTCATTCCAGATCGGCAGACAATCTGCGAATGCTCCCTGGTGACAAACCCATCCGCTCCAGAGACCAAGCTGCTCGTTAACATAGGTGCCGCTAACATAGAACGGCTCATGCGTCATGGCCTCCAGCATGGACTGAATCAGAGAGCGCTCTCCCGATGGCCCGTGTTTACTGATTATACCAACAATCCCAGGCATATCCGATTAACTAGCAGAAGTTAGAAAAGAAGACTCGCAACCAGCAGATCTTCCATCCTGCCATCCGTTCGCTATAGGCAGCGTCTTTCGAGGCTGAAGATCGGGTTTCGGACCTTGGCCTACCACCCACGTCAAAATCTGCGTCATAAGCTGCGCTTTTCCATCCCAGCTTAGGCGCTCTCGAGCATAGCGCATTCCGCGCTGTCGCAACTGGTCAAGAAGACTTGGATCATCAGCCAACTTTGCCAGGACCTTTTCGATCTGCGAGACCACATCGTCTTCGTTAGTGAGAGGTACCTTGAAGCCGACCTCGGGATCAACAATATCACCGGGTCCACCAAAATCCACAACCACGGGTACTGCGCCCATTGCCAGGGCCTCAAAGACTACAGCGCCGCCAAACTCGTGAACCGAAGGAAACACCAGCACATCGACCGCTCCGAGGCGCCGTAGGACTTCATCGTGGCTTAAGCTTCCACAGAAAGTAACACTGTTCTCGATCCCCAGCGCCTTGGTGAGTTGCTCAAGACTGGCCTGCTCCGGGCCGTCGCCAATAATAGTGAAATGAGCCCTGTCAGCTTGCAGCAGCGAAGCGGCCGCTCGTAGAGCGAGGTCACAAGCCTTGTATGGGACAAGGCCGCCGACGAATATTAACTCAAGCTTGCCGCCACGTGCCGAGCCGCGTGAAGCACTCCCGCAACGTGAAGGATTGATGCCGTTCTCTCCCGGAACGAAAAATAATTTGTCGCGATATGCTGCGAACTCATTATAGGTATTTGAAGAACCTGCAATGATGGCCGACGCATGACGACAGGTTGACCGGGCGAAAGGCAAAAATCGGTAAAAATTCCTCAGGTTGGAGATCCATTCCTTTTGCTTCTTGGCTTGTCTAAAACCTGCTGGCCACGGCAAACCGCCGTTGATCGGGCCGATTACAAACGGAATGGGGCCTTTCCGGAGAAAAAAAGCAAACGGACTTGGCAAGACAGACGAAATAGGCAAAAGGCGCACGACCACATCGAATTCACCCGTCTTGATTCGGTTTCGCGTCTGCCGCCAGGCCTGCCATTCAAATGCCACACAAAAGATATAGTTAAAAGCAGTCAAAACCTGACTGCGGTAGTTATTCTTAAAGATCCAACGAACGATCCAGGAATACACATGATCGATCCGTGAAGTGGCGATGACTTCGATCGCATGAAACGGGGACCGTTTGCCGCGCACTGCCGCTTCGTCCTGACGACGAATGGCGAACGTCACTTCATGGACTCGCGCCAGAGCTGCGCCGTGCGCGTATCCAATAAGAGGCCCGGTAATTCCGTCCGGGTTGCTAGCTGGAGCTAGCAGCAAGATCCGCAGCCTCGTCGATTTACGACTGTTGCTAGACAGGTGGGTTTCCATATGGCAGTCGGGACTCATGGCGTTGAAGGCTGCTAATATCGCGACTATTTAGTGCCAAATTCTTGTCGAAATATCGAGCCGTATGCGCGTTTCATAAGCCGGGCGATGTCGAGAGAAACGGCCATTGGGAGGCCAGCGAGCACTGGGTGCTGCATTCCTAACGATCGAAGTATTGCACTCAACTTATAATGTGCGGACATCCAGTTCGTGTCACACTCCAAACCCGGACGGAATTTGGCAGAAGACAGAGTGTACGGCGACACGTCAAGATATACCATCTTAAAATACTCTCTAAGGTCATTGCGTCGCTCCGAGTTCCAAGGCGCCACCCATGGCTTAGTGCCCATACAATGAATGAACGTTGGTCCGTCCCCAAACAGACTCCGCAACCGCTCCGCTGTCGTGTAACCCCATACACCGTCAAACTGGACGATATCTTTACCTCTGCGAAGCACCCTAAGAGGGACATGAGCGAATTCGGTAGAAGTTAAGAGTGCGGTCAAGACATCTTGATCGCCCTGCATGTGAATGGGCCTTTGCCGCCACCCTTTTTGCTGGTAGCTTTGGTATTCATCGGATTGTAGCAGCTCCCACCATCGTTTCATCAACGGATAATGCTGTCTGGTCACCCGGAGTACACCAGAATTGAGAGAAGCCGGGAGAACTCGACCGACCGGAAACTGCCACAATTGTGCGCGACGCCCGGCTCCATCATGGTCGTAGTGGTCTGGCGAACACGTGTGCTCTGTGGCGACAAAGACTGATTCATCGAGGCCATCGAACAATGGATGAATGTCCCTGGTTACAAACATGTCCGAGTCGATCCAAATGACTTCGTCGAAGCCAGTATCGAGTAATCGCATGATTGCCTGTGGCTTTACGTTCCAGCCGTAACCATTCCTTAGGCCGTCCGTCTGTAGCCGTACTTGCGGGTAGGCATTTAGCCATCGACGAAGTCCTTCGTTTGCAAAAGGATAGAACAAGCTGATCGCCCTGCCGGGGCACTGAAGACCCAGGCTCGCCAGAACCACCCTCAGGGAAGGCTCCCATGCTTCTCGGTCCTCGTTGACGCAGATAGTCGATTGAAACATACCTTTTGCGTGATTCAGCCTACAACGATTAAAAAAATACCGCTAGATTCTCAAAGCGGTGGGGAGCCGGCGGGAGGAATCGAACACTCCATCTACTGATTACGATTCAGTCGCTCTAACGTTAAGCTACACCGGCGAATTTATTGCGTTGTAAGGTGATGTTGCTGGAGATTCTTTTGTGATACCAGTCTCTGCAACTTAGAGCTAGATAAAGAATGGGCTCTGGAAGCAATCCGCTAACGCCTCGATACAAACGCAGTCGAACAAATAGTTCGCCCATTGGAGTCAACGGAATGTAATACCTGGGAAAGTTAACTTGCTGGAAACCGTTCCGACGCTTGAATTCCACCAGTGAACTCCGACGTTTGTTGCCATAGATGAATTTCCCATAGATCAGTTGCGAGATGGTCTTTTGCTCGCATACCTCGGCCGCTTTTGCGATCAGCGCGTTTTGCGGTCGTTTGTCATAATGTTCGTCCATCGAGATGATATGAAAAATTGTCGCCGCATCGTCAACGTAAACCATTTTCAAGAAGCCAATAAGTTCGTCACCCAGATACGCACCGATAAATTCACTTCGATCCAGATACGTCGCAAGACTTTGCCTTACGCTACCAACGTCCTTCCCATAGTGCCAGAAGAGCCTTCCGTCTCGTATCTGAATGCTGTTATAAATTCTGTGGACTCCCGTGACCAGATCATCATCAAATGGTACAACTTTCACGACCACACCACGCCTGCCCGCGCGTCTTACATTCTTTCGCGATACTTGAGATAAATTTTCCCACCAGTCCTCAAAACGAGCTGTGGGTATTGCAGCCCAATTATCCCAGTCCCGGTGATAATCATATTTTGGCATGATCTCAGGTGGCTTTTGCGCAAAAGTAAAGAGGTCAGCTCCCAGGGGGCTATCCTTTAGCTTGGTAATAAACGAGTCAGGGTCTTCTACAGTCACCCCCTCTATCGCGTTTTCATCCTTAATTTCCGCCGTCTTGATCCATTTGCCCGTCACTATAACTGTCCGACCACAGATCTCGGTTGACGGGACATTGAGTGTCTTACCGCGGACGCGGATTTCTTCCATTTTGGCGTTGGCGCAGCTATCCATTGGTTTCTGTTAAGATGCGATGCAAACAGCATCCATTCTTTTTTGAGTGGCAGGGATTAGTTGCTCTCCTTGCGACCAACTCCGACGCAACCATTGCTCGAGCATCACGATGCTAAATAGAAGCTTGTGGTTATCCTGGCGTCCGGACTGGTGACTTTCGAGCAGTCTTCGCACGGGACCGGGATTGAGCAAACCAAACATAAGTGAGCTTTCATCCATAAGCACTTCCCGAAGTGTTCCGTTAAGCGAAGAGCGAAACCATTGGTCTACGACGTTGGCGGCGAAGCCGCGTTTTTTCGCCTTTAGAATTCGCGGCGACAAGTACCTCTGGCAAATCTGTCGGTGCAACCATTTCCGGGTTCCATTGCGGACTTTAAGATTCGCGCCGAGCCGTTGCACGTATTCCACCACGGTGCGATCAAGGTACGGCACGCGGACTTCAAGACTGTGTGCCATGGATAACTTGTCCCCATACATGAGCAGCTCGTCAGGAAGCGAAGAGCGAATTTCAAGAAGCTGAAATCCGCCGAGCTCATCGGTGTGTTCCATTTGTGGCCGGAGTGCATCCCAATACTCGACCAACTCGTGGCGGTCTTTATCGGGAAGAACATCCTCGCGAAAAAGTCCGTCTATTGTTTCTGGCGACGCGAGTGAAAAAACATCTTGATAACGCTTCAAACGATCCGCAGCGCTTAGTGAACGAACACCACGCTTCAATGTTTCATTCCGCGGCAATCGATTCACAGCAAATCCGGCTATCGATCGGAGACCGGCCGGCAGCCCGCGCCACAAATTTCCATAGTGGACACCCAGGTGCCGCGTATAGCCACCGAACAACTCATCCGGGCCCTGACCGATCAAGGCAACTTTTACATCCTGTCGCGCGCGTTGCGAAACGAAGTACATTGGAACGATCGACGATGTCGCAATCGGTTCTTCCAGACATTCCACGATTTTCGGGAGTGAGCGTTCAAACTCAGACTGGTCGAGCTTAACCCTTATATGCCGTGCCCCTAAAAGGTTGGCGGTGACGGCGGCATCGGTTAGCTCGTCGTCTTCGAAGCTCTCGCCGTAGCCTATCGTATAAGCTGGCCACGGCCCACCTTGTTCGTTCATCAACGCCAGTAGCAGGCCCGAGTCAAGACCGCCGCTTAAAAGGATTCCGACGGGCACGTCACTAAGCAAATGACGCTTAACGGCACCTCTGTACAACTCGTGCAGTTCACAAACGGCTTCTTCTTTTTTCTTGGAAGTCGGAAAAGGGGTCGGGATGAACTTGTACCAGCGTTCTTCGCGGCATTGGCCTTTCTCCGCAACTAGCATCGTACCGGGCGCCAACTTCCGAATGCCTTGGAATATCGTTAAAGGAGAAGGCGTATATCGGAACCTGAGAAAGAGATTCAAGGCTATAGGATCGACGGCGGGTCGCGATTTTTGCGCAGCCAGAATCGGTCGGATTTCAGAACCAAAGGTTAAGGTTCCATTGTCGATCTTGTAATAGATGAGTTTGATGCCCATGGCGTCCCTGGCCAGGACTAGACGTTCCTTCTGCACATCCCAAATAGCCAGACCGAACATGCCGTTAAGGCGATTGAAAACATCCGTGCCCCATTGCTTGTAGCCGTGGATGATCACTTCCGTGTCAGAACTCGTCCGAAATTGATGGCCCTTGCTTTGCAACTCTGTTCGCAATTCTTTGTAATTGTAAATCTCGCCGTTAAAGATTACCCAGACGGTTTCTTGCGCGTCCGACATCGGCTGATGACCGCCGGCGAGATCGATGATTGATAATCGTCGGAAGCCAAGACCCACAGGCCCCGCGATGAAGAAACCTTCATCGTCGGGTCCGCGATGTGCGATAGAACGCGCCATCCGCACGATCGTCTCGCGCTCCACGGGCTCGTGGCGCTGGAAGTTAAACTGTCCTGCAATGCCGCACATTCGGTTCAGCGGGTTGGGAAACGAGGGGTAAAAATTGCTGGTCCATAACATTCTCGGCGCGACCCCTGTTATCTGTCGCTCGACGTGTTTCGGACAAATAAAATGCAAGGCTTCGAAACATCTGGGACTGTCCCCAACGATGCATCGGAACGTTATCCCAGCCCAGGTGTAATTTCCGGGAGCGGAACGATCCATCGCGCTTTACCCACACTTTCAAAATGTGTGTAACGACCTTTTCCAAAGTTCCGTCCAGTTCTGGAAAGCGATCACGCAGCAGCAGGCACAGGTTGATACACTCCGCCCAATCGTAGAGCTCGCGTTTGTAAACCGTCAACCGGGGGGCTTTGGAAAAAGGATTCGGCAGACCATCGTCGTCGAAAAGATTCTCAACGTAATACTTAATCCCTTTAGAAAGTGCCTCCTTACACGGCTCGTACCCGGTCAAAACGAAGATCTTCGCGATGGCTTTCATTACGAAACAGGTATGGTAGTGGTCGATAAAGTCTCGTACTCCATCCATAGCATAGAACCACGAACCATCCGGATTCTGGCTCTCTAAAACGAAATTCAAATTTCGTTCTGCGATTTTCCAATACTCCTCGTTGCAAAGAACTTTGGATGCACTAGTGAGCAGGAAAGCGCGATAGGCGGCAGCGTTAACAACTCCGCCTTTATCGAATGGCGTATAGGAAGAGCTGCTGGCATGTTCCGACGTTTTGAAATCCTTAATATCAGCAGCGGCATGTCGCGCAATCGATTCGACGACTACTTTGCAATCGCTCTCTCCTGTCAGTTCGAACATCTGAAGGAACGCTTCGTAACAATATGGAGTCGTCGTAATGAGTGGCGTTTGTTCTTTGATTGTGCCGTTGCGGGTGACCCAGTTAAATGGATAACCCCAGCAATATTCCTTGAAGTCAGGGCAGCGCGATTTTTTGAGCTCGGTTAGAAAATGCATCGCGTTTTCCAACTGCGAAGAATCTCCGGTTGCCTGGTAAAGGAAAGCAAAGCCCATCGCGTAATGAGCGTCCGCGATTGGAAATCGCATAGGGTGATGAAATAGCCGTCGTCCGGTCGGCAGGAATGCTTCGCAGAAAATCATGGGGGCAACAGCTGCTGTCCCGACAAGCCCATGGCTATAGTAGAGTGCCTTGGCTCGTCCGCCGACGGGTCCAGCGAAGAAACTTTGGTAATCCCATGATGCTTCACCGTAGCGCTCCAACCAATCGGTGAAGTTGGCAAGGACGCGAGAAACGGCTTCTGCAAGCTGTGTATTCTCAGACGTGATGGATCCGGATTTCTGGTTCATTTCGCGTTCTTTCGTCTCTTGAATTGACGGTCACGGCGTCCTTACGGCGCCTGCTGTTGACCGATTTCCGAATAAAAGTTGTTGATCTTTCTGAACTTCAACAGCGTAGAGAAAATGTTCCGCAGCTTTTTCATCTGTTCGCGGCGATGAAATCGCATCAGTTCACGGGAGACCGGTCGTTCTACTCTTCGGGTGGCTGCCCAACAGTAACCGGCAAGAAGGGCCGCACCATCGGATGGTTGCTTTGTTGCACGGTAAGCGACACGAAAGAGCTGCCACAAAGGTGACCCGCCCAGGTAATAGTCCTTTTCGCCATAGGAAAAGCTGGCCGCCATTCTGCTTCGTCCCGCCGTGCCCAGCGTTCTATAATGATGGAATCGCTTTTCAGGAAACGACCGCGTTTTCCATCCTTTCATCCGCGCCGTAGTAACGGCAATCCAGTCAACTCCTCCCCCTGGGTTAGGGATGTAACCACCTACTTGCTCAAAACACTGCCGCCGGAAAAGCTGGCATCCTCCAGCTACATGGTTTTCACCCTCGAAGCTATCGCGAGCAGTGTCGTAACCATCATCTTCGGTGAATGGCGTCCCGGCTACTCCAAGCTTGGGGTCTTCAGAAAATTTCCGCATCAAAAAACTCAGGTATTCCGGATCGAACGAAATGTCGGCGTCGAGATTCCCGATTACGTCAAAATCTAGGGATCCAATTCGCTCCAGACCTGCGTTGAAGGCGCGGACCTTGGCTCCAAAATGCCGATCCAAACGCGGTGAACGGTGAACAAGCTGGATCCAGGGAAAACGCCGTGCATAATCGGCAGCGATGTCGCCGGTCTTGTCGGTCGAACCATCGTTGACGATAATCCAGCGTTCGGGTAACAACGTTTGGGCGGCCATCGACTCGAGCGTCTTCGGAATGAAACGCTCTTCATTGTGGGCGGGAGTGATCAGGACGTACTTCATGACGAATGACCGATGACTGACAACGGAATATCGAAGGGAGTGGCGTTTCGCCTGGTTTTTACGGTGTTTTGGCTAGCTTCAGGTTTTCGACCACCATAGATTTGGGCGAAGATCTCATCCATGATACGGGCGGTGAGGATGATTTCGCGGTAAGGGATAGGCGGTGGGCTGCTAAATCGGACGCTGTTGTAAAAGCGCTCAATAAGCTCCTTCATTCCAGAATCCTGGTGAAGCCGCTGCCGAACAAAATTGGTGACGTTGACACGCGCGTTCCTGAGATGCTCGCCGGCAGCCCGAAGCGGTGGTATGAAATAAGTTAGATAACTCTTACAGGGTCGATTTTTATTTCGAACAACACTTCCGCTGCTGTGATCGACAGCGATAGAACCTTCTGGGCCGTAGAGGCGCAGCTGGTTGAGCCCTTTTAGTTGTGTCGAAAAACAGAATGATGCAGTCCTACCTGTTTTGTCCCGAAGCAATACCCTTAATTCATCCAGGATCCGTTCGTCACCCAAGCTCTTAAGTCGTGGACTTTGGCCTCCAATCGCCTTGATGTCCGTGAGATCGTCATCAAGAAATTCAGCAAGCTTCGCTACTCCATGACTGATAATATTGTGGAGCAAGCCACCCGGCAGTTTTCGCACCCAATGGCTTTGATTTTGCAAAAGCCCTTTTGCGTATGTCGCGTCGCCCAGGTCGTAGGAGAAATAACTCTCTAAATGCGCCGGCTCTCCGCCCAATAAACCCTCCTTGATCAAGCGCCGCATTTCCAGCATCTCAAGCGTGAACTGGAGATTGTGTCCCGCGGTGATCCTGACATTTTTGCGTTCTGCCAGCTCGATCAACGATTCTGCCTCTTCGCTGGTGACTGTAAAAGGTTTCTCCAGGTAGACGTGGCTTCCCGCGTCGAGACATTCTTTCGCCAGGCTGTAGTGACTCTGTGGCGGCGTGGTGATGTGAACAACATCAGGTGAAACGGCTTTCAACATCTCATGGGCATTGGAGAAAACGCCAGGAATTTTGAAACGCTCGGCAAGCTGCTGCGCCATGAGAGGCTCCTGATCGCAGACTGCAACGATGCTGCAATCCGGAATTCGCCGAATCGCGTGTACATGCTGGTCAGCAATCTTCCCGCATCCGACTATAGTGACACGAAGCATCCTGATCAGTTCTCGGCGTTTGTTGCGAACTGGGCAAGAAACGTTTCCATCGCTTGCTTCATTGGCACCCGCGGTTTCCAACCGAGGCGTGTCTTGAGTTTCGCGTTCGAGTAGCGCTGACTTTTCCAATTGGCTGCGCAGCGTCGACGGTTGAAAGCCGGCGGAAGCTGGCCCTTTGACCAGGTCGAATATTTTTCCCAAGTATAGCATGCGCCATAAGCGACCCAGTAGGGAACGTTAATCGAACGAAGACGTCTTGCGACCTTGTAAGTTCTGAGAAACTCCCGAGCAGTGAGAAGGTCGTCATCAACAATATTGAAAACTTCACCATCGACACCCGGTGTGAGCGCAGCGAGGACAATTGCTTCGGCGCAATTATCGACATAGGTCAGTGGCAAGAGATTCGAGCCGTTTACCTGGATAAG
Source organism: Candidatus Udaeobacter sp. (assembly GCA_036558805.1). GTDB lineage: Bacteria > Verrucomicrobiota > Verrucomicrobiia > Chthoniobacterales > UBA10450 > Udaeobacter. The sequence continues at coordinate 26,778 of DATBEX010000049.1, forward strand.
CGGTCCGAGAATCTTGATCCCGACCCGTCCGTTTAACTCCTGTTTGCCGGCTCCGAAAACGTAACCCGGTCTCAGCGTCACACACGGCAGGCCGCAACGTTTTGCGTATTCCCGGACAATTTCTTCCTGTTTAAGTTTTCCAAAACCATAAGCGTCAAATCGTTCCTGCGGCGCCGTTTCCAACGGGCAAGTTTCATCAAGGAGACTTTTGTGCTTTAGATTCAAATTCGAATAAACTGCAAAGGAACTGACATTCACAAACCGCTTTGGCTTTCCAACTTCGAGAAACGCATCCATCAAATTGCGCGTCGCCAAGGCAGAATTCATAAATGCTCCGGCGAACGACTTCTCGATCCCGGCTGCAAGATGGATGATTATGGAAACATCCTGCGTGGCCCTTCGGCAGTCCTCGCGTGAAAGCAAGTCCCCGGAAACCAATTCGACAGTTGTGGCGTTCGAATGCTGGCTGAGAATTTTCTTGAGATTTTCAAGGTTACCTGAAGGGCGGACAAAGCAGCGCAGGTTAGTGGGACAATATTCAAGAAGACGCTCGACAACCTTTGTCCCGATGAAACCGTTGGAGCCGGTGACCAGGACGCGATCAGCTGGTTCAACTAAAGGTTTTGCATTCATCAGCTTAGCTCGGCCGTGAGGGTGAATACTTGCCAATTAATAGTTGGGCGCAGGGGATTCAGCCGTTTCGTTCCCCGAGCTCTCTTTGTCTCCGCCCCACCTCCGCCTTTTTATCTTTTTAGCCTTTTTTTCGTTAGTATAGCTGTGGGGCGCCGGTGACGTGCTTAGTGCGGGCTGCGATGGAGATGAGGACTTAGTGAGCGGATGCGGGTAGGTGTACGGCGTGTATCCCGGCATCGGAGTGTTATTGAAATAATGCACATTGGCTCGTACGCCCGGTCCCGCGCTGAAATTAACTTTTCCATTAACTTCATTGGTGTTCTCCCACGAGTAGCACGGCTCGGTCACTTGATTGTTCCATGCAGCAGGTCGAACTGGCGATTCGCCGGTGATCAAAGATCCGCGCGCCCTGCCGGGTTGATCCAAGGCGTGGTCTACTTTACGAACTTCAAGAGAGTCGCCTCTGCAAAACGACATCGACGGCGGCGTCGGATAACCAGGGTTACTCCCGTAACTGATCGAATTTGATGTGTTACTCAGGATCCAACCGAAGTTAAGACTACCGGACTTACAATTATCACTGGTTCGGCGCAGGGTGTATCCTGCCCATTGGTTCGTTCTCCAGTTGGCTCCGGAGACGGTTACGCTTGTGCCGGAGCTATTAGCGGCTGCCGTTCCTGTGAAAAAGACAGTGGGATCATTCACGTCCCACACATTGGTTCCATCAGAGCCGCCCCAAGGCTGAAACGGGTAGATGTTTCGATAATTTTGAAGATCGAACGCGGACAAATTTCCCGAGTACCCATTAACTGTATTGTGGTGAAACAACGTGCCGCCTGAACGTGATCCGCCTAACTGTGAGTTAAGGTTAGTCCCAGTGTAGTTGTTATTGTAAATCTCCATTGCCCTACAGCCACGCGTGCGTCCCGTGCTCTCAGTGCCATGATTCGTTATAAGGCTGTTGAAAATCGTATTGTGCCGAACAACAAATCGCGCTCCCGCGTATGCGTCTATCATTCCCTGCAAGTTTTTCTGGCTATGTGTAAAGGTGTTGTCCTCGATGAATAGGAATTGGGACGAACCGTAATCCGTCGGCGCAGCCCACGAACCATCACCATAGTCCTGTCCATCCCAGTGTGAACCGTAGGGGTAGACCGCACAGCCAAATTTGTCGAGCACGAACGTGTTGTGATCTATCACACCGATCACGGTATCGAATACCGCCCCGCCTTTAAGATTATTCCATTTGCAGTGGTCAAAACGAAATGTAGAGCCGTTGGTGTTTGATCCATCAATATGCAGTATGCCACCCGGCGCATCTATCGTGTTTGCTCTACCTCCGTCCTGAAATTCAACCCCCGTCAGTCGAGAGGCTGAGCCGGCAGGCAGCGTCCATCGAATCAGTTGTCCGGATTGCACACCGTCCCTGATGATTGTAGCGCCGACACCGGCTCCCTGGATCGTGATCGCTTTTTTGATTTGTAACGTGCGAGTCCAAATGGTTGTTCCATTGGGTATCGTTATAATGTCGCCATTGGCCGCCGAGCCGATGGCCGCCGCAACATCGGACTGTGATATACTCTTCGCGTTAATTGTTGTGGCTGCCGGCAGCCCAGAAGCAGTGAGGATAAAAGCGGCAGCAACTGAAACGAGAGCCGTAACGCGCGGTTCCAGACCGGCGGAACGGTGGAGGTTCCGCGCCAGTCTACGGTTCGTCGGCATATACCAGTTCGCTGCTCTCTTCCGGGCTCTCAACTCCGTCGGATGCGTGTGCGCTGGCTAGGAAAATCCGTGGGTAGTCAGTAGCTATGAGGTAGAAGGCAAACCAGAGAGGGCTTATCGTTCTAAAGGCTGCTTCTGTCCAATTGTAGAGGACTAGCGCGGCGAGAAACCCCAGTCGATAACGACCCCATTCAAAGTTCCTAAAGAGGTCGACGCGTATTTTGCGGAACGTCGCAATAAACAGTCCAATTAGGAGAAACACTCCAATTCCACCCAGGGTCAAATAGGTTTCCAGGTAGCCATTGTGAGCCTCGTTTGGAACAAAATAGAAGATCCCTTCCAATTGCTCGAGCCTTTTTCCCAACCAGAAGCTCTCAAATCCTGCCCCGAGGATCGGATTGGTCTGCATTCCCAGGAGGGTTGTCCAGAGCCCTGTTCTTCCTGATAACTCCGAACCCCTACCTAGATTCTCGGACATATGCCCTGAAAGCCCGAACATCATTTCTGCAACGATAAGCAGAACGAGGGCCGCCAACAGGTACGTCCCAACAAAATTCTTGTTTATACGGCGGCTGCCAACAAACAGTAGTACCAATATCCCTGCAGTCAGAGCTATACTGGATGTGGCGCTGTGCGCCTGTGTGAAAAGCCACCAGATACCGATCGAGAATCCAGCGATCAGCCGAAGCTCATTTCGTCTCCACCTGCTCCGCTCGCTATGCCAGGTTTGCAGAAAATACCAAAAGAAAAAGTAACCTAGGATCAGACAATCGCCGCCCAGCGCGTTCTTGTCCGTGGTGATGCCTGTGCACACTGCCCCGCCCCAGGGGCTAAATCCCCGTCCCAATTCAGGATAATATTTGATCCAAAGAATGGAAACGGGGACGACGACGTAGGCGCATCGCTTCATTAACCGGATTAGCGCTTCTTTGAAATCCGGTTCCGTAATTACGATGAGGGCCATGATCGGATGACCAAGAACCTTGATCCACCGTTTTAGAGCTACCAGGGGAAAATCCGACCATACGATGGAGATCAAACAGTAAAGTAAGAAGACGATGAGCCAACCGTTGTTGGAAACAACCTCTGAAAGACGGACTTGTCTTTTAGCGAGGACACAAAAGCCTGCGATAATCAGTGCAAAATAAACCCAGGCATCCAGCGGACTTCCCTCTTCCACAGAGGGAGCACCGCTCACGGGCAACCCGAAGATATTGAGCCAGGCGGAAATGGATCTTGAGCAACCGATTATCAGCCAAAGCAGCGGAAGCCAAAGGGCGCCGCTGATATCGGGTTTCTCGCGAATGTCGCGCCGGAAGAGCCAGACAATGAGTGCAAGTGTGAGAAAAAGGGCTAGCGGTGACGACAGCTGGAGCCCGAACAAGCTGGCAATGCGGGGTTCAACTAGATTCACGGAGAAGAGATCCTTGTCTCGGGCCACTCATTCGCAGCCCAATAAATCCAGAGATCGGTTAGAGTGTGCGAAGAAGACGCGCCGGGTTGCCAACGTAAATACCCGACTGAGTAATGTCCTTTGTAACAACCGCCCCGGCGCCGATGACGACTTTATCACATATCGTGACCGGAAGAATGGTGGCGTTTGTTCCAACGCTTACGTGCTTCCCAAGTTTTGTTGCTCGCCAAGTGTCAGGATTTGCGTCCGGGCCCCCGCCAACAAACGGATCATTGATGAACATGGCGCCATGAGAAATGAAGCATTCGTCTCCAATCGTTACGAGCTCACAGATGAATGAGTGCGATTGAATTCTGCATCGCTTCCCGATCGTTACTCCCTTTTGTATTTCTACGAATGGTCCGATGAAGCTGTTATCACCAATTGTGCATCCATAGAGATTGACCGGTTGCACGATAGTTACGTTTTTACCGAACGTTACATTGACGATCCCTGATTGGCGGATTTCTGGCTTTGACACAAAGGTCTGGCCTGGTGGCTGAGCTAAAGGAACGTCGGTAGTCACGGATCGAGAATTCAGTTTATCCAAAGAGAGCAAAACCAGTCACCAGCTGATCTCTGTGAATTTCTTACCGCGAGAGTTTTCACGGGAAGCGTCTGTTTCCCGACCGAGTAGCGTTTCATAAGCGGTCACAAGGTTTCTGCCCACCTTAGCCCACTGCAGTTCCTCCGCGACGCGGCGACGGCCGTAAGCGCCCATTTTTTTCTGAAGCTCGGGCTTATCCATGAGTTGCGCAATGGTTTCCGCAAATTCCGCTTCATTGTTCGGTTTAACATAGATGGCAGCGTCTCTGGCAGAAAAGCGCGTTTCCTTCAGATCGAAAGAGACAATTGGTTTTTCGGCCGCCATATATTCCATCACCTTGATCCAAGTGGATTGGTCATTTAACGGGCTGGAAGGATCGGGGTCCACGCAAATATCGGCAGCCGCAAGGTTGGCCTGCAATTCTTCATCGGAGACGAAGCCCGTTAATTCAATGCACCCGTTAAGTTGCAAGGTTCCAGCCAGGTCGCGCAAATCTTGTAGTGAGTCCCCGCTGCCCATTATAACGCAATAAAAATCCGAACGGTTCAAGCCATGCAACAAATGCCGTAACGACCTAAGTAGATAGTCAACGCCGTCTTGTGGATTCAGGCTACCGATATAGCACAGAATCGACTTGTTCATTGCTTTCAAACGGACGCTGGGTGCGGCCGCTGTCATCCGCATCTGGTTCGGACCATTTCTTACAATGAAGATATTACGGGGATCCTTGTTTGCGCGTTCGATTTGTATTTGTTTGTACGATTCGTTTGTGGCAATCGTAACGTCAGCAAGTTTCAAGCTGCACCATTCTAACATCCTTAGAATCCGAGTGTAAGGTCCTTCTGCTGCGCTATAACGCGACCGGTAAAGCTCCGGGCATAGATCGTGCTGATCAAAGACAAATTTCTTTCCGAGCAGTTTGAACGGCAGAGCTGCTAAAAAGAGAGTATCGGGAGGATTGTGGGCGTGCATCACGTCGAAGCCGCGCGTTACAAGAATGTAAGCGCTAACTAGTAGACAGGCTGACGTGAAGTAGCAGTATTCAACAACATAACCCAGAAAGGATTTCAATTTAACAAGAACCAGATTGAATCGGTTGATCGTTGCCGATGGAGTCTTCTTGAACAGTTCCAGTGTTGGAACCCGGTAAACTTCGACGCCGTCCAATGTTTCGCGGCTTGGCTGGCCCCGTTTCTGAAGCGCGATGACGGCAACCTTGTGACCTGCTTCCGTGAGTAAAGCCGCCTCGTTCCTGACCCGAGTGTCCTGTGGAAAATGATTCTCAACCCACATCAGGACTTTGATTGGCGATCGCATTATGGTCGGGTTGTGTTGTAGCTGTGCTACCAGCAGATGCCCTGATAATTCGGAGAAGCCTTTACGGTTTCGTGGGGCAGGCGAATCAAATCAATAATCAACTTTGAATCGCCGTTGTTGGTTACAGCTTCCTGAATGTTGGAACTGTTCTTGCCAACTACCACTACGTCACTGGCTGCTATGGCTTCTTTTGCGGAAGAAACCATCAACGATGAAATATGGGGTATTGCTTGCTCGATGTACTGTTTGTTGGCGCCTACGAGCCTCGCTAAGGCAACCTCTTCGTCGTAGATGCTCAATTTATATCCTTTGCCGATCAGAGTTTCGATCAATCCAACGATCGGACTTTCACGGAGATCGTCGGATCCGCCCTTGAAACTGAGGCCCAGCACTCCGACACGATTTTTGCCAGCGTGGCGGATCAGATTGAAGGCCAGCTCGATTTGCTTGCGATTTGTTTCGAGCACAGCACCGAGCACCGGCATTTCCAAATCCAATTGCTTCGCCTTGTAAAGAATGGCGCGAACGTCCTTTGGCAGACATGAGCCGCCGAAAGCAAACCCGGGCTTCAGATAATAGGGAGAAATGTTCAGCTTTGTATCTTTGCAAAAAATCTCCATTACTTTGTGGCTATCCGTGCCCATCGCCTTACAGAGATTTCCGATCTCATTTGCGAAGCACACTTTCAGGGCGTGAAATGCGTTGGAGGCGTACTTGATCAACTCAGCTACTGAAAGCGGCGTACGCTCTACAGGAGTTTTTAGGGTAGAATAAAGACTTGCAACTCGTTCAGCAGCACGCTCGTCATCGGTTCCGATAATCGTAAATGGAGGATTATGAAAATCATGAATAGCTGTCGTTTCGCGCATGAACTCTGGATTCATGCAGATCCCGAAGTCCTTTCCATCCTTTTTACCAGATTCTTTTTCCAGCAAGGGACGGACTACATCGTTCAACGTTCCCGGTAAAATCGTGCTTCGGACAACCACGACGTGGTAGCTGTTTGCTTTTTGTAGCAGCTGTCCGATCTCGGTTACAACTCTGTTGAGCTGGGAAAGACCCAGACTGCCATTATCATTACTCGGCGTGCCAACACAAACCAGGGAAACGTCGCCGAGGCTCTGCACGCGCTGAGTAGCTCGCAGGCGCTTCGCCTCGACAGCGCGGCCAATCAACTCTTCCAAACCCGGCTCAATAATGGGGCTTTTCCCGGAGTTAATGAGCGAGACTTTAATCTCTTGCAAGTCCACGCCAGTTACGGAATGACCCATCTCAGCCAAACATGCTGCCGTTACACATCCCACGTACCCCATTCCGAAAACCGTGACATCCATAGAAGAAATTGTGTTGATAGCTCTAACGTTGAGTTGACGCTGGAGTCTTCGCGATACCAGCGCAAAACTGTGCCACCTTGCTGGGAGTCGCGTTCCAAAACGCCCCGCTGTACCGACGACTCACGTAATCCAGGAACGATTTGTAATGGCTCACCGGATATTCCGCTCGTCCGACTGGTGCGTCACCAAAGCATAAGTAATCAGGATGGACATCAACTAGCGCCATTCCGCCGTGTTGAGCGATCCAATCGAGTTTTCGCAGCCAGATCTCCGGCGTCTTCTCTTGCAACAATACGAAAAGTGTAAAGTCCTGAGGAAGCGTATAGGGGACCTCAACGTAACCTCTTGAAGAAGGGCTGATGACTGGTGGTTCGGGGTTGATGGAGCTGCCGTTTGGGTGTGGCACCCAGAATGGGAAGATGGTGTGGCGACCGTCAGGCTGCGGTTCAAATGGGTCCGTATCAAAGGTAGATGCATCGTACTGCACATCGAGATCGTGCAACCAATCGAGGTGACGCAACATGAACCCTGATCTGAAACCCGAGGCGCCCCACTCACGCGCATAACTGTTGATCTTCGCGGCGCGGCGCTTGAACTTGCGTCGCGAGGAAAACAGATGTCCATCGTGTTTCAGATCGTGAATTCCCACCTCGAACCCCCTGGCAGTCAGTTCCTCCCTTAATTCTGCTGGGACTCGGTAACTGCCTTCGGGAATAAAATTAAAGGAAGAACGGAACCCAAGGTCCAATTCCAATTGCATTAAGGATCGGCACCTGTTCAGGCCTCTTTTGCTCTCGACGTCGTGGGTCAGAACAAGCGCAAATTTCTTGCCCTCCGGCCACCCGGGCCAATTTTGCGGCGGGCGTTCCGAACCTGGCATAATCGGCCAAACATCTCGGGTGCGCTTGCGTAACCGCATTGCCAGCCTTCGTCGAATCGCCGTTCGAAGAAATTGCGGGACAAACGGTTTTAGCCCGTAGTAAATTCGATTGCGTAACATGAGCTATCGCAGGTTCAGCGCTCGTAGTAAACGTCCTTGGGGCGCCCCAACGACGTGTTGAAGGCTTTTGTCTGCTCCGCGTGCTTCCGATCTTCCATCCGGTATGGAAGCGCGAGCAGGAGTATAAGCAAAAGTAAGAAGACGAATAGCATCCGCAGGATATTAATGATCCCAGAGGGGCCGTAAGCTAATCAGACATTGTAACCGCCGTGCCCCTCTATGAATGCGGCCGATTAAGACTCGGAATCAAGCCACCTTGGGACGTAAGAACGCGACTTGTTTACCACGACGGCAACGTTCTTTCGTTCAGCTATCAGCTTTGCGTAGCTGCGCTTAATGACCTCACGGTTGTTTTTCTCTGCCTCGACCACGACCAGAAGCTTGTCCATGAAAGCAGCCATCCCCCACGTGGGACTCGTTTGGTCCAGCGGGGGCATATCAAAGATAATGTAGTCGAAGTCGCTAGCCTTCATATTCGGCATCATGTCGAAGAACTTTTTCAACCCGAGTTGCGCCGGACCCCCAGTACTAGGCGATCCCACTGTAGCAAGGTAGAGATTGTCCGCAGCCGAGGCTATGGAGTCGGATGGCTTAAGAGCCTTGTTCAAAGGATAAGCAGGTTTACCCTTGAAAAACGGGTGGACCTCCTCCGGTCCCAGGTTCACATCGACGAGAAGCACCTTACCGTCGTTTGTTTCTGAAAGCGACGCAGCGAGGCCAGCGGCAAGCGTGGAAGCTCCTCCGTGCTCCGAAACGCTGGCAACACCAACCAGCTTCGGTTTATGCGTCAAATGATTGAGCTCGAAGTAAAGACCAAGGCGGTCTCGGATTGCATCACAATATGGCCGAATGAAATGCTCGGATTCCCATGGTGCTAACTTGGGATTTCGCCGCCCTGTGGTAAGTGCTCCCTGCTTAGCCGATGAACCATTACGAGGCAATGCGAAGTGCCCGTTCGCGTAGGGGATCGACAGCATCAATGGAATATGTAACTGCGTCTCCAGTTGAAGCGGCCGCCCAACGGTCTGGTTTAAAACCAAACCCTTTAGCAAAGCTAATGCTATTCCGAGAGCTATCCCGCCGCCAGCCAGTGCCAAGGCAATCTTGTCGCGCGTTTTGGTCTCCAAGCCGGGGGGCGAAGGCCGCTGCACTGCGCTAATGTTAGGCATCTTGGATGGATCCAGAGCCTCATCGACGCGTGCCTTCTCGAGCGACGCGGCGAAGTACTTGTAATTGGTTTCATCCATTTCCTTCTTACGTTCCAAGTCTTCAATTTGCGGAGCCAGCTCCGAAAGTTGTTTCGTTCTCTGCTGAACATCGCGAAGCCTGGTCTTCAGCGCTACAATTTTCGCCTGCGTCCCAGCGACCTTGCCCTTAGGGTCATCTGCAGGTTTTTTCTTTCCCCAGGTCTTCGTTGAATTTTCGCCTTTGTGACTAACAAGAGCTTGTTGCTCCGCTAGGTCCGCCTCAGCGGAGTTGAGTTGTTCCTGAGCTTTTCCGGCCTCAGCAGTAAGGGCCGCTGAGCCCTCTTTAAGCGATGCAATTCCTGTTTTCTCTCTAAGTGTCTTCAGAGCGTCCTCTGTCTGGTTTAAACGCGTGCGGACTTGATCGGTTTGTTGAGACACGAAATCAAAGGCGTCGGCAGAGCGATGGACTTCAAGATGTTTGACGAAATAACGGCTTAACAACTCCTGCAAAACGAGAGTCGCAACTTCCGGATTGCGGTTCTTATAGGAAATCAAAATGATGCTGCTTCCTTTTGTTGAAATTACCTTCAAACCCGAAGCAATGCTTTGCGCCGCTTCAGCTTCTGTTGCCGATGCTCCGGAAGGCGGCAACCATCGTTGAAGGCCGATCCCCCGCATTAGCCTTGAGAACAAGTCTTGCGGCGGTGGCAGCAATCGCTGGGGACCGAGCGCCTGGGCAACTTGAACTGCCAGATCCCAACTGGTCAGAATCTCGATTTCAGCGCCGATGACTCTATCCGCTTCCTGGTTCGACGCGGTTGCCGCTTTTTCTGCGTCGATTGGGTCGACGGCACTTCGTTCCGTAACATATCGCACAAGCAGCTTGGCCTGGGACTGGTAGGAAGGCGGAAAGAGGAAATAAACCGCCGCCGCAGCAATAATACCCACCGCCGCGCATACGATAATTGTTCGCTTTCGTTTAAACAGAGCAAAGAGAATATCGCCCAGCTTTACTCCAGAGTGATGTTGAGGTTCGTGTCGGATTTCAGCCATAGTTTTGTCTCCTAGTCGAGATGCGGATAGATGAGTGAGCCTGCCAGCCTGTTGAACACCAGCGGTAACCTGCCAAAGACTCTCTTGTGGAAGCCGGAATCACGGCGGGCAGGTCCTAAGCAGTGTCGGCCTAATGGATCGATTCGAAAGTAATCAATTGTTTCTTCCTGCGTATCCCATGAGAGTTTGAATCGTCGCAAACCGTCATTTTCGCAGTCGGTGCGACCGAAATGTAATTTTTCGACGCCGGCGCGCGCCAAAAACTGGATGCCTTGCCACATCACAAGGTTATTTGCGCGGAATTCCTGAAACCTCTTGTCAGAAGCGCCGTACTTATAAACAGCGCTCTTTCCAAAGCGGAAGAAGATCGCCGCTGCAATTGGACGCGCGCCACGCTGTGCGAGGACAATGAATCCCAGACCGGGCTTGATGATATGCTCGTAAATGTTGAAGAAAAATGATGCAGGCTGTGGCGGGAGACCGTGGCGGCGGCGCGTTTGGACATGGAGGCGGTAAAAATCGCTGACGGCCTGGCGATTGCGGACGACAACCGTGCTCACATCGCTGCGTTGCCCTTTGCGAATCGCGCGGCGAACAGGACTGCTGAAGCGCTTGGCCAGCTCCTCAACGCGAAGGCGCAAATCCAGGGTATGCCCGAAGAATTTTACTGGGGAAGCGCAGGCGGATCGAAAGCATCTACCTCCGCGGATTTCCAAATGCTTCCACCGGCGTTCCCGGGCGAAGCAAATGAGACGATCCGTTATCACGCCGGCTAGATCTGGATCAAAGATTAGCGGTTCGCAGACATCGCTGAATGGGAGGCAGACGCCGCGCCGTCCAGTTATTGGGCTCCGCACTTCCATCAGCGGTATTAACGCGACTAACCGGCGTCCGTGGGAAAACTGGAGGTAAAAAGGCTGATGATTATAAGTCTCGTGGAGAACCTTCGCCCAGGCACTGGTGTGGAAGCAATTGGCGTCACGATGCAACGCAATCACCAGGTCCCAACCGGGATTGTGAATGGGATTAATAATCCACATTTGCAGCGGTTCCTCGCTGGTTCTCTGCCCTGCAGGAGACTCTTCAACAGAAGAGGGCGCGGCTTCTACGGGTTGTGGCTTGGTTGACTGAAGAGTTTTCAAAAATCTTTTCCTATGCGAAAGCTTCCACCCCAACCGGTTCACCAACGCAGCGCGCTACATATTCGACCTGTTGTTGGGTTAACTCCGGAAACATTGGAAGAGAAAGAAATTCGTCGGCCAGCCTCTCGGCGATTGGAAACGCGCCGCGCTCATAACCGAGGTTCCGGCACGCATCCTGAAGATGGATGGGAACGGGATAATGCACGGCGCAGCCAACTCCTTTCGCCTGAAGATGTCGTAAGACTGCATCACGCTGTTGCACTCGAATGGCATAGACGTGATAGACGTGCCGTGCGTAACTCGCCTCTAACGGTGTAAGAATTTCATCGATTCCCGCGAAAGCCTTGTTGTATTCCGAGGCATGTTTGCGGCGCCGGGAATTTGCTTCGTCCAGGTGACGGAGTTTGACAGATAAGACTGCTCCTTGAATGCCGTCCATCCGGCAGTTCCATCCCATCAGCGCATGGTAATATTTTCGTGACTGGCCGTGGTCTCGGAGCATCTGAATTTGTTTTCGCAACTCGGGATCGTTCGTCACGACCGCACCACCCTCGCCGAAAGCCCCAAGATTTTTTCCGGGATAAAAACTGAAGCAGCCCGCGTCAGCTATCGTACCGGCTTTTCGGCCTTTGTACCTGGAGCCATGCGCCTGAGCTGCATCTTCAACGACAAAAAGGCCGTGGGCGCGTGCAAATTGCAAGATTGGATCCATGTCTGCCGGCTGACCGAAAAGATGGACCGGGATGATCGCCTTGGTTTTCTTCGTCAGGGCCTTTTCAAGTTCCGCCGGGTTCATTGTGAATGTGTCCGGGTCCACGTCCACAAACACGGGTCGAGCTTTGCAGTAAGTAATCGCCTCGACGGTGGCAATAAACGTGTTCGGAACCGTGATTACTTCATCGCCTTCGCCGATTCCAAGCGCCAGAAGAGCGAGCCAAAGCGCGTCGGTGCCATTGCCAACTGCGATTGCGTGTGAGGAGCCGCAGAAGGCAGCGAACTCTTCTTCGAACTTTTCTACGAACGGTCCACCGGCAAACGCGCTGCTTTCAATCACTTCGCGAATTGCCCGATCGAACGTTTCAATTAGGGGAGCGTGATGCGCCCTCAGGTCGAGGAAAGGAACTTTCATTGCTATTTAATCGATGCGGCGAACTCTCGGAGTTACAGCCAACGCGTCACCGCGGCGCGCTGGGTTGTTCCAACGCTGGCCGAACTGGTTATCCGGCGGCGAATACTTCTGCGGGAACAATTTCTGGCTTTACTCTCGGCGACGCGAAGACCGGCGCCGCACCATTGGAAGAAGCAAGTGCAACCGGGGCTCCGTTTATCTTAAGAGAAGCGCTGGCCGCTTCGAGGATCCTGACCATCTCCAGGCCCCGACGACCATCCGTTAGCGGTTGAGAACTCGTTCGTATGCAGTCAATAAAATGCTGGCATGCCAGCTTTAGCGGTTCCTCCTGATGGAGGTATGGGATGTAACTGTCTCCGTAATGGTAGGAGTATTGAAATTCAGCAAACGTGTCGTAGTGCGGCGGACGTTCTACGCGCGCATCGTAAATACGGATTTTTTCACGAGTCCGCAAATCGTCATACACGATCATGCGGCGCGTACCGACGATGGTCATCTCGCGAATCTTTCGTGGCTCAAGCCAGCTGCTCTGGATCGTCGCGAAACGCTTGCGTGAAAAGGACAACGACATGTTTGTCACGTCCTCTACTCCAGGCGTTATATGAGCGTTGCCCTGGCAGTTAATCGTAGTGGGAAATTCGTCCAGAATGTGAAGAATGATCGAGATGTCGTGTGGCGCCAGATCCCAGGCGACATTAATGTCTTTTTGGAATAGTCCCAGATTAAGGCGTCGGCAATTGATATAACGGATCTCGCCCAGGTCTCCGGCTTGAACGATTTGGGCAATCTTCTGCACGGGCGAAGAGTAGAGAAAAGTGTGGTCCAGCATCAAAGTCAGACCCTTGCGATCCGCAATCTCGATCAGTTCCTCGCATTCGGCTGAAGAGGAAGCCATCGGTTTTTCGATAAACGTATGCTTCCCCGCCAGAAGGGCTGCTTTTGCTAATGAATAATGGTGCTTAACCGGGGTCGCGATGACCACAGCATCCACGTTTGTACCGTTGAGGAGCTGCTGCGTTTGTGTGATGCCTTCGATGTCCGGATATAGAGCGCGGACATGTTTCAGGCGTTCAGGGTTGAGGTCGCAGACCGCTTTGAGTTGGCAGTCCGGAAGGCTTTTAAAATTGCGAACCAAAAGCGGTCCCCAGTAGCCGCACCCGATTATGCCGACTGTGATTGGTTTTTTCATGGGCTTCAACAGCTGTTCTTACTAGACTAGACTCGTAAGATGGTTGTTGCGGGTCGGCTGGGACTTTCGTGCGAGGCTTTCACCAGCTTTTTCAAAATCGGTTCGGACGACGCGGGAGTGCTACCTTGTCCACGATGTTGTGACGCCAGTCGGGATTCGGTCATTTGCCCCGCGATGACGCCGCAGGTCTTGAGCATGATTTTCAGGTCGAGCAAGATCGACGCGCTTTTCAGATAGAAAAGATCCATCACGATCATTTCGTTGAACGTAGTCTTGTTCTTGCCGTTCACCTGCCAGTATCCGGTTAACCCAGGCAGACCGTTCACGCGTTCCCTTTGCCACGACTCATAATGAGCAAATTCATTCGGCGTGCATGGGCGAGGACCGACCAGGCTCATGTCACCACAAAGGACGTTAAAAATCTGGGGTAATTCATCCAAACCGCTCGCGCGCAAAAACCGTCCGAAAAGGGTGAGTCGTGGATCGCCGTAAGTATCTAGCTTCGTCATAGGGCGATCGGCCTTCATCAATTCGTGGAAGTAGTCTTCGTGACTTTGCGTCTCTGCGCTCACCTTCATTGTTCGAAACTTCCAGATAAGAAAGTGTCTCCCACCCAACCCAACGCGTTTCTGTCGGTAGAAAATTGGCCCCGGAGAAGCGAGTCGCGTCACCAGCATGAGCAAAACCATCACGGGCAGCCAAATCGGCAGCGCGATCAGGACACACGCGACGTCGAGGACCGATTTCCAACCAGGCACCCTAGGCGCAAGCGCTGTTGAGAAATCGATTCTAATCCTTGGAGCTCTCGCGCCATTCCCGTTCGCCCCGTTGATGTTCAAGCTGTTCCCGTTCGCCCCGCTCCGGTTCAGGCTCTTAAAGGGCAAGCTGCCGCCCTTGGTCGCCCGCCCCAGGTTCGGGAGATGATCTTCTATCCTCATCTGTTGAGTCCTCCAACTGCTGCTAGTCCGCTAACTCTGCGGAAAGAGTGAGGGGGAGCCCGCATCTACGTCTTACGTCCATTAAGCAACCGTGACTGAGGAGCGAGCCCTCGAAAAATTCACCCTTAAAAATTGCAAAACTGGGGGAGAAAGCCGGAAACGAAAATCGAAAATCTGAGTACAGCAGAGTCGACATGCCAGGGAAGCCTGTTGGATTGGTGTAATTTCCCGCACGCTTACTTCTACGGAAACTGCGGGGGGAAGGTTCCAATTATTTTGCTGGAAAAGGGAATTTAACGGGACTGTCACAATCCGCAGATAACGCCCGAGAATAGACGGGAAATGATGATCGCAAGTGATCGATTCCGCACACTTATTCGATCTCTGAAAGCAGAGTGTCGAGGTTTTCGCTCTCGGAGAGGTCGTCTTCAGCGAGTCCCGTTTGTACCAAACACCCTAGGCAAAGCCCGTTATGAACTCGCACCACACTGCAACAGTGCGGGCATTCGTCGTGCTCGTGCGGAATCGCTGACACGGAATCAGTAAGCCCGGTAAAATCCATTTTTCGTTGTCCCAGCTGGCCTTTGGCCGCTGACTGCGCTCTCTTTGTTCAATGTTGCAAGGCGAGGCGCCGGCGAGAACCAGATTCTCTGCCGGTTGGCCGAACTACATAGAGGACCAAGCTGCCTGTCGAGAGCGTGGAGAACGAGAAACTTAAGTGTGAGGTTGAGTATTACACCCTGCACAAGCACTTCTACGGAATCCAGCGACAGAAGTTCGCCTAAAATGCTTATTCTAATGCGAAAAAGGTCTGGTTTTTACATATTTGTTTCAATTAGCGTTTCGAATTGACGTATGGACCAGTCATTTGAGGTCTTAAAAGCTGCAATCGGCGCAGCAAGGGAGACGCTGCAATCGCTTCTTAACCTCGAGTCGCAGGTGGCGAAGGCGGCGGACCTGATCGAACAATGTTTGCGCGGGGGGAACAAATTGCTCGTTTGCGGCAACGGCGGCAGCGCCGCCGATGCGTCGCATTTTGCAACAGAGTTTGTAGTGCGCTTTATGAAAGATCGTCCCGCGTATCCCGCGATCTGTCTTGCCGGGGATGGCGGACTTCTCACCGCTGCAGGCAATGATTACGGCTTCGATGAGATTTTCGCTCGCCAGGTCGCGGCCTTCGGCCTTCCAGGAGATCTGCTGATTTGCCTAACAACTTCTGGCAAGTCGAAAAATGTCGAACGCGCATTTCAGGAAGCGAAAGCGCGCAATCTTAAGACCATTGCCTTTCTCGGTCGCGACGGCGGATCGACCATTGGAATGGCCGACGTCGATCTTTTGGTTCGTGGCGATTTAACTGCCCGGATTCAGGAGGCACATCAGCTTCTGCTCCACGTCTTGTGCGAGACCGTAGAGGTTCGGCTCGGCGAAAAGAAAAAAACCAGTAAACACACCAAAGATACGAAAATTCGATAGACAGATTCTCCCGTCCTGCACGTCCGCGTGTTTCGTGAACTGAAGAGACTGCGGGTTACTCCGATTTTCTCAGCAATCGTTCGCGTTCCCGGTCGAGTTGCCGGCGCTCGCTCGCCGTTAGACTTCCGATTCCGAACTTGGAAATCTTATCAAGGATCGGGTCAATAGAAGGATAAACATCGTCGGCATCAGCCGAACGAACAGATCGCACCTTGGGGACGACGTGGAACTTCGGTTTCGGGCGAAGGCGCGTTTTCAACGCGTCCCACCAGGCAAGTTCCGGCCCGGCGCCATGCATTTCAATGAAAAGGAATGCCGCGCCAATGCTGGTCCAAACGACCATCAGCTCGCTCCAGGCGTGATATGCGAGCAGTTGAAGGGTGTAAACCGCAGCAAGAATCAGCACAACCCATTTGGTCATGATCCGCAGAAACAACTCAGCCCGCGGATAGATGGTGGCGAAGGCAACAAAAACTCCAAAGTGCAATGCAGGCGAACCGGCCAGAACCGACCGGTGCCATAATCCCCAGACGGTGAGTAGCGCCGTAGGCGCAAGCAATAAAACAAGATAGAGTGCAATATAGGCACGCCGCCCAATAAAGCGTTCCACTTCGCGGCCGAACACGAACAGCATGTACATCTCGATCGCGAACCAGAGAAGCGTCGACGGCGAATGCACAAAGGCATAGGTGCCCAGTCGCCACACCTGCAGCCCATTCCAAATTCGCGCGCTGTCGAAGACGAAATAACTGAGCGTGCCGCTCAGGCTGGAAATTGCGGTAAAGATGCATGCTGCAACCGCGCAAGCTACGTGTACCCCGACGAGCATCGTGGTCACATCGACGGGATAACGACCCATCCACGCAACCGGCCGATAATCATCGGACGTGGTGACCCCGAACATGCTTTCAATTAATGCCGCGCACTGTTCTTACGCAAGCGTGATTCATGATCCGTGGATTATTTCGGCGTTATCGTCAGGGAGATGATAGAACGCTTCGACGATTCAACGTGGCAAGCCGCTCATTCATAGTTAGAATGGACACCTTCTTTTCATGAGAAACACCGCACCCGCTATATTCCCGCCTAGTGGAGTCGGCGATAAAAAGCCGACCAATCAGGCCGTGCTCAATTGGGTGCACGAGATCGAGAAACTGACAAAACCCGAGAACATTTTCTGGTGTGACGGTTCCGAGCGCGAGAATGACTTTTTGATCACGGAATCCTTAAAGCAGAACGTGCTGATCAAACTGGACGAACAAAAGGTTTCACGGTCCTACTTGCATCGTTCAAACCCGAACGACGTCGCGCGAGTGGAGAAGTTCACATTTATTTGCACGCCGACGAAGGAGGAAGCCGGTCCAACAAACAACTGGTCAGAACCGGCAGAAACATATTCGAAGTTGTATGGGCTGCTGAATGGCGCGATGCGGGGGCGCACCATGTTTGTCGTGCCATACATCATGGGCCCGCCCGATTCTCCCCTAACAAAAGTCGGCTTCGAAATCACCGATTCAAAATATGTTGTGCTCAGTATGCGAATCATGACGCGCATGGGCAAAGTCGCGCTGGATCGTCTGGGCAACGATCCAAAAGCGGAATGGAACCGTGGCGTGCATTCGTTACTGGATGTCGACCCTGATCGGCGGTTCATCTGTCATTTTCCCCAGGACAACACGATCATCTCGGTCGGCTCCGGCTACGGCGGCAATGTTTTGCTGAGCAAAAAATGTCTCGCGCTGCGCATAGGGTCGTACCTCGCGCGTAAGCAAGGCTGGATGGCGGAGCACATGCTGATCCTTGGCGTTGAATCGCCCGAAGGAAAAAAATATCATGTGGCTGCGGCCTTCCCCAGCGCATGTGGCAAAACAAATTTTGCAATGTTGATTCCGCCCGCACACTTCAAAGGCTGGAAAGTGACGACTGTGGGCGACGACATCGCGTGGATGGAAATTCGCGACGGGCGCTTGTTTGCTGTGAACCCGGAGAACGGATATTTCGGCGTGGTTCCCGGCACCAGTTACAAGTCGAATCCGAACGCGATGAAATCGATAGAGCACGACACTCTTTACACAAACGTCGCACTCACTGACGATGGTGACGTTTGGTGGGAAGGAAAAGACGGCGCAGCTCCAGAACACGCTATCGATTGGCGCGGGAATGACTGGACGCCCGACTCAAAAGAAAAGGCCGCGCATCCCAACAGCCGGTTTGCAACGCCGATGCGCAATAATCCGGCTCTCGATCCCGATGTGGAAAAGGGCGAAGGCGTTCCGATCAGCGCCATCATTTTCGGCGGCCGTCGCAGCGACACTGTGCCATTGGTCTATGAAGCGTTCGATTGGGTTCACGGTGTTTATCTGGGCGCCACCATGGCCTCCGAGACGACGGCAGCCGCGACGGGCGCTGTTGGACAAGTCCGACGCGATCCGATGGCAATGCTGCCGTTCTGCGGATACAACATCGGCGATTATTTCCGTCATTGGATCGACATCGGAAAACGCCTCACCAATCCGCCGCTAATCTTCAATGTGAATTGGTTCCGCAAAGGTGCGACCGGGAAGTTCCTCTGGCCGGGATTCGGGGAGAACATGCGGGTGCTTAAATGGGTGATCGATCGCTGTGAGCAAAATGCCAGAGCTGTCAAATCGCCTGTCGGCTGGTTACCCAGTCCACATGATCTCGATCTTGATGGCCTGGACATCGATCACACAGGCGTGGCCGAGCTTCTGGGAATCGATCACGAAGAGTGGCAAAAGGAGCTCGCTGCGCACAAGAAGTTTTTCGACTCCCTTGGGGGCGTGGTTCCGGAGCAATTGCAAAAGCAGCGCGAACAACTCGTCGCGCGCTTTAAGCTGTAGCCGTCGCTCTGGGCGACGCGCGTGCGGGCGACTGCACAGGGAGCGTTTCGCAGAGGAAAGCGGCTGCAAGATTTGCGAACCGCTTGACTGGCAGCGAATATTTCCAGTGGGTTCGAAGATTGCGAGCGCAAAACATCTCAGATCACCAATCGCAAAGGATCACATTGAGATTCGCGGAGCGCGTCAGAACAATCTCAAAGGGATCGACGTCGATCTTCCTCTGGGAAAATTGACGGTGGTCACGGGCCCGAGCGGTAGCGGCAAATCAAGTCTGGCATTCGAGACCATTTACGCCGAAGGCCAGCGCCGTTATGTCGAAACGTTCAGTCCCTACATGCGGCAATTTCTCGACCGCATGGACAAGCCCCGCGTAGACGACATCCACGGTATCCCGCCGGCGATTGCCATCGAGCAAGCAAACCCTGTTAAGAGTTCGCGCTCGACTGTCGGCACCATGACCGAGATCAACGACTACCTGAAATTGCTCTGGCCGCGCGTTGCTCGCGCATTCTGTCCGAATTGCAGCCGCGAAGTTCGGCCTGAAACCACGCAGTCAATCAGTCGCCAGATACTGCATGATCACGCCGGGAAAACGGTTCTGATCAATTTCCGGGTGGCCGTTCCAACGAAAACCGAGCCGCGCACCTTTTTCGAGTTCCTTCAGCAACAGGGCTACCTCCGCGTATGGATCGACAATCAAATTGTACGCGTCGATGCCGATCCAAAATTCAAGCGACTTGCTGCCCGTGTACAGGTCATTCAGGATCGCATCGCGATCTCAGAGGAGACATGTGCGCGCCTGGTCGAAGCTATCGAAACGGCGCTGCGATTTGGCAAAGGCAAGATCAATGTCATTCCGCTTTCAGAAAACGCCCAACGCTCAACGCCCGGTGTCCAGCGTCCAACTGATCACGGATCACCGATCACGGATCACGAATTTCCTTTCTCTAACGGCTGGCATTGTGCGCATTGTGATCTCGATCTTCGCCCACCTACACCCGGGTTATTCAGTTTCAATAATCCGCTGGGTGCGTGCCCGGAATGTCGCGGATTCGGTCGTATCATCGCAATCGATCTGAATAAGGCGATTCCAGACCGCAGCTTGAGCATCAAACAAGGCGTGGTCCGGGTTTTTCGCGGTGCAGAGTTCGGCGAATCGCAGAAAGATTTGCTTCGGGCGTGTGCGCGCAAAGAGATCGATATCAACCTTCCGTTCGAAGAATTGCCAAAGGCTGATCAGTCCTTTGTCATCGAAGGTGAGAAACGATCAGGCGATTACACAGACGAGGATTACGAAAACGATCGGTGGTATGGCGTCCGTGGTTTCTTTCGCTGGCTGGAAAGCAAAACTTACAAGATGCATGTGCGCGTTCTACTGAGCCGCTACCGTGCCTACATCACTTGTCCGAGCTGCAACGGAGGACGATATCAGCCCGAAGCACTAAATTACAGGGTCACAACGGCGGTGCATAGTCGCCGGGACGGCGCTCCGAAAGCGCAGTTACCGCTAACCCTCCCCGAATTCCAGGCGCTTTCGCTCCGGGATGCCCGGGATTTTCTGACGGCGCTCGAGATTCCGTCAAACGATTCGACTGCACGCATGTTGCGCGAGGAGATTTGTGCGCGCCTCAACTATCTCTGCGAAGTCGGCGTCGGCTATCTTACGCTCGACCGATCGACGCGTACTTTAAGCGGCGGCGAAGTGCAACGAGTGAACCTCACTACGTGCCTGGGGGCCTCATTGGTCAACACACTCTTCGTCATGGATGAACCGAGTGTCGGTTTGCATTCGCGCGACGTTGGCCGGCTGGTTCGCGTGATGCACAACTTACGCGACAAAGGCAATACGTTGCTCGTGGTCGAGCACGAGGAACAAATCATTCGGTCAGCCGATAATTTGATGGATATCGGCCCAGGCCGCGGCGAACACGGTGGGGAGTTGGTTTGGAACGGAACGCTGGATGATTTCTGTAGCCGCTTCCCTGGGGGAAGCGCAGGTGCCGATGCTAATAGATCGTCAGGGTCGCGCCGCCCTGAGGGCGACGGCTACAGGGAATCACTGACGCGCGATTACCTGATGAATCGCAAATCGATTCAGGTTCCGACGTCGCGAAGAACATCGAAGTCGTCGCTCAAGATCATTGGCGCGCGACAGCACAACCTGAAGAACATCGATGTCGAACTTCCGTTGCGTGTTTTCACGTGTGTCACCGGTGTTTCTGGTTCTGGAAAATCCACGCTGATTCACGACGTACTCTACAGGAATCTGTCGATCGCAAAGGGACAGTCGTCCCATCACCACCCAACGCAAAACTACAGCTCGGCAGGCGAGCCGGGTGCATGCAAATCGGTTACCGGAGCGCATCGCATCCGGGATGTAGTCATGGTCGATCAGGCTCCGCTTGCGCGGACGCCCCGATCGACGCCGCTGCTTTATTTGGGGCTTTACGACCGTGTTCGCGAATTGTTTGCCGCTCAACCGGAAGCAATGTCGCAGGGGCTCACGGCCGGCACATTCTCGTTTAATTCCGGCAGCGGCCGCTGCGAGCGCTGCTCCGGCACGGGTTACGAGAAAATTGAGATGCAATTTTTGAGCGACCTTTTCGTGCGCTGCGCCGAATGCGAAGGCAAACGGTTTCAGTCCCATGTTCTGAAAGTTCAATTGTGCGGAAAATCAATCCACGATCTGCTCAAGCTCACCGTAAGCGAAGCGATCGAATTTTTCGCGCAAATTGGCGAGAAGGAAACCTTATCTGAGCCGCTTAGCGTACTCGAGGAGGTCGGACTTGGTTATCTGCGATTGGGGCAACCTCTCAACACCCTTTCCGGCGGTGAATCGCAGCGACTGAAATTGGTCGGCCATCTCGCGGAAACAGAAAATGTACAACGTTCAAGCGCAACGGAAATCGGCAACTTGTTCATCTTCGATGAACCGACCACGGGACTTCACTTCGATGACGTAGCGATGCTACTGCGATTATTTCAGCGCCTGGTCGACCGCGGCCATTCCATCGTGGTGATCGAGCATAATCTCGAAGTCATAAAGTGCGCTGATTGGATCGTCGACCTCGGACCGGAAGCAGGAGACGCCGGTGGAAATGTGGTCGCTGCCGGGACTCCAGAGCAAATCGCGAAGGCGGAGACGTCGCACACAGGCAAATTTTTGAGGCAGGCTCTTTCGAAACCTCGCAAAACATCCCGCCAGTCAGAAAAGTCCTTCGCTTACGCTCAGGATAAAAGTGTGGAGCTGGCGCGAGCTGCCGAAGAAGCGCCGCCTTTCGGCGCAAATAAAGCGAATGGCACAATCCAGGTTCACGGGGCGCGCGAGCACAACCTCAAGAACATCGAGATCAAAATCCCCAGAGAACAAATGGTGGTCATCACAGGTCTAAGTGGCTCCGGCAAATCAACGCTTGCTTTTGATATTCTCTTCGCGGAGGGACAGCGACGTTTTCTCGACAGCATGTCGCCGTATGCGCGGCAATTCGTCGAGCAGCTCGAAAAACCGGATGTCGACCTGGTCAGCGGGCTGCCTCCCAGTGTAGCGATTGAGCAACGGGTCACGCGCGGCGGAGGGAAATCGACAGTCGCTACAGTGACGGAGATCTACCATTTTCTCCGGCTACTTTTCGCAAAAACCGGAACGCAATCTTGTCCGGCCTGCGATTTGCCGGTGGAGAAACAAAGCCTGGCCGCGATTACGAAACAAATTGAATCATTAGCGAAACGCGGACCGGTGAGAGTGCTTGCACCGTTGGTCAAGGCTCGAAAAGGCTTTCACACCGAAGTCGCGCGATGGGCGGAACGACAGGGATTCGATGCCCTTTACGTGGATGCGAAACTGGTTCCCGCCTCGCATTTTCGAAAGCTGGAGCGGTTCAAAGAGCACACGATCGATGTAGTCGTTGGTCTGATCGATCCGAGACGGATTGCGAACGCGCGTGAGATCGCCCGGCGCGCGCTGGAGATCGGCCGCGGCACGGGTCGGCTGCTTGACTCGAAAAACAGGCTGACGGTCGTGAGCACCGAAATGAGCTGCCCAAACTGTGGCCGCGCATTCGAGGAGCTCGATCCACGTTTGTTTTCGTTTAATTCGCCTCACGGCGCGTGCGAAGAATGCGGCGGATTTGGCGAAATCTGGGACCAGGATTTGCAAACTGCTGCCGATCCCGACGGTGAATCGGTCCTCGAAACCGAGCTCGCCGCTGAGCGTGAGGCAGAATGGATCGAGGAAGGCGCGGCGCGAGAATGTCCGAGCTGTCACGGCTCACGCTTGAACGCCGTCGCGCGTCATGTACGTATCCAAGGTTATACCATCGATTACTTCACGAATCTTTCGGCCTGCGAAGCAGCGCGCAAGGTCGAGAGGTTGAAGTTTCGCGGAACGCATCAAACGATCGCTGCCGGTCTCGTTCCTGAAATTCAGCAGCGATTGCGTTTCATGGAAAAAGTTGGCCTCGGCTATCTCGCGCTGGGACGATCGGCAAAGACGTTGAGCGGCGGAGAATCACAGCGGATTCGATTAGCGGCACAACTCGGCTCAAACCTGCGCGGCGTCCTTTACGTACTGGATGAGCCGACGATCGGTCTACATCCCCGGGATAATTTGCGATTGCTCGATACACTGACCGCCCTGCGGAACAAAGGGAATTCGCTGATTATCGTTGAGCATGACGAGGAAACGATGCGGCGCGCTGATCACATCGTCGATCTAGGTCCACGCGCAGGAATTCACGGCGGCGAAGTTGTAGCCACGGGCACGCTGCGCGACGTGGAAAAGAATTCGGATTCCGAGACCGCGCGCTGCCTGAAGACTCCACTCCAACATCCCACCCGCGGATCGCGCCGGTCCTTGGGCAACGTCGAAGACTGGGTCGAAGTCCGTAACGCCAAGGTGAATAATTTGAAAGATATTTCTGTTCGTTTCCCGCTGGGCAGGCTTTCGGTGATCACAGGAATTTCCGGGAGCGGCAAGTCGACATTGATGCACGAGGTCATCTGGCCGGCGGTACGGGAGCAGCTGAAAGAAAGAAAACGCGCAGGAAATGGCGATCTGTTCAAGCTGGTAAACGGTGCGCAAGAGATTGAAGGCGTTTACGAAGTTGATCAGTCGCCGATTGGTAAGACGTCGCGCTCAACGCCGGGCACCTATGTAAAAGTCTTCGACGAGATCCGGAATCTTTACGCGCAACTGCCGGTCTCCCGCGTACGCGGGTACTCCGCAAGCCGATTTTCGTTCAACGCCGAAGGCGGTCGCTGCGAGACTTGTAAGGGCCAGGGCGTGATCAAACTGGAGATGAACTTTCTGCCGCGCAGCTATGTGCCGTGCGAAGACTGCGGCGGCAAACGTTACAATCCGCAAACACTTGAGATACTCTACAACGACAAATCGATCGGCGACGTGATGGAAATGACCATCGAGGAAGCGTCGGAATTTTTCTCGGCGCATCCCAAAGTCGCGCGACCGCTCTCCTTGCTGGTTGATACGGGGCTGGGTTATCTCAAGCTGGGGCAACCGAGTCCAACGCTAAGCGGCGGAGAAGCGCAACGACTAAAGCTAGTCACCCAGCTCAAACGTGGCGTTAGCCGCGCAGCTGACGAGCGTATTCGTAAAATGCGCAAACCGGGTTCGACACTGTATTTGCTGGAGGAACCCACCATCGGTCTGCACATGGCGGACATTGAGCTGCTTCTGAACGTTCTGCATCGGCTCGTCGACGAAGGAAACACGGTGATTGTCATCGAACACAATCTTAGTGTGATCGCGGAAGCTGATTACATTGTTGATCTCGGCCCGGAAGCGGGCGCGGACGGAGGTGAAGTCGTCGCCTGCGGTGCGCCCGAACAAGTCGCAAAGAGCCGCGTGAGTCGCACCGCGCCGTTTTTGCGAAAAGTATTGAACTCATCGTGCGCGAAAACGGCGTTGTCATCCTGAGCGAAGCGAAGGACCTCGCAATCGAAGGGCGAGTCACGCAAAGCAGATAGCGCGATCCAGCCCTTTTTAGGAGGTGCCTCACTTCCTTCGGGACGACACGCGTTTTAATTGCGGGTGTCAACGACATCAGTGACAATCGCCAGACAAATGCTCGCCTATTATCTCCACAATTTTGATCCAATTATTTTTCGGGTCTCCGGCAACGTTGGCCCGCGTTGGTACGGCTTGGCTTACGTGCTTGCTTTTATCTGCAGTTATCTACTCTTCCTTTGGCTTGCTAAACGCGGCTATGCGGATCTGCCCCCGCAACGAGTGGGCGATTTCATCACTGGCTGCGCGCTGTTTGGTGTGATCATCGGCGGGCGTCTCGGGTACGTGTTCTTTTACAAGCCGGAGATGTTGCGCGAACCGCTGTCGATCTTGCGCGTCTGGGAAGGCGGAATGTCCAGCCACGGCGGAATGCTTGGCGTATTGCTTTTCACTTTGTACTACGCGCATCGGCACAAAATTTCGTGGACGAATCTTGGCGACAATTTGGTCGTCACTGTGCCGATCGGATTGTTCTTCGGGCGCTGTGCCAATTTCATCAACGGCGAACTTTACGGTCGGATTACGAAAGTCCCCTGGGCGATGCAATTCCCAAAGGAACTGTTTGATCATTCTCAGGAAGCCGAGCGCGCGGTGGCGGCATGCGCGCGAATCAAGTCATCGCTCACAACACCTGATGCAATCGTTGAGGCAGTTCGCAGCCAACCAGAAGTGGCCGCTGCACTGCGCCCAATCCTTTCGCCACGCCATCCCTCCCAGCTCTACGAGGCTTTTTTTGAGGGAGTAGTTTTGTTCGCGATTTTGTGGTTCGTGCGTACTCGCAGGCACGAGCCAAACGGTGTCTTGACCGGACTATTTTTTATCTGGTATGCAATTTTTCGGATCGTAGTCGAATATTTCCGCGAACCCGATGCAGCACTGATCGGTCCCTTCACGCGCGGCCAATTCTTTTCATTCTTCCTGATCGCGATCGGCCTCGGGTTTGTTGCAGTGGCAAAAATGCGACCGACGTACCCCAGAGCTCGAAATGACCGGTAGCGTTTCTCTAAAACGGCGTTATTACTTATGCCGGTGACGCGGGAATGCTTGAAATCTTAGCAGCCGGCGGCGGTCTCCTTTTTGCGTTCGATCACGCGACGATCGCAGGAAAACTCGTTCTCACTCTGCTTGCCGTTGCCTCCATCTTCAGCTGGTCGATCATGGTCACCAAGCTGCGCGTGATCCGATTTGCTCGAAAGCAGAACGCTCGTTTTCTCGCAGCTTTTCGGCAGGATCGACAACCGTTGCGTCTGTTTGAGAAGAACGCGCGTTTTCCAGGATCGCCAGTGTTCAATGTATATCGGGCCGGCTGTGAGGAAATGACATTTCATCTGCTTGGCTCGCCTGAGGTCGACGGTACGTTTCGTGCGCGACTCGAGATCGCTGACAAAATTTCGCCGGCGCAAATGGGCGCAGTAAATGCAGCGATGGAGCGAGCTGTCGGTGAAACTGCGCTTTCACTTGAATCGCAGATGATTTTGCTCGCCACTGCGGTAAGTGGTTCGCCCTTTCTTGGCTTGCTGGGCACGGTCTGGGGCGTGATGGATGCCTTTACCGGCGTGGCCGAGGCAGGCTCGCCGAACCTGGTCTCCATGGCGCCCGGTGTTTCCGGGGCGCTCATTACTACAGTGACAGCGCTCTGCGTCGCAATTCCAGCGATGTTCGGTTACAATTTTCTTGTCACCAGCATTCGCGGGATCATCGTCGAGATGGACAATTTTGCCGCCGAGCTTGCTTCGGAATTTGAACACAAGTACGTCGATCACAGCGTACGGGAATCGGCATTCCGCCGATGAGACGTTACTCACAACGCCAGGGGCTTTCTACCCTCAGTGAGATCAACGTCACGCCGCTCCTCGATCTGGCGTTCGTGCTGCTCATCATTTTCATGATCACCACGCCGTTGCTCGAAAGCAGCATGAATCTCGTAATTCCATCCAGCGGTGCCACAAATCCGCCGATCAAGTCAGCACAAGTGCAAATTGTCTCAATCGATCGCAGTGAGACGATTCGGTTTAACAATCAGGCAATCGATTTGAAAGCACTCACCTCGCGACTGACTGAATTGAAACGGACGAACCCAGACGTTGCCGTCGTGATTCGGCCCGATCGCGAGCTGCCTGTACAAAAATTGATTGCGCTGATGGATGCGCTGAAGGACGCGCAAATTACCAAGGTCGGCATCGCTACGAAAGCAGAGCCGAAGTAGATGTCGACGAACCCGCCTTTGCGTAGCCAGGGCGTCGCGACGCCGCGCTTTTGGCGAAACGTCACGCTAATTGCGCTTGCGCATGTCGCGTTGATCGCAGTGTTGATTCGCTGGAGTTTAGAGGCGCGAAATGCGCCAGATGCGGAAAGCCTGGTCTGGCTGAGCGGTGCGGAAAATATCGCAGCAGAACGATCGGAACCGAGCGCGACACAGTACGCGAAAGCTTCCACTACGCCGATTGAATCCGAACCGTTAAACCCGGACGAGTCAAAGAAGGAGCGCCCGTTTTTGACTCAGGCAAGGAGCGAGATCGATTTTCCGACACCGAAACCGAAGCCGGCTGCAACGCCAGTTTCGAAAACGACTGCTCCTGAAGGAAAAACGAAGCCGACGCCAAAGCCAGCTCTCAAACCGACGGCCAAGAAAGCTGTCCTGGCGAAAGCATCCAACTCAGCTGGGCACCTGAACCCGGCAAAACCCAAGGAAGAGCGAACGGACGGGACTGGTCAGAAAAAGAAGAGCGCGAAGACTACTGATGCGAAGACCAAATTGTCATCCAGTAACGGCACTGGAAAAACTAGTTCAGCCGGCAAAGGCGCGAGCGCGGGCGGCGGAAGAAACGCTTCAGAATTCGGATGGTATGGCAATATGTTGCATGATCGTTTTTACAGCGCATGGGTCCAGCCAACTTCTACAGTCGCTTCCGGCACTAGGATTTCGACGCTCGTAAAAATTCGAATCGAAAAAGACGGTCGCGTCTCAAAGTTTGAGATCATCAAACCCTCGGAGAATGTTGTGGTGAATGAGTCGGTTGCGGCAATTGCCAAACGAGTGACTGAAGTGGACTCGCCACCGACAGGGCTCATAAACGGGAATCACTACGACGTAAAAATCAATTTCGAGCTAAATACGAATCAAGAAACGGCGAAATAAACGTTCCCTGGACTGGAGCCTGCCGGAGCGGACGTCCGCGATTCAACCACGATTTCCCGAAAATTTCTTCTCGATCAATCGGTGTAAATGCCCGGCTATTGCGGGATGATCGAGGCGCTGAACTACTTCGTCCAGAAAACCGGTGACGATGAGACGCTGTGCTGCGGGGACAGGAATACCGCGAGTGCGCAGATAGAAGAGCTCGTCTTCATCGATTTGACCGGAAGTCGCACCGTGGGTGCAACGGACGTTGTCGGCGAGAATTTCGAGCCCTGGCATCGAATTGGCTTCTGCATCGTCACTCAACAAGAGGTTACGAACTTTTTGATACGCATCGGTGAAATGGGCGTGCGGTTCTACTCGAATCAGTCCGCCGAAAATGGTACGGGCGCGGCCGTCGAGAGCGTTTTTGTATAGGAGATCGCTCGCCGTGCGCGGGGAGACATGGTCCTGCAATGTGCGAGCATCGAACTCCTGTTGGTGCTTCGCTACAGCGACAGCCAGCAGGTCGCTCCGCCCACCTTCGCCGATGAGCCGGCTTAGACTTTCGAAGCGCGAATAGCGTGAGCCAAGATGCAAATTCAGGCTCATCGCCGAAGCATCATGGTCCACGGTTGTCGAGTTCATTTGCAGCGCGATAACATTGTCTGCCCAATTTTGGGCGCAGACATAGCTGACCTTCGCGCCCGGGCCGGCGACGAGATCGTTTACGCCGCATGCGAATCCAGGCACATGTTCATTCACGGAGCGGAAATGTTCGATTACGGTGACCTTCGCGAGCTCGTCCGTGACCAGGAGTAAATGCGGAAAGGCGGAAGCATTTTCACCATTTAGCCAGTGGAAAATTTCGATCGGTAACTCGATCTCGACGCCCCGCGGCACGTAAAGGAATGTCCCTGACGAAACCAACGCCTGATGCAGCGCTGAGAACTTGACAGATCCAAGCTTCGCTGGCTGCGACATGAAATGCTTGCGGAACAGGTCGGTGTGTTCAACCATCGCTCGCTCGAGCGATTGGAAAATGACGCCGCGCTTTTTAAGCTGGTCCGAAATGACGTCGCGCTCAATAAGCTCGTCACCGGCGAAGATCATGCGCCCGGCCACCTCTTCCAGTCCACGCGATTGTTCGAGAATAGTTGTCCGCTCCTTCTCAGACAATGTGCCGCCGTATTTGAAAGGGTTTAGGTCGAGAAGGCCGACGTTGGCAAACCGCCACGCTTGATCTTTCCGTGTCGGATTAGGTAATGACTCAAATTCCTTCCAGGCTGCGCGTTGCTGATCACGGAACCAATCGGGAAATTCGCGCGTCTCGCCCGGGCCGGAAAGAATCGCTGCGGCCTGTTTCTCGATTATCGCTGTGTCGTTTCTGGTCATTTCGATATCGGGCGCATGGGATTCATGCGTCCCATGCGTCGTACTCACGTGCAGCGGTGCGATTACCCGACTGAGCCTTCCATCTCCAGCTCGATCAATCGCTTGAGCTCGACGCTGTATTCCATCGGGAATTGGCGGACGAGATCGTTTACAAAGCCGTTGACGCTCAAGCTCATCGCCTGCGCCTCGGTGAGGCCGCGCTGTTGCATGTAGAAGATTTGTTCCGCGCTTACCTGGCTGACGCTGGCTTCGTGTTGAACAGCGTTGCCTGTCCCGCGAACGGTGATTGCTGGATAAGTATCGGTGCGCGAAGTCGCGTTAATTAGCAACGCGTCACACTCCGTGTTGTTCTTGCAATTCTTCAGGTGTCTCGGCACATGAACCAAACCGCGATAGGTGGCACGACCTTTTCCGATGGAGATCGATTTGGAGATGATGTTACTGGTCGTCTCATCGGCGGCGTGAATCATTTTCGCTCCAGTGTCCTGGTGCTGGCCGTCATTTGCGAGCGCGATGGAGAGAACTTCACCGCGCGCTTTGCGACCTTTCATGATCACGCTCGGATATTTCATCGTCAGGCGCGATCCGATGTTACAATCGATCCATTTCACTTCGGCATTTTCCTGGGCGAGACCACGTTTAGTGACAAGATTAAACACGTTCGAAGCCCAGTTCTGCACGGTGATGTACTGAATCTTAGCTCCTTTCAGCGCGACCAATTCCACGACGGCGCTATGCAGTGTGGGCGTGTTAAATTTCGGCGCCGTGCAACCCTCCATGTAAGTCACTTCCGAACCTTCGTCGGCAATGATTAGCGTGCGCTCGAACTGGCCAAAGTTTTCGGCGTTGATGCGGAAGTAAGCCTGCAGAGGATGCTTCACTTTTACCCCGGGCGGAACGTAGATAAACGAACCACCGCTGAAGACGGCGGAATTCAGTGCGCTGAATTTGTTGTCGGCAATCGGGATGACTTTGCCGAACCATTTCCGGAATATTTCCGGATGATTTTTCAGGCCCTCCCTTGATCCAACGAAAATAACGCCCTGTTCGCCAACAGCCTTTTTGATGTTTGAGTACACTGCCTCGCTATCGAACTGCGCTTCCACGCCGGCGAGGAATTTTCGTTCCTGCTCGGGAATACCGAGCCGTTCGAATGTGCGCTTGATGTCCTCCGGCACTTCCTCCCAGCTGCGTTTCGGTTCCGTGCCGGGGGCGAGGTAGTAGCGGATTTTGTCAAAGTCGATCGCTTCGAGGTCCTTGCTGGCCCAATGCGTAGGGAGCGGTTTCCCCAAAAATGTTTTCAGACCGCGCAAACGAAACTCGCGCACCCAATCCGGATCTTCTTTAACATCTGCGATGTAATGGATCGTCCGCTCGCTTAGTCCTACGCCTGCGTCGCGCACATGCGCTTCCG
The DNA here is from genome assembly GCA_036558805.1 of Candidatus Udaeobacter sp. Taxonomy (GTDB): domain Bacteria; phylum Verrucomicrobiota; class Verrucomicrobiia; order Chthoniobacterales; family UBA10450; genus Udaeobacter. The sequence continues at coordinate 57,708 of DATBEX010000049.1, forward strand.
GATAAAAGAAATCACCTTTGCCTCGATCGATATCGATGGCTGTTGTTTCGGTTTTCATTGTCTTACCTCGTATATGCTGGTTCGGCGCCGTCCCGCGCCCAATCGTAGCCCCGTTCCTCAAGTTCGAGAGCGAGCTCCTTTCGCCCACTTCTAACGATTCGCCCTGCTACCATCACATGGACGTGATCGGGGATGATGTAGTTCAGGAGACGCTGATAATGCGTGATCAACAGTATGCCAAGATTGGGGCCGCGCAATGAATTTACCCCGTGCGCCACGGTCTTGAGAGCGTCGATGTCTAGACCACTGTCGGTCTCATCGAGCACGGCGTACTTGGGCTCGAGCATTGCCATTTGCAGGATCTCGGTGCGCTTTTTTTCGCCGCCGGAAAAGCCCTCGTTCACCGCACGCGACGTGAACGAGCGGTCCATTCCAAGCAACTCCATCTTTTCGTAAAGTCTGGCGTAGTAATCGGTTGCCTCGAGCTCTTCACCTTCCGGTAGGCGCGATTGTAATGCTGCGCGGAGAAAATTGGCGATTGTCACGCCTGGAATTTCGCTCGGATACTGGAAAGCCAGGAAAAGACCGCGCCGTGCGCGTTCGTCCGGTTCGAGCGCCAAAAGGTCTTCACCGTCCACTAGTATCTTGCCAGCGGTGACATGGTAATCGGGATGCCCGGCCAGAACCTTGGCCAGAGTGCTTTTTCCCGAGCCATTTGGGCCCATTAAAGCATGCACTTCGCCGCGTGGGATGCGAAGAGTCAGGCCCCGAACGATTTCCTGATCGCCGACCGCAATGTGTAGTTTCTCTATGTTCAACTCCTTCATAACGGAGAACAAGAAATATACCCCGATTTAAGAGATTCGCGAACGCTCTTGGACTTCTTCCTTCCCGGGCGTGACCATTTATTGTGCGCGTGTCGAGCCCCATGAATGCGAAACTCCAAGTGCATGCCTTTGTGGCTACCCCGCTTGGATTCGAACCAAGAATAACGCCTCCAAAGGGCGCTGTGTTACCGTTACACCACGGGGTATTCGGATTCGCGATTTTAGATTGGCGATTTTCGATTCAAGCGCAATGTCCAAAATTCACGCGTGATCGCTCCCGGCGGAGCAACTTGCTGGCAAAATCGAGGTTGAATCATCGGCCGGTGGGGCGAGTGTGATAATCTCGCTTCGCCAATCGAACGGTTATGGAGCGCACAATTTTCCTTCAGCATTATCGCGTCAGTCTTGGTTCTGATGGCGAGCCAAATGAACTCGGCCGCGACGGTGCCGTGATTGCGTACGAAGCCGTCGACGAGAGATCCGGCGAGCCAGTTGCCCTGACGCTTGTTCCAACGGACAGCATAGACCCGGGCCTCCGAGAGCGATTCGAAGAACAGGCGCGCGCTGTTCAGAGGCTAAGACACGTTAATATTGCGAAGGTCTTTGATTTTGGACGCGAAGACGGAAATTACGTTTATGTCTCCGAGCGACTGCCCGGCGAAAGCCTTGCTGCGTGGGTTGCCCAACATGGACCAATGCCAGCTGACGCAGCATTGCGCGTGGCGGAACAAATCGTGAGTGTCCTCTCGTCCGCCAGTTTTCATAAGCTTCCATATCCGCCTGTTGAACCCGCGTACATTTTTGTGATGCCGGGCCAGACTCCCGAAGGTGGATGGCCGCTTGTGAAATTGACCAACTTCGGGTTGGCCGGAATGACGAGTGACGCCGAAACCCCGGCCACGATGGACGCCCCGCTTTCGGGCGGAGCCGCTGGCCTGCAACCAAAGGATGCCGCGTTAGAACATGCGACTCCCGCGGCGGGAAGTGCGAGCGCTGAATCCGTGCAACCCAAGCGAGAACATCGGACACCGGATCTAGATTCAGAGATTTATTCGCTTGGTGGAATAATGTATTTTCTTCTCACCGGCGTTGCGCTTTCAGCCGAGACGGTACGGCATCCTCCCAAGTTTTCCGGGTTTCCAAAACCTTTGCGGAATCTGCTCGCCCGGATATTGAATCCCAACCCGGACAAACGTCCAAAGGACTTGGTCGTGCTTGGAGAGATGATTCGGAGTTGTCTGCTCAAAATTGAGCGGCGACTCTCACTGGCCGACCGATATGGCATTCCACTCAGGACAACAGTTCCGCGGCCCACCAAGCCTCGACCGCGGCGTTTGCTGCGAACGGCATTGGCGTTTGGCGCTCTTATCGTGACTGCCGCCGTGGTTGCCGCGGTCCTGTTTCCCGAGTCAATTGGCGGAATCCTGCACCGACCCCGCGAGGCGAAATCGATCGGCGTCATCGTTGGCGTGCCCGAATCTTCGCCCACACCTGCGGCAGCCCAAAATGCTTCGACCCCTGTTGCTCCTGCGACTGTGTTGTCACAAGCCGCGAATTCAGCGCTGGCGATAGCGAATCAACCAACAGCGGACCAGGCGGCTGTTCCGAGTTCCTCTCAGACTCCAGCGACGGATTTCCAGCAAGCCCAAACATCGAATGGACAACCGCAGGTCGCCGCAACGCCGGAAGCTTTGGCGGGCGCTTCCCCGAGTGTGGTTCCGGAAGCTTCAGAGGGAAGCGAGGCTGCTACCGCATCCCCCGCAGTCTCTGAGCCTGCGCAGTCGGCTGTAACAGATCAGTCGAACTCGCGAAGTAAAAAGAAACGCGTTGCTTCGACATCGTCAGCGCGCCACGGGTCAGTCCGCGTTCGGATGGTGGGAATCACGTCCGACGGAAGACTGATTTATCGGTTGCCTTCGGGCCGCACCAGAATCGTCGCGCCCGACTCAGGGGGAACTGAATTTGCTCCGCGCAGGCATCGCCGCACTGTCATTCAGCGCGACCAAATGTTTGCTCCTCCGGCTCAATATGGGCC